>NZ_AP018268.1:5513964-5818402 GCF_002368435.1 Kalymmatonema gypsitolerans NIES-4073
ATCCTTATCGCTTAACCAATCTTGATAAACTGTAGCAGCGCGAACTTAAGGGCATCGTTGACCGGTCCCCCGCCTTTGACATTCCAACTTGATTCGTGGTATTTTTCAATACCTACAATTAACCCGTAAGTTTGGTTTGGCTTGGCGGTTAATTCCGTCATCGCAGTTATCTTGGGATAATTTCCATAATACATTCCCAAGTTCTGTCATTTTCCCAATATGCACTGTGCGATCGCGGAAATGGTTGTTTGCTAATCACTTCCTCATCCTTTACTTTAGGAAAGATTTTACTTCCTTTGTAGCTCAGAAAATCTCGTAAATCGTAAATATTTAACCATTTTGGAAAGTGATCCGGCAGTGGTTGCCCAAATTCTAAACTGCAAAGAGCGTTAATCTCATACATAAATGGTGCTTGGGAGCCAACTGTCACCAAATGCACTACTTGCGGCAAAGACTGTTCTACCAATAAATCCACGCAAGCGATACCACCTAAGCTGTGAGCAAGTAAAACGACTGGTGGTTCTGCTTGTTCTATTGTTTGCTTAATAAAATCGCGGATTTTCTCCCCCCGCGCTTGATATAACAGGATATCGCAAGGCATAGGCGAAAATTTATTGGTAACAGCCCCGCGTTTCCCTTCTACATAATTTGTTCCTATAGGTAGTGCTAATTCAGCAATTTTTCCCAACACCCAGCCTCCCAATCCCAACTCGGCATCAGCCAAAGCCAGACTAAGTAATTCCACTACTTTATCTCGCAACTTTGTATTAGTAAGTACTGGTGGATATTTTTCTTGTTGTAAGCAAATTAGCATCGCTTCAGCTACAACAGCTCTGGAGATGGCATTACTGTATTCACCTAAAGATTCTTCTGATACATTTTGTAATGCTTCATTATAGGCGTCAGAGCGTATCACCGCCTCTCGTGCCTCATCAAATACCTCTGCAATTCCTGCCTCTGCTAATTTGGCTTGCAGTTCGCCTTTAGGGGTAAGACTGTAAACACGCTCGCGCAATTCATCTGCTGGAGTTTCTGCAAAAGGGTTATCGTTTCTCTCTTCGTCGGTTTTTAGTGACAGCAGCCGCAACTCATACAACGGGTCACGGTACAATTGCTTCCACAGAAGAATTTCTTTGTCTTCCTCTTCCTGATCAAGTGCCAGAGTTTCCTCATACCTTGGAACAGATGCGCCATTGGCACGTAAACTCGTTCCTAATTCGTCACCCCAAAGGCAGGGTTCTACCTTAACATCAGGACGTTGTGCGTAAATCTTTTTCTCAATTGTTTTAAAAGTTTCCTCGTATTCGCGCTTCCGTACTCCTGTACCATGTACAAATATTACGGTCGTCATTGCCTTTTACGGATAAGGTAAGTAATTAAACAGCTGCGACTATTCTAGTATTTCAATAATATTGCAGTATCACGCCAAAGAACTGCAATCACCAACCTGGGGTAAAAGTAGCCAAGACGCATTTTGCCGCCACTTTGAAGTTTTTTAAGCCTTGAACTGTATGTACGTTTTGGTTAGGAACTTCCAAATAAAAAAATATCCAGCTACCTCTTGTGGAGGCAGACATCTTGTTGGCAACTGGCTTAGGGCAAGCAGTCCGGCACAACGCCCTTCTCCGGCAGGAGAAGGGCGCTGCCTCTGCTATAAAATGGATAATTTATTTGTTGGAAATCCCTTAATGTGTAGACGCCCTATGATCTGTCTGTTTGACTATTGACGAATTGCCGTTGCCATCAAATGGAGGTGTCTGCAGTTGAAAATCGTTTACCCAAATCGATTGTTGAGGCAAAGGAATGGAAATTCCGGCGTGGTCGAAGGCGACTTTCAGACGACGGCGATACTCCCGTGCGACTTCCCATTGCTTAAGGGGCTGTGTCTTAATCCAGACGCGGATAATCAAACCTCTGTCGCCAAAATTATCTATTCCTAAAACTTGGGGGGTTTCCAAAATTGGATTTTGCCATTTTGGGTCTTGGTCCATCTCTAAGGCGACAGTTTCAATCAACTTTAAAGCTTGGTCAATATTGGTTTGATAGGCGACTGGGATAGTTAGATCAGCGCGTGACCAGCGACTAGAAAGATTCGCAACTATTTTGATTTCGCTGTTGGGGATCGTGATCAGCCGTCCTTCGGCATCCCGCAGTTGAGTCATCCGCAGATTTAGATTTTCTACCAAACCTCCCACATCTCCCACGTTAATGACATCGCCCAAAGCGTACTGGTCTTCCATGATAATCAGAAAGCCGTTGATCGCATCTTTAATTAAGTTTTGCGAGGCAAGCGATACGGCAACACCAACCAAACCGGCACCAGCTAGCAACGGACCAATATTTATACCCAGCGTCGTCAGGGATAGCAGGATGCCAACTCCCACCCAGACAACGGTCACAATACCTTTGGAAACGCCAGAAATTGTAGAAACTCGCAACTGTAGACGTTCCGACGTTTGAGGAGTGAGTAATGCACTACTGTTGATCAAAGCAGTGGTAAAGCGGTCAATCAGGGCATAGGAGAGACGTACTGCCACATAAGTTCCCAGTACCACAACACCCAAGCTCAAAGGAATTTGCGCCGCTGAGATAATGAGGATCTGAAGCGGTCGCGTGTAGGGAAACAGACCGAGTATGAAGAAAGTTCCACCGCCCCAAATCGTTCCTTGCCCTAGCTGAGAAAGTCGCCGCTTGACTTCTTTGAGATGTTGATGTTCCTGTTGAGTCAGCTGTGTCGTAATAGGTTTAGCTTCTGCTGAGGTTGGAAGCGGCGGCTGTAGTGGGTACTTTCTTGAGCGGCGCTGCCAGCTATACACTCCCCAACTCAATACAATCATCCCCAAACCAGTTGCACCAGCAATTGCACCCTGGCGGATTAAAGATTCGGATCGTCGCTCGTTTCTTGCCTCATTGAATTCATCGTCCAACGTTTGGGCGATTAAATCTGCCGCCGCTGAGGGGGTATTTACTTGTAGCTGGTTCGCGTCCTGGGAAGTGACGGTCATCAGGTAATAACCATTGACGCGAATGACTGGTGGTGAACCAGCTGAACGCTCAACCTGCACATCAAGCTTTGAGTCAGGTTTTTTCAAGAAATCTTCGGTAATTTGATTCAAATTTCGTTGAACTTGTTGTGAACGTTCTGAAACGTTTGTCCTTGGTGCCGCTATCTGTATCACCCGACGACCATCCAAATACACCCACCGAGAAACCACTCTATTGTCTGATTCTTGAGTGCGATGGGTGGGAAGTTGCACCGTAGGCAAAAAAGGAATCTGCGCTGTTACTGGAGGCATTGCCCCTACTGTTATCACTGTGGAAGAAAGAGCTATCGCCAAAAATTGAAAGCGCACTTTTACACCTCCTTGAGCAAAATGTACAGTTCAGTACTCTTAGAGCCATACTCCAAACTCAAACTGTGTAATTGTATCCGTCTTCAGTCAAGTTTTAACAAATCTTAAGGTCATAATTTCTGGTTTTTTTTGCTTTTTTCCTATCTTTCGGTAGATGACACAAGAAAAAATAAAGTTTTTGGGCAAAAGTATAAAATTAACAAATTAATCACAGATTATATTTCACAGTTGAGGCAGGCATTTTGCTAATTGTGGAATAATCTAGTAGTGTGCGTGAGAATTTACGCCAATTTTTTTCTAATTGAGGAACTATTTAATGACCGCAACTTCTCCCCGATTAAAGCACGAGGTTAAAGACCTCGCCCTAGCTTCCTTGGGAAGACAGCGCATTGAATGGGCTGGACGCGAAATGCCAGTTTTACGGCAAATCCGCGATCGCTTCGCCCAAGAAAAACCCTTTGCGGGTATTCGCCTTGTGGCTTGCTGCCATGTGACCACAGAAACAGCACACCTAGCAATTGCACTGAAAGCTGGTGGTGCAGACGCTCTGCTGATTGCGAGCAATCCCCTATCAACTCAAGACGACGTAGCTGCTAGCCTCGTCGCCGATCATGAAATTCCTGTCTTTGCCATCAAAGGTGAAGATAACGAAACCTACAGCCGCCACGTACAAATCGCTTTAGACCATCGCCCCAACATCATCATCGATGACGGTTGTGATGTCGTCGCGACTCTGGTACAACAACGCCAGCACCAACTTGCTGAGATCATTGGCACCACAGAAGAAACCACAACAGGAATTGTGCGGCTGCGCGCCATGTTTAGAGATGGCGTCCTCACCTTCCCCGCAGTCAACGTCAACGACGCTGACACCAAACATTTCTTTGATAACCGCTACGGTACCGGACAATCCACCCTCGACGGCATTATCCGCGCTACAAATATCCTGCTTGCTGGGAAAAGCGTAGTCGTTGTTGGTTACGGCTGGTGCGGTAAAGGCACAGCATTACGGGCGCGGGGACTTGGTGCTAACGTCATTGTCACCGAAATTGACCCAATTAGAGCAATTGAAGCCGTGATGGATGGTTTCCGCGTACTCCCAATGGCGGAAGCTGCATCCCAAGGCGATTTGTTTATCACTGTGACAGGCAATAAGCACGTCATTCGTGGTGAGCATTTCGATGCCATGAAAGATGGCGCGATCGTTTGTAACTCCGGTCACTTTGACATTGAGTTGGATCTCGTCGCTTTGGGCGAGAAAGCGAAGGAAGTGAAGACAGTACGTCCCTTCACACAAGAATATCGTTTGCAAAGCGGTAAATCCGTCGTCGTTCTTGGTGAAGGACGCCTGATTAACCTAGCCGCAGCAGAAGGACATCCCAGTGCGGTTATGGATATGAGTTTTGCTAACCAAGCTTTGGGTTGCGAATACCTTGTGAAGAATAAAGGTAACCTGGAACCTGGTATCCACTCAATTCCAACTGAGGTGGATCAAGAAATTGCACGACTGAAGTTGGAGGCGATGGGAATTCAGATTGATACCCTCACCTCAGACCAAATTGAGTACACAAACTCTTGGACTTCTGGAACTTGAGCTAACTTTGAAGCATACGTACTGCAAAGAAAAGTAGCGCTTAAGCGATAGCTCACTTTAAAAGTGATTATTGTTGGGGGATAGGCAATTTGCCTATCCTTTTTTATTTGAAAACATCCTCTAAGACACAAAGTTTAGTGTTATCAATCATCTATCTAAGGAAATAAATAATTGCTGTATAGTTAAAATTGTCTTGTAAATTATTTAAATAATAGCGCTTCTGGTGTTGCATACATCACCCGGTAGGGGCACAGCATTGCTGTGCCCCTACAAACGACCTGTATTGCGCTCGATGGAGAACAGCTATAAATTACGGAATTGTTGCAATGAACTTGTAGGGGATTTGACAAATTTAACAAACAAGGTAGTGCATAAGCACTTGCTATTGTCCTTTATATATTTATAAGCTTTGACAACGTAAATAAAGAAGGTGGTGCAGAGGACGTAGACTCGTAGCAACTTGTTGCTAGACATTGCTGCTGACAAAGAAAGAACTAGCCAAACACATCAATCCAAATTCTCTATAGTTCGCTGAAAAAGACGTGCCTGCGTTATTTCAAGAAAGCAACTGGCTACTACAGGCACCATAACAGTAAAGCCGTAATACTTCCAAAGAAAATAGGTTTCTTCGGTCAAATATATTACAAAAAGGTAACAATAAAGATGGCTGACCAAACAAGTTCAACACCAAACTTTTATGCATTGCTGATAGGCATTGACTGTTATATGCCTAATCAACTACCTGATGGGGGTTACTACAAAAGTCTCGGAGGGTGCGTGCGTGATATCACCCACGTAGAAGCTTTTCTAAAAGAAATGTGGAAAATTCCAGAAAACCACATTTTGAAGCTTACTGCTTCTACTACTGGTTCCGACCCAACCCAACCATCTGAACCACCAGAACTGTTGCCTACCTATAAAAACATGGTGGCTAAGTTCCAAGAACTGACTGCAATTGCTAAAAAAGACGACCAGGTGTATATCCACTACTCGGGACATGGTGGGCGTGCAAAGACCAACTACCCGAACATTAAGGGAGCAAATGGCATAGACGAGGGGTTGGTTCCTACTGATATCGGTAAGCCGGATGGACAGTATCTGCGCGACCTGGAGTTGGGACAAATCTTAAAAGAAATGGTGGATAAAGGGCTAGTTGTCACACTCGTGCTAGATAGCTGCCATTCTGGAGGCTCGACACGAGGAGATGACTCGGATATCCGGGGAATGGATGTCGTTGATACAACGCCTCGACCAACAGAAAGTTTGGTTGCCTCAGCTGAAGAATTAGCCCAAACCTGGCAGACTCTTACTGGAGGAAGCACGCGCAGCCTCTCTTCAGGATGGTTACCTGAGTCAAGAGATTACGTTTTGTTAGCAGCTTGCCGCCCAACTGAGTCTGCCTATGAGTCTGTCTTTAACCAAGAGACTAGAGAGCGTAATGGAGCGCTCACCTACTGGCTGTTGGACTCTTTGAGGCAGCTGAGTTCTGGGTTGACTTATAAGGATCTGCACGATCGCATTAACGCCAAAGTTAACACTCAGTTTCCCCAACAAACGCCTATGCTAATTGGCGAAGGCAACCGTATTGTCTTGGGTAGTGAGTATGCAAAAATTCAGTATACGGTGCCCGTGTTGCAGGTTGATTTGGCTACTAATCCTAATGGGATCTGCATAGAAACAGGTCAGGTAGCAGGTCTTCGCAAAGGAGCAGAATTTGCCATTTACCCACAAGGTATTAGGGAATTTAAGCCAGAAAATCGCTTAGCTGTAGCAACAATTACAGAACTGGGAGCAACGCAATCTTGGTGTGAACTCAAGCCCTTGCCCGGTAAAGAACCAGTCAAGCAAGGCGACCAAGCAGTCCTGACTTCAGCTTCCACTAATCTTGTGCGGAAAGTCCGTCTACTTTATTTAGAAGAGGCTCAGACAGAGAATGAACTGCTGGCAGATAAATTGTCTGCTAGGAAACTCCCTCAAGAAGTTTACAAGCTGCAAGAAAATGTATTCCAAAATGTAAACAACGCTCTGGAAGTCGGCAAGGGCTGGATAGAGTTAGTACCTGATGCAGATAAAGACGGCAAGAAAGAAGCTGCTCACTACTTTGTCGCTATCAACAAAAACGGCGAATATGAGATTTGCGATCGCACCGGCACACCATTTGCTAATATGCGACCCCCGGTGAAGGTTGGCGAAAAAGATGCTGCTGCTAACCTGGTGAAACGCCTGGTGCATCTTGCCAAATATCACGCCAGTGAGGCGCTTGACAACTTTGATAAAAGTAACCCTTTGATAGGAAAGCTTACAGTGGAGTGGATTGGCAAGCTCAAAGACTACGATCCAGTAGACCCAATTCCACCCGAATCTGAATTAGAGCCGCTTGATGCTGCTGACAATCCAACGATAACAGCTGGTGAGTGGATATTCCTGCGTATCCGCAATGACTATTCAAGGGAACTCAATGTCGCTGTCTTGGATTTAGGGTCTGATTGGTCTATCACCCAGGCTTATCCACAACAGGAAGGGAACAGATTCATAACTATTGACCCTCAACAACAAGAGATTATCCCATTTCGCTTAAGCTTAGCAGATGGCTATGAAGACGGCGCGGACATTGCCAAAGTTTTTGCGACAGTTGGTTCACCTAATTTCCGTTGGCTGGAATTACCTCCTCTGGATCAACCACTTGCCACAAAGAGCATATCAACTAAAGGAAGCGATCCACTCGAAGACCTCTTAGCTGCCATTAACGATGAAAATCCCAAAGAGCGCAAATTAAACCCAGCGGCTTATCCGAGTCGAGAATGGACTACAAAACAGGTGAAAGTCAATGTAAAAAAGGCTTAAGCAGCTGATGTAGAAATTTACCTCTCCCCACCTCTTTTTAACCCTCTCCTACAAGGAGAGGGAATTGTTACATATAAATCCATTTCTAACTTTTGAAGGTAATGCAATGAAAAAATGGATACTAACAATTCTGCTACCTCTAGTTCTGCTCCAAAGTCCAGCTTTAGCTCAAACAGATCCACAGGATAACCAGACACAAACTCAGCCACAAACAACTCCTCCGACGTTAGCTGTCAGCAAACAGCGCGCTTTACTTCCATTAAAAGGTACTGAGCAAATCCAGCTGAATTTAGTGAATTGCGGAGGTTGGTTAGGGTTAGACTGTGCCTTGGGTCGTGTTCTACTACCGAAGAGTGCACATATCGAGCACAGAGAGTTGCAGTTCGATAACCCTACTCCAGCTGCTGTAAACGTTGTTAACACTGCGGTTGTAGCCCAAGGTGAGCTGACTGGCTACCAACTGAACAGCTCCGCAATATCAATTCCTCAGGTCTCCAAGCCTTTGCCTGCTAACCAGATTGTCAGTATGCGTCTGGTTTTGAAACGCTCTGTTATGCCTCCCGACAATTATAACGGAGCTGTATATCTAACCTTGGGCGCTCAGGGCGATCGCCTGACATTGCCCATCAACTTGAACGTCAGAAGTGGTCCACTCCTTCCTCTGGTCGTACTGTTCCTAGGGGTTATCCTGGGTAGGCTCTTCAAATATGTACAGGGATCGGGTGGAAATCAAGCGGATGCTCTCAAAGAAGTAAACCGTCTTGACCAAGATATCGCAGATGCCCGTCTAGAAAACGAAGATGATAAAAAGATACTAACTGGTATGTCTGGCGAAGTACGGAAACTTGTTTTCCGTGACAAGCTTGATGCGGCGAAGGCTAACATTGAAGCAATCCAGAACCGTCTACAAGTATTAACTAACCTGCAATTAATTGAGAAAAGAATAGGAGAAGAACCATTAGACAGTACATCAGAAAAAGAAGCTAGAGAGCAAATAGAAAAGGTTCGCTTTTACATAGCCGAAAAAGATGATGCCAAAGCCAAAGAATTCTTGGAAAAGTTGAAGGCAACTTTGGAGGATGTGAGAGCCAGGTCTTCAGGTGATTCAAATATTAAAGAGTATATAGAGTCAGCCGAAGCTGCTACTGACAGTATTCTCAAAAGTTCATCAGACTCATCAGGTAAACCTACTCCATTAAAGCGTTTTCAAAGGTTTATGATTCAACTTTCTGGTTTGTCAGAGCAAGTTCGTGCTGAAGCAACACTGTGGTTTGTCAGACCCTTACTTTCCTTAACTCTATTACTTGCTTTGACTGCCTTAGGAATAAATTCTCTTTATGTAGAAAATGGCAAAAATTTTGGAGCTAGACCCTTTTCTGACTACCTGGGGTTGATACTCTGGGGCTTAAGTGCTGATGTAGCTAGCCGTAGCTTGAGTAGTTTACAAGGAAGCAACAAAGATGGCTAAGTGGACAAATTCTACCTCAAAAGTATACGCATTATTGATAGGAATTGATTGCTATCTACCAAATACATTGCCTGATGGTTCTTCTTACAAGAGCCTTAAGGGATGCGTGCGCGATATTAACTATGTAGAAGCTTTCTTGAAAAACACGCTGCAAGTACCTCAAGCACAGATTTTCAAGCTTACGGCTTCTCACTTTGACGGTTCCAACTTGCCAAAAGAGCCTGCGGAACTGTTACCAACTTACAAGAATATCGTAGCCAAATTTAAAGAACTTACCGAAATAGCTCAACCTCAAGACCACGTTTACATTCACTACTCTGGACACGGAGGACGTGCGGCAACAATTTATCCAGAACTCAAGGGAAACTACGGTGTTGATGAAGCACTTGTTCCCACAGATATTGGCAACTCCCAAGCCCGCTATCTTCGCGACCTGGAGTTAGCAAAACTTCTACAAAATATGGTAGATAAAAGATTAGTTGTCACAGTGGTGCTGGATAGCTGCCATTCTGGAGGTGCAACGCGAGGAGGTGTAGATGACTCTAATATTCGTGGTCTTAACAAGGACGCTGTAGACAGAACGCCGCGACCAACACAGAGTTTAGTTGCATCGGCTGACGAATTGAGCCAAACCTGGCTCATGTTAACAAAGGGACAACAAACGACTCGCAACGTTACCGCCACCAGTGGTTGGTTACCCTACCCGCAGGGTTATGTTTTATTGGCTGCTTGTCGGGATAATGAGTATGCCTATGAGTATGCTTTCGATGGCAAACAGAGCAACGGTGCGCTGACTTATTGGTTCTTGGACTCTCTGCAAAAGCTGGGAGAAGTTACTTACAAGGTACTGCACGATCGCATTCTCGCAAAGGTAAACAGTCAGTTTGCGCGACAAACACCCATGCTGCAAGGCGAGGGCTCGCGCATTGTCTTCAGCGGTCAATCTATGTCTTCCCAGCCTGCTGTTATCGTAAAAAAAGTAGATTTGGCAAAAAATCGGGTTTTGTTGCAAGCAGGTCAAGCACAAGGTCTGCGTAAGGGCGCAGAGTTTGCTATCTATCAATTAGGCACAACTGATTTCACCCAAACTAACAAGCGAGTCGCACTGGCGAAGATTGTAGAAGTTGGTGCAGAAGAATCTTGGGCGGAGATTACAGCAATTCTCAATCAAGAAAATGCAGGTTCTGCATTGCGTCAAATCACAACGACTGACCAAAGCAGGTCAGGAAACAGAGACTTGGGGAATTCTCGCACAATCTCCACTCCCCCTAATCCTACACGCTCTATTTTTTCCAAAACATCACCGCAACCACAGGATACGCTGCGTCTTTATATTCCTGGAACCGCAGCGAGCGAACAAACCCCGAAAACCCTAGGTGAAGGAACTATTGAAGATGGTGCTCCTGCTGTACTGCTGTCACCTGGTGTCAAGCTTGTCCGCAAGGTACGCCTTTTGCTAAGCAACGAAGCATTAGCAGCAGTCAAAGCCGCCAAGGCAAAAGTACAAGGCAATACTTGGGTAGAATTCTTGTCTGTTGATGAAATCAGCGATGAACCTGTTACTTATCAGGTGTCTGTTAACGAGCAAAGAGAGTATGAAATCCTTGATGCAGGCGGAGAACCAATTATAAATTTGCGATCGCCGCTGAAAGTAGGTGAGCCGAATGCCGCAGCTAGTGTGGTGAACCGCTTGGTACATTTGTCAAAATACCACGCCACTTTACAGCTTGACAACAACGACCAGCGATCGCCTCTTGCAGGAAAGCTCAAAGTTGAGCTATGCAAAGCAGGAGAAAATCGTGAACTAAAACCCATCAATGCTCCTGGTAACGTACCAACCCTTAATGTTAATGAAGAAGCAGTTCTGCGTATTGGCAATGCATCTTCCCAAGTTCTCAATATTACTGTACTGGCAATTGACTCTGATTGGAGTATTAAACAGATCCACCCAGGCGGTGCAGGTGCTTTTGAACCCTTAGATCCAGGCAAGGAAAAACTAATTCCAATCCGTACAAGCCTTGCACAAGATTACAAAGAAGGTGCTACAGTTCTCAAAGTTTTTGCAACAGTTGGTGCAACTAATTTCCGCTGGCTAGAACTACCAGCATTAGACCAACCTCGTAAGGAGAAACAGGTAACCAGAGCAAATGACCCGCTGGAAGAATTATTGGCAGCTGTGGCTAGTGAACAACCCCCACATAGAACTCTCAATGCTGCTGCTTATCCCAGTAAGGAATGGACAACACAACAGGTGAAACTTTTCGTGACACATTCTGATTTTGATTCCCTAGATGCGACTTGAGAAACCGGGTTTCTGGAAACATTTTACATAACTTAGTTAATGGTATACGGCAATGATTTGGAGTTTGAAGAGAACTAATTTTGAACGCAATATAGCCGTGGTTATTGGCATCAATAACTATAAAAATGGCATTCACCCCTTGAAAACGCCAGAAAATGATGCAAATGAAATTGCTAATTTATTAGAAACAGAGTATGAGTATAGAGAAGTTATTCGCCTGTTCCCGCCTCACGGCGAAGCAACTCTAAAAAACCTCAATAACCTGCTTTTTGAGACATTACCCGATAAAATTAAGCCAACAGAGGGCGATCGCCTACTGTTCTACTTTGCTGGACATGGTGTCGCACGCAATGCTGAAGACGGTCCTGCTGGCTATCTTATTCCGCAAGATGCCCAGCTAAGCAACCTAGACAGTTTTCTCCCAATGCGGGAGTTGCACAATGCTCTCGGGGCGCTCAATTGTCATCACTTGTTAGTGATTTTGGATTGTTGTTTTGCTGGCACTTTTCGCTGGGCGAGTACCAGGAAACTCATCCCAGTTCCAGAAACAATTCACCGTGAGCATTATGACCGCTTTATCAGATATTCCGCTTGGCAAGTCCTCACGTCGGCTGCACATAACCAAGAAGCACTCGACTTTTTAACCGACCAACGGGGAACAGCGGACAATTCTCAGCACTCACCTTTTGCTTTAGCACTCATTCAAGGATTGCGAGAAAAGAAGGCAGATTTAACAAGGGATAACGTGGTGACAGCCCCTGAACTCTATATATATCTGCGCGATTGTTTAATAACTAAAGATGGGAAGAGTGAATTTCAAACCCCCGGACTTTGGCCCCTGCAACGACATGACAGAGGCGAATACATCTTTACAAAAGCAGGTTTTGAACCAGGTGAGCTAAAACCTGCTCCAACCCTAGATGAAAATAATAATCCCTATCGCGGTTTGAAACCTTTTGAGGAAGAGCATTCCCGGTTCTTCTTTGGTAGAAAGGAACTGGTGGAAGAATTATATGCGCGAATTTCGCAGTCTGACCAATCCAATAATCAGCTCATTGTGGTTTTGGGGATTTCCGGTTCTGGTAAATCGAGTTTGGTCAAAGCGGGGCTAATTCCATATATACGCAAGGAATATCAACAACAGTGGCATATTCTGCCGCCAATGCGTCCTGGTGAATCTCCCTTCTTTGCCTTGGCAAGGACAATTCTGGCGATTAGTGATGTCACTGTTACAAATCAACTAGATACCCTGAATTTTATCAACGATATTATATCAGAAAAAAACAATAAAATAGCTGCAAAAATTACTGAATATTCAGCCAAAAATGGAAAGGAAAGTGATAAAACAAAACAGTTAAAACAAGAACGTGAGAAAATCACCACAATTGACTATATCTGGAAACAAGATAACAAAGAAGCGAAACTATTGCTGGTCGTTGACCATTTTGAAATACTGAATTCTTTATGTCGAAATGATGAGGAGCGGGAGCATTTGAAGCAGGCAGTTTTGGATTGCTTCAACCCGCTGAGTCAGCGCTTACAACGAAACCCCAATCAGTTCATCGAGATTTTAACTACATGGAGTCAAAAGAATCCCGATGTTAAGCTTTTGCTGGTAATTGACCAATTTGAGGAGTTAATTACCTTAAGTCGGAAGACTGAACAAGTCAAGCAGGACAACCAACCGCAAGAGTGGCAACAGTTTTTGCAACTGCTAGAGGTGACTTTGGCAGCTAAGCTGGCGCAACTGCGAATTATAGTCACTTTACGTTCCGATTTTGAACCTCGCTTTCTCAACTCTAATGTTTTAAAGTCATACTGGACTTTAGCTCGGTTTCCAGTACGACCTATGCGGTCTGATGAGTTACGGCAAGCAATTGAGGGACCAGCGAACGAAATGGCACTGTACTTCGAGCCGCCCAATTTAGTAGACAAGCTGATTGACGAAGTTGGGCAAATGCCAGGAGCATTGCCGTTGCTATCTTTCACCCTCAGCGAACTCTACATCAAACTCCACAAAAAGTGGAGGGAAGACCCCAGCATGACTGACCGTGCGCTGACAATAGATGCTGAATTTGACAAAGAAGGAGGCGTTGCTGGCTCCTTGACCCGCAGCGCGACTCAGGAATACCATAAGTTGGTAAAGCTTGATCCAGACAATGAGCGTACCACCCGGCGGGTGATGCTGCGGATGCTGACGATTGAAGGTGGAGACCCAGCAAGGCGACGGGTGCCATTATCTGAATTGAAGTACCCAGACGATGCAGAAACGCAGCGAGTGCAGCAAGTCATCGACCATCTCGACAAAGCCCGCTTAATTGTTGGCGGACAGGAAACAGGAGAACCCTATGTAGAAGCAGCTCATGACTACTTAGTGCGGGGGTGGGGCAAGTTACAGGAGTGGATACAAGAAAATCTGGAAAATCTAGCACTGCAACAGCGTCTAACACCTACTGCCAATGATTGGGACAGAAATAATCGAGATACTGGTCTATTGTTACCTGATGGCGATCGCCTTAACCAGTTGGAAAAGATACTGGCATCACCTCATAACTGGTTGAATCAGCGAGAGACGGAGTTTATTAAGAATAGTATTGAGCAAGCGAAAAAACTGCGGGCAAGACCAGAATTACAACAGAAAGCTGCTCGGGTTTTGGATTTGCTCCCCGTACAACCTCTAGAAGGCTTGTTGCTAGCGATTCAATCAATGGGACAGAATTTAGAAACATTGCCAGAGGAAATTTTTAGCCCGGTGCAGAATAGCCTGCATCAGGCGATGGAAATAGCCAGAGAGCAAAATATTTTCCAAAGACACAAGGGTTCTGTCTATTCAGTCGCCATCAGTCCGGATGGGCAGTACATTGTCAGTGGCAGTGAAGACAATACAGTGTGTTTGTGGGATACTCAGGGCAATCAGATTGATCAGCCCTTCCTTGGGCATGAGTATGGTGTCACCTCAGTTGCCATGAGTTCCGATGGGCACTACATTGTCAGTGGCGGTTTTGATGGAACAGTGCGGTTGTGGGATAAGCAGGGCAACCCACAAGGTAAGCCTTTCAAGGGGCATGATGAGGGTCAAGGTGTCACCTCAGTTGCCATCAGCCCGGATGGGCAGTACATTGTCAGTGGTAGTTATGACAAGACAGTACGGTTGTCGGATAAGCAAGGCAACCCACAAGGTAAGCCATTGGAGCATGATGATACGGTAACCTCAGTCGCCATTAGCCCGGATGGGCACTACATTGTCAGTGGTAGTTGGGACGGCACAGTGCGGTTGTGGAATTTCAAGGGTGAGCCACAAGGTAAGCCATTGGAGCATGATGATACGGTCTCCTCAGTCGCTATTAGCCCGGATGGGCAGTACATTGTCAGTGGTAGTTGGGACGGCACAGTACGGTTGTGGAACTTCAAGGGTGAGCTACAAGGTAAGCCCTTCCAAAAGCATGAGGGTTCTGTCTATTCCGTCGCCATCAGCCGAGATGGACAGTACATTGTGAGTGGCGGTGAAGACAAGACCGTACGGTTGTGGGATAAGCAGGGCAACCAGATTTGTGAACCCTTGCGAGGACATAGGAATTATGTCAGGTCAGTCGCTATCAGCCCAGATGGACAGTACATTGTGAGTGGCGGTGAAGACAAGAGTATGCGGTTGTGGGATAAGCAGGGAAACCAGATTGGTCAACCATTCCGAGGGCATAAGCGTGAGGTCACCTCAGTTGCCATCAGCCGGGATGGGCAGTACATCGTTAGTATCGGGAACGACAACACAATCCGGTTGTGGGATAAGCAGGGTAAGCAGGTTGGTCAGCCTTTCAAAGAGCAAGAACATAAGGAATATTATTTCAGGGCAGTCGCCATCAGCCCAGATGGGCAGTATATCGTTAGTGCTAGTGAAGACACCACAGTGCGGTTGTGGGGTACTCACGGCAATCCACAAGGTAAGCCCTTTAAGGGACATCTAAATTATGTCACTTCAGTCGCCATCAGCGCGGATGGGCAGTACATCGTCAGTGGAAGTGAAGACACCACAGTGCGGTTGTGGGATACTCAGGGCAACCCACAAGCTAAGCCCTTTAGGGGGCATGAGGGTTCTGTCTATTCAGTCGCCATCAGCCCAGATGGGCAGTATATCGTTAGTGGCGGGGAAGACAAGACTGTGCGGTTGTGGGATAAGCAGGGCAACCCACAAGGTAAGCCCTTTCTTGGGCACGAGGATCATGTAACCTCAGTCGTCATCAGCTCGGATGGACAGTACATTATTAGTGGCAGTAAAGACACTACCGTAAGGTTGTGGGATAGGCAGGGTAACCAGATTGGTCAACCATTCCGAGGACATAATAATTGGGTCAACTCAGTCGCTATCAGCCCGGATGGAGAGTACATTATTAGTGGCGGTGAAGACAATACAGTGCGGTTATGGGATACTCAGGGCAACCAAATTGGTCAGCCCTTCCGAGGACATCAAGGTTCTGTATACTCAATCGCCATCAGTTCAGATGGGCAGTACATCGTCAGTAGTGGTTTTGATGGGACTGTGCGGTTGTGGCGCGGTGGCAATTGGCAAACCTGGCTGCAAATCTGCTGCGATCGCCTCCGTTACCATCCCGTTTTTACAAAGCCTGAAGAAATCGAGAATCCTGAACAACCCAGTGTGGCGATTGCAGCCTGCGAAACTTGTCAAAAATACGTCTGGAGTAAAGCAAATTCCTCAGTCTAGGCAGTTATCGAGAGAAGACACCAGCAAAAGGCGATCGCTCTGTGGTCGTTACCAGACAAAATTGAGTTGTCTTACTTAGACAGGGCGATCGCCATCGCTTTGCTGTTGTTGTCTTTTGAAACTACCAACATTTAAGCGGCACAACAAATAGGGGCAGGTTTGAAACCCGCCCCGATGTCTTGCGATATACTCCGTCCAACAGATGCTGCTACAAGCCTTAAGCTATCAACTAAATTCACCATATCTTCCAAAGACAGCGCTTGACGTGCGTCAGAAACAGATTTTTCTGGTTCTGGGTGACACTCAATAATTAACCCATCTGCGCCACAAGCAACAGCCGCCTTTGCAACAGGTGCCACGAGTTCGCGCTTGCCTACTGCATGGGATGGATCTACAATCACAGGTAAGTGAGTGATCAGCTTAAGAGCCGCCACTGCTCCTAAATCCAGGACATTACGGGTGTAATTATCAAAGCTGCGGATACCCCGTTCGCACAGCACGACATCAGGATTTCCGTGGCTTAAGATATATTCGGCTGCCATCACGAATTCTTCAATTGTCGCCGATAAGCCGCGTTTGAGGAGTATCGGCTTACCTGCTTGTCCTAAAGCTTTCAGCAAATCGAAGTTTTGCATATTGCGGCTACCCACTTGCAGCATATCAACATGAGCGGCGACGACTTCAATTTGCGAGATTGACATAACTTCGGTGATGACTGGGATATTGTAGTGCGATCGCACCCCTGCCAAAATTTTTAGTCCTTCCTCTCCCATTCCCTGGAAGGCGTAGGGAGAAGTGCGGGGTTTGTAGACACCGCCACGCAAAGCTTGTACGGGTGTAGCGGATAAGTTTTGGGCGACTGTCTCCATTTGTTGGGCGCTTTCAACGGCGCAAGGTCCGCCAATAATCACCAGTTCCGTACCACCAAAAGCGACTTTTTCGGAGAGGTTGACGATTGTCTGATGGTGAGGATGAGATTTGGCGGCTAGTTTAGCATTATTCATGGTTCGGTTCTCCTTAAAAATTAGGGATTCGAGATTCGGGATTCGGCAGATGTAGTGTTTTAGGACAAGTTTCTTGAGATTCTTACCCTGTAGCTAATCGCTAATCCCTAGTCCCTTTTCTTCTTAATAAAAAAGCCCAGAACCTTTGTCAGTTCCGGGCTTTAACGATTCATCGACATGACGCGACTTACCCGGAACTTATTCTGGGGTAAAAGTAAAAGCCATAAAACCAGCTACTGAAATAGGTCATCACGATGAAATTTCACTCCTTAAAAAACAAAAACCGCAGAGTTCGCTCTGCGGTTCACCGGGCGGCTTCCATAAGGAAACTTGACTCACTCCCGGTGAACCACCCTAAACCAAAAATAAAAATAGGAATTGCTGCTGATCATTTGTCAGGCGTTTGCTTGAATAATTTAATTTACACTTATGTTTTCTGACGTTAGCATAGGAAACAAGTCGCGTCAAGACCACCAGAACAAAAAAAAAAGGGTTAAACTCAGTACAATTCTGACAATCAAAACTTATTGCTGGCTCGCTATCATCTCATTTACAGAACTTTAAAAATATTTTATTTCACAGAGCATGGAGAAAGAATGAATGTATGAATGCTGAATGAGAAATTGGTGTGGACTGCTCATTTCATAATCCATCATTCATCATTTTGACCCCATAATTGACTGTATTAACACTTGAAGACGACCAAGTATTATTATGCCCAGTACCAAAGTTTTAACCACATCTTTCAATTATCAAGGAGTTTACCCCTGCCCTGTCTGTCGTGTGGGTAAGATTAGTCATATGCCACTCATGGAGGCTATGTCTTGTGACTTCTGTCAACAAATTTTTACTGTCAACGTAGAACAACAGCTTCTTAAAATGCCATCCAGACAACCGCCCCTCATTTGGCATTGGAATGGGTTTAATTGGACAGAAGCGCAAATAGAAGGTGTAGAATTTGGTTGGGGCTATGTGATAGCTGCTGCGGCTTTTGTACTTCTGCCAACAACTTTAATTGGGGTAGTGGCTTATAATTTTCCACCCCATCCAGCAACTCCCCTATCTTGGCTACCATATATCTGGACGATATTAACTCTGTTGTCGCATCTCACAATTATTGTTTGGCTTTTTATTGAAATTTATCAAATTCCACTTATGGCATACTGGCGAGCTATACAACAGCGTTTTCTAGGTCGCGAAAATTAAGAAAGACTTGCTGTTAAGCCGCAGGTCATAATCACTTCAATGGCTAAAATCTTATGACTTAACAATAGATATTGCAAAATCTCAGGCGTTGCTTAATTTTCCAGGCTGAAGCGCGGTGGTGATGTTTCTATCCTAGAAATGTTAGCAGCTATCTAAAGATTGGAGAAACCACCGCAACTTAACAAATTTTACCAAACAAAAAAATAAATTACACAATATTAAGGAGTATGTCATTTTTAACAGTTTTAAAAAGCAATTTAAATTCAAACTTATGTAAAGTATAGAGTATGAGACGTGGGTACAGGATGCTTGTTGTATTTTCTTGAAAAACTGCATCTGTTAGCATACTCGTATGGCGTAGTAAAACAGAAAGTTACTGTTGCTCAACTGTAATCTCAAGCTTTGCAAATAATACTGAGAAGTCTCGGATTTTAGCTAAAATTACCCAACAGCAAAAAAGTTTGACAAATAATTCAGCCGCTAATCGCTTGCATCACTCATAATTAAGATAATTTCCACTGAAACGTCTTATGAGCGAGTTGGAGCAGTACTATAGAGTGTTGGAATTAGAGCCTGGGGCAACATTTGACGAAGTGACCCAAGCTTATAAAGATTTGGCTTTTGTATGGCATCCCGATCGCCTCCCAAAAGACAATACGCGCTTACAAGAGAAAGCGCAAAAAAAGCTACAAGACATTAATGAGGCTCGTGAAAAATTGCGCTTATCAAAAATGAAGTATCAGAAATTACATCATGAAGCGCCACCTACATACAAACAGCCAACCCAAAAAACCCATCAACCACCAAAGCAAAACCCAGACTTAAGTGGAAAAGACTTTAGTCGCGCCAACTTACAAGGCAGAGATTTATCTGGTAGAAACCTGAGTTATGCGAACTTATGTGGTGCAAACCTCAGTGATACGTTTATGCACAAAGCAAATCTTACAGGTGCAAATTTGTCTGAGGCAAATTTATTTAGAGCTAACCTACTTTTAGCCGACTTGAGAGAAGCCAATTTACGTGGTGCTAACTTAATTGGAGCAGATTTGAGCGGAGCAGATTTGCGGGGAGCAAATTTAACAGGAGCGCGTATTCGTTCTGGTGACAGACTTCTTGTTAAACTGATTGGAGCTAACTTGGTTGGGGCAATCATGCCTGATGGCAAAATTTACGAATAAGTACGACAATGAACGTTGCGATTATTGGTTGCGGATATGTCGGTTGTGCAGTTGCTCAATTTTGGCAACAAAAAATGACTTTTGTCGTCACCGCCACCACAACCACTCCTGAACGTGTTCCAGAATTACAAACAGTAGCCCAACAAGTCGTAGTAGTACAAGGAAACGACTCAGACTTGCTCAAATCAGTATTGAGAAATCAAGATGTTGTGCTTTTGAGTGTCGGTGCAAAAAGTGCCGATGTTTACGAAGAAACTTATCTACACACTGCTCAAACTTTAGCCTCTGTCTTGAAGCAGATTCCCAGCGTGCAGCAACTGATATATACAGGGAGTTACGCTGTTTATGGTGACAGAAACGGAGCGTGGGTGGATGAAGAATCACTGATTGCACCCGCTCAGCAAAATGGGCAAATTCTTAGCGATACCGAGCAAGTTTTACTCTCAGCATCAAGTGAAAACCTCCGTGTTTGTATTTTGCGATTAGGAGGAATTTATGGTCCAGGTCGAGAACTGGTAAAAATATTTGGTCGGTATGCTGGTACAACTCGACCTGGCAATGGCAAGGATACAACAAATTGGATTCACCTTGATGACATTATTGGTGGTATTAGGTTTGCCCGCCGGAATCGACTGCAAGGCATCTATAACTTAGTTGATGATGCGCATCTGACAACTGGAGAATTACTTGATCGTGTGTGTGAAACACACAATCTACCTAAAGTTAAATGGGATTCTTCCCAAGAGAGTAAGCGCCCATATAACGCCAAGGTGTCTAATAAAAAGATAAAAGACGCAGGATACAAATTTATTCATCCACAGATGATATTTTAAAAGAGTTCTTGCTCTGCGTCCTCAGCACCTCAGCGGTTCCTTACTCTTAAACATATGATTACTCAAGATAAAACAACATCTCCAACCCAGTTTTACACCTGGAAAAATTATCGCTGCGCCTATGAAATTCATAACCCAACCAATTCAACCGCTGAGGGTATTCCCCTGCTTTTAATTCACCCAATTGGCGTTGGGTTGTCGCGGCAATTTTGGCAGAGGTTTTGCCAGGAATCGTATAAACAAGGTCACCGCAATCCGATTTACAACCCCGATTTGTTGGGATGCGGTGAAAGCGATATGCCCCATGTGGCTTATACTCCCAAAGATTGGGCGCAACAGTTGCAACACTTTTTAAAAACGGTTGTCCAGAAACCTGTCATTTTGGTAGTACAAGGTGCTTTATTTCCTGTTGCAATAGAACTAGTTCAAAAAGAACCAAATTTAATCGCTGGGCTTATATTAGCTGGTCCTCCAGCTTGGGCAATCATTACGAAAGAAACGTCCCAATGGCAAGATAAACTCATTTGGAATCTGTTGGATTCGCCTTTGGGTAATGCTTTTTATCGCTATGCCCGAAGAGAAAAGTTTTTGCGTGATTTCTCAACACGTCAATTGTTTGACTCAGCCGAAGCTGTTGATGGTGAATGGTTAAATACCTTGGAACAAGGTGCAGAAAATCCTGAAAGTCGTCATGCAGTGTTTTCTTTCTTGGCTGGTTTTTGGCGCAAAGATTATAGTCAAGCTATTGCTTCTATCAAACAACCTACTCTGGTAGTTGTGGGGGAAACAGCATCGAGTATTAGCCAAGAAGGTAAAAAAGAATCACCAGATGAACGCTTGGCTGATTACCTCGGCTGTTTACCTCAAGGTCGTGGAATTAAAATGCCTGGTCGGAATGTTTTACCGTATGAATCAACTGCTGAGTTTGTTGAGGCAATAGCGCCTTTTGTCAATGAGGATTTGAGGTGATACCGCCCAGATACAATCCTAGCACTCAATTGATTTTAGAACATCCGTGAGAAAATTATTGATGCGTTGGCAAGAGGAAATGTACAGGCATCAAAAGCTCAGGATCACATTGTCAAATGTATGAACCGTTTTACAAATTTATTCAACAGCTTTTGCCTGAATTCAAAATTGACTTAGCGTTGGTTGAGCCACTGCTAGAGTCAAGAAAGGTTTATAGGGGAGAATTCTTGTTTCGGGAGGGGGATGTTTGTGAGTTTCTCGGCTTGACGCTAAAAGGTTGTCTGAGAACATTTTTTCTAAAAGACGCAAAAGAGTTCACTCTGTTCTTCCACCTTGAACATCAACCAGTCGGTGACTACGAAAGTTTCTGCAAGCAAAAACCCGCGTGTTTTTCCTGTCAGGCGATCGAGGACTCTGAGGTACTGATCGTCAACCATCAGTTATTTGACGTTTTTGAAGTAGCGCCAGATGGTCAAAAATTCCTGAGACTCCATGCTGAGAGTCTTGCGTTTATGCTGCGGGATAAATTGCTTTCTCTTTTTAGGGATACGCCTGAACAGCGTTATCTCAACCTTATTCAAACTCAACCTGAACTCTTGCAGCGCATTCCTCAATACTATCTAGCGTCATATCTTGGTATTGAGCCAGAATCCTTGAGTCGATTGAAACGGAGAGTTCATCGGGAGAAGGTTTCTTAACCCAAGTCAATGCAGGTGATGGGCTTACGAGGTAAATTCGCAACGAAACACTTCAAACATCAAAACCTGCAATGTCATTAGAACAGAATAAATCCATTGTTTTGCAAGTGTACAAAGCCTTTGATCAAGGAGACATCGAAAAAGGTAGAGCGTTTGTTGCCCCAGATATTATCGGCTGTGTGATGGGGAGCAATGAACTCAAAGGGGCTGATGCCTTTTTTGAGTATGCACTGATGATGCGTGGGGCTTTCCCAGATGGTCGCCACACTTTTGAAGATGTGATAGCTGAAGGCGATAAAGTCGTCACCCGTGGGATGTTCAGTGGAACTCATCAAGGAGAAATTATGGGCATTCTGCCGACAGGAAAGCAGGTGGCGTTTTCAGTCATTCATATTGATCGCGTCATGGATGGCAAAGTTGTAGAACATTGGGGCCAAAGTGACACGATGGGGTTAATGCAGCAGTTAGGCGTGGTACCTTCATCGAAGTCTGACGGAGATTAACTGTTCCAAGGCTGTCGCAGTTTGTACATCAAGGAGCGTTTCTCGTCGGGAACGCTCTTTTCTCCTCACAATAATTATTATTATGATTAATTAAATATTTTATTTCTCGGAAGTTCCTTATTTGAGTACTCTTTAGAGAAATTTGGTTCTACAATTTCTGGCCACTTTTCAAAATTGCGCCTCACCCAATCCATACCAACTTCGTTGTTGAGCTTAATTTTTTGGGGCGTATTCGGGTAAATCTTCCGCAAGATATCACTATCTTGCTCAACTACAACTTTGGCTAAGTTGAGAGCCGTCTGCCCTAGAGCCTTAAATGCTGGATTTTTCGCTATGCCATACATCAGTATATAAGTTCGTGTCCGATTTTTCGACTCTGGTACAAACAAGTGGATTTGAGCTATTTTGCCCGTTCCGATTTCTGTGTGTAATATCACTACGGACGGAAAGTGATTTTCCAGATGAGCCTTAATAACTTTTGGTAGCAGCAACATACTTGGATTTGTCAGCTTTTCACCCAAGCTAGTTTGTGCTGTGGGCATACTGTAAAAAGCATGCGAATGATGACCGTTATCCTGAAAATTCTCAAAATGCACTTCCTCAATTTTAAATAAAGGTCGATGGGTACCGTTTTGGTGATTGTAGTCGTGCATAACGAGCAGCATACTCAGCAAATCAGTCTCCACGCTAGTATCAGCCGTATGACCGATAAACTCGTATTGCGAGGCAATTTCATTAAGAATATTGGGAATCGGTATTTTGGGTTCAAAGCCGCCGTATGACCAAATAAAATCATCTTGAATAATCAGTTCTAGCGGCTCTAGTTGCGGTAGAGTTTTCTTTTTGGAACCTGGCAAAATCGTGCAGCCTTCACCATCAAACTCAAGTGCATGAAAAGGGCAAACCACTACACTCGTTTTATCTTCACGTTCTTGGCACCACCCTTCAGACAACATAGCTCCCATATGCGGACACGCGTTGGGTAGGGCATTCACTTTGCCAGTTTTATCTTGCCAAAGTACATAATCAGTCCCGTAAAGAGAGACTTTTTTTGGCTTGTTGATTTCCAACATAGACTTGTGTGCTAATAGCCAAGGCGCACCAGCAAGCATAGACATCGGTATTACTCTCCTGATTTACTAGTAGTCTGTCAATTTTGATTTGAGGAGTTCGTAGTTGCAAACCACGCCTTTGCCAGTCCAAATTTGACGCAAACAAAATCTGCTTGCGGTGGATGTGGCATATATCTGATATCAGGTTCGGTTGATTACTTATCATTCCTGAAGAACCCCACCCCGCCAAAGCTGCGCTTAGGCTCCCCTCCCCGCGAGCGGGGAGGGGCGGCGCGGGGTGGGGTGCAGTCAACGTGGGAATTATAACTAATTAGCCGAACATGATCTGAACTGTGTTGAAATGCCTGCTAGGGCAACTCAACTACGCTCAGGTGCGATCGCAAACTAAAATGTGACAATTTATTCGCTTTTATTATAATTTATGAGTAACAATTCATGTTTGTCAAGAGGATTGGTGACGAGCGAAGGGGTGCAAGGGTGAATTCAAAGAAAATTGCCTCCATGCGCCGTCAGCCCAAGCAAAAGCGCAGTCAAGAGCGTATCGAACGCATTCTAGATGCAGCAGCTGAGGTCTTTGATGAAGTGGGTTTCGAGGCGGCGACAACTCATGCGATCGCCGCTCGTGCTGACACAGCTATAGGTTCGCTTTACCAGTTTTTTCCAGATAAATTGGCAATTTTCCACGCTTTGGAATTGCGTCACGTTGAGCGAGTCCACACCGTATGGGCAAAGCTGAATCAGCCAGAAATCATTCAACTGCCTTTTGAGGGATTTATCCGAACTTTGGGAGCAGCATTTCAGAAACTTTTTGAACAACCCACTTCTCGGATTGTTTTTGTGCAATTCTTCACTTCTCGCGCAATATTCCAAAACATCGATGAAAGTTTTACTCAGGAAGCCATCAACTTTATGGCGCAACTGCTGCAAAAGCGCAACCCAGCATTAAGTCCCGAACAGTGTCATTTACTGGCGGAAGTCTGCACCCATACCTGTAATACTTTGCTAGTTCTGGCACTACGGAGCGATGAAACTCACCGCCAGCAGATTTTTGAGCAAATCGAGGCGCTGCTGATTGCATACTTACACCCTCATGTAGGGGATGAAGTTTTGCACAATCAAGTAATGATAGTAATGAAATGCCCGCACTGTGATGGAGAACGTATTTCTAAAAATGGGCATCGTCATGGCAAGCAGCGTTACATCTGCAAAGACTGCGGCAAGCAATTTCCTGAGGCGTACTCATTGCAAGGATACGGCGATGAAGTGAAGCAGCAGTGTCTGGAATTGTATCGCGATGGTGTTGGTTTTCGGGAGATTGAAAGAAGAACTGGAGTCTCTCATAACACGGTGATTTATTGGGTGAAGCAGAATGACAGCAGTTGTTAGCATTCCACAGGCTCACCTGTTCTTCGTTTATTGGAAGCGATCGCCATCATTGAGCAAGGTAAAGTTTTAGGCACAAACTAAACTTTTGCCAAGATATTTGGTTATGAACCTTCTGAGGTGATTGCTATGCATATCATTGATTTTACAGATCCCCAATACCGAGAACTGGTTGAGCAGAAGATTCGCTCAGGCGATGAAGGACTTTATGAAACCGTTTGTCTCCGCAAGGATGGAACCACATTTTCATCTGAGATTCAGAGCCAGAGTTATGTCCTATGGTGGGCGTACCATTAGGATGATCGTCATTGCTTCACCGCTAGAAAAGTTATCTGGAATGCGGTGATTAAAATTTATATGTAATCATTATAATACGTAGAATTACCAAACTATTCTCTCTGAATGGCAAATATACCCTATCAAGAGTTGAAAACATATCTCGAATTTGTTGCTCAGAAATATATGGACTGGGCGAATTTACACACATCGACGGATAGGGAAGGTAAGCAGTCGAAACCCTTTGATATGGGTTTGATGGTGAAAACAACACAGTCTAAAGAAAAACAAGAAAAAGGTGAGCAGCTTCCTGTGCTAGAAGGGCTAAGGAACTATGCCCCAGAGCATGTACTGCTAGTAGGTAAGCCTGGTTCGGGAAAATCGACTTCACTGCGACAGTTGCTCTGGGAAGAGTCGCGGTGCTGTTTGGAAGCAATCGAGCAAGGCAAGAGTGAGATTCCCCCAATTCCTATCTTGATTGAATTGCGCGCTCTTAACAGTTCAGTGTTAGCAGCAATTCAAGAAGAACTGGAATTCAGGCTTGATCTGGATGAGAAGACTTTAAAAGCTCTCTTGCGCGATAGACGATTGTTGGTGATCTTAGACGGGTTGAATGAATTACCCAATGACACAGCTTGGAAGGAAGTAGATAAGTTTAGACACTTATGTGCTGATTTAAAGGTTCCTTTAATCTTTACCACGCGAGAACTGGATTCAGGCTGGAATTTGCACATTTCTGAAAAACTAACAATGTTGCCACTGAGTGAACCTCAGATACAGAAGTTTGTCCAAAAGCGATTGCCAGAGACAAGTGGGGAACTGTGGCGGCAGATAAAGGGGCGGCTGCGAGAGTTGACAGAAACGCCACTGTTACTGAATATGTTGTGCAATGTTTTTGAGAAGAAAGGTGAAATTCCTACAAACCGAGGCGATCTGTTCCGTCAAGAATTTGCGCGACGGTATAAGGAATTTAAACCCGAACGACTCAGAAACATTTGTAAGGACTCGCGTCGTTTTACGTCTGACCTACTGAACTATCTCGCCTTTGAGATGGTTCAAGGCGATCCGCATACTGATCCTTGTAAACCGAGTGCTTCTTGGGTAACGCTCCCTAAGAATCAGGCAGAAAAAATACTAACCAAGTTTCTGGCTGAGCAAAGCATATCCGATGCCGCGATTAGGGCTAAAGAGTGGTTAGAGGATTTGTTGGAATGGGATTTGCTCCAAGTGGCGAGTGACCCTGATCGCATTGAGTTTCACCACCAGTTGTTACAGGAATACTACGCCGCCGAATACCTGCTGCAACAGTTCAAACAACAACAACTGAATGATACCAAACTAAAACGGGATTATCTCAATTACCTGAAGTGGACAGAACCCCTGGCGCTGATGCTGGCGCTAGTAGACAATGAAAACCAAGCTGTGCAAATAGTGAAGTTAGCCCTGGAAGTGGACTTAATGTTAGGGGCAAGGCTGGCAGGGGAAGTGAGGAGAGAATTTCAGGAGAAGACGGTAGGATTGGTTCTGGGCTTGAATATTTCCCAGGAACTCAAATTTTATCTTTTAGGTCTAACAGCTTCTGAAAAAGCACTTTCACCATTACTGGAAGCATGGAATAATCGAGATTATAAAAAGAATATTTACACTATTGCTGAAGCTTTAGAATGTGTCGGCTATGATGAGGCAATGTCTATAATTCGTCAATCGGAAGATGAACAGATTTCTACCTGGAATCGATCTGCGGAGTACGAAGATGAAGCTAATTCTTGGCTCTCTCAAAATATAGTTTCCGAGTTAATAAATATTGGTTCATCTGATACAGCTATTTCTAAGTTGGTTATTTTATTAAATGATGAAAAACTAGTAAGTGAAAGGTCTTCTGATTATTATTATTTCAAAGGGCGAAATTATAAGGCAAAACAGTTATTAGGCGACGCAGTATTTCATCAAGTTATTTCGGTTTTATTACAAGCATTAAATCATAGAGATTTTCGTGTACGTTATTATGCAGCTTCCGCACTAGGCAATATTGGCTCAGAGGCAGAAGTTGTAGCTTTAATAAAAGCTGTAAAAGATGAAAATTATTTTGTGCGTTCTAGTACAATCGAAGCTTTAGGAAAGCTTGGAAGTATTAAAGCAGTTTCTGCGTTGATTCAAGCAGTAAGTGACGAAACGTCTTTTGTACGTTCTAGAGCAGTAGAAGCCTTAGGTAAAATTGGTAGTAAAAAGGCAGTTGTTACTTTAATTCAAGCGCTAAATGATGAAAAATATTTCGTACGTTTTAAGGTGGCTGAAGCCTTAGGTAACATTGGTGATGAGACAGCAATTCCTGCCTTGATAAAAGCCTTGAATAATGAAGAATTAGACGTTCGCGTTAAGGTAGCTGAAGCCTTAGGTAAAATTGGCAGTGATGCCGCAATTCCTGGCTTGATAGAAGCCTTGAATAATGAAGAATTAAACGTTCGCGTTAAGGTAGCTGAAGCCTTAGGTAAAATTGGCAGTGATGCCGCAATTCCTGCCTTGATAGAAGCCTTGAATGATGAAGAACCAGATGTTTCCTCGACAGCAAAAGAGCGATTATTAAATATCCGCAACTCTTTAGTAGAAGAGGCATTAAAAAATATATTACATTCTTCAAGATATGATTTTGATGTTTTGCAAAACATATCTGTTGATGAGAAGACTGCAATTACATTAGCTAAAATTTGTAATGACTGTTTGAAATGTATCATTGGTAACTCTAAGTTAGCGGATAAATGGAAATATTTATCTATCCATTTAAGCTCAAGCAACTCATTAGAGAATAGTTTGATAAAATCTGAACTGCTATACCAGATAGGGGAGATACTATTCATTGAGCTAATGGCAATATTTTATGAAAAAAATATGATTTTAGCAATTCAAAAGGAGTGCAAATTTTATAACTACGAAATCGCTCAGACTCTTCCTGCCGTGGAGGAAAATAACAGTGATAAATTGAACAATATCCTAAAAAAACTCGAGAAAACTATGTCAGAAAATCGTAAAAATGATTTTAGTGGTGCCACCTTTAACAACATTACAGGCAGCATTACTGGAAATATCCAAGGTGATAATATTGGCACTCAACATAATTACGCACCAGCACCAAATATTGCTGAAATAGAAAAAGTGCTTCAGCAATTGCTTGAGAAAATAGAGCAGAAGAAACCAAAGCCAATCGACGCGCAGCCAATTGTTGCTCAAGCGGTTGACAACCATCCAATACTTAAAGATAGGCAAGTTATTGAGCAAGCTATCACAAGTAATTCAACACTCAAAATACGTTTGCAAAAAGCAGTAACAGCAGCAGGTATTGAGACAGTAAAGGTTATATTCGCTCCTGCTGGCATTGCCATAGAAGCAATTAGAGCTTGGAATGAACCTGAATAGCAGTAGTTTGCTAATTTTTCTTTCACTCATTCCCAATAGGTTTATTCTATTGACTGCTTGGAACTCATTCATGAGTCTTTGAAACTCGTGGGTGAGTATCAGCATAATATCTTCGCCAGTTAGATGACTATCGCATGTCGTTTGAATACTCTTTGCCGATACAAGTATTCTACCAATCAATAGGTTAGTGAAATCTAAGGAGTTAAATGGACAAGGAATAGCACTGAAAGCGATCGCCCATTAGAGCGATCGCCTACATTGTTTCATATTCAATCAGCAACTAAAGCTTGACTTATGCCATCATGTCATACAAACTATCAGTATTCGCCTCTAACCCGATTATTGTCTTCTGCCAAAATAGAAGCTGTAACTGGAGAGTCCATAGGATGAATAGATTCAGATAATTGATCTGCCGTAAGTAATTTATTTCTCATAGAGAGACGACGTTCAGGATCAATGCCGCTGAAGGTTGGTGGTAACCAAACTCGAACGACTAGTAATACCGCCATAACAAGCAAAAAGGCACAAGAGGCTAAAATCTGGCTCCAGTGTGCTTCCAGCACTCCCCGCACAATCACTTCTCGCAGAACGGATACGATGGATACTTCTACTGCTACGCCAATAGATATTCGTTGCTCTTGTAAGTAAATAATCAGCAGTCGAAATAACTCAACTAAAATCAACAAAAATAGAATATCTGAGGTGACAACTTGAAAATTCAGGGGAGGTAGCAGCGAATAGAACATGGCTCGCAATTGGATTGTCATGAAGCTGAACAGACCTATACATAAAGAAATCACAAGTAAGTCTTGGACAGCTTCAAGACACCGCACAAGGCTATTCCGAGTCAACCATGGGTACCGATTTGTGGATGGCTTCTCAAGGGACTTTTGCATTTAAGCTCCTACTGGATTATGAAAAGTATTGTTGAAAAATTTAGCGCTCACGCCAAAAGAAGTGCACATAGTCAACAGGCAAAATGCCTGCCAGGAGTGAGTTTCTTGTTTTTGAATGCCGTACCTTATGAATTGCTTAGTACTGGCTGCCCGATTTGCGCTGATGTATTGCAGTCATCCCCATAGACTGTAATATTTGACCACTGTTGACTATGGCATAAACAACCCAGTGATCACCGCAGTCCATCCGGCTGTGGACTGTACATTCCAAATAAGTGAGAGCATCGTTGAGGATGGAACAGCCATTTTGGGCTGTTTGAGTTGCCAAGCCAACAAAGCGATCTTGTCCAGGTGCAAAGGGTTGAAGGAAGTGCCGCCTCAAGTTCATGCCTTCTTTCAAGATATTTAAGACAAAATTATCTCCCGTATGCATTAAAGATTCAATCGCTCTGTCTTTGGCAACTGCAACCGTTAAACCAGGGGGATTGAAGCTTGCTTGAGTCACCCAAGAGGCGAGCATAGCGCTGCTGATCTCTCCGCGTTTAGCAGAAACCACACACAGAGATCCAATAATTCGCCCCACCGCTTGTTCTGTTCTGTCAATTTGGGAATCACTCACGCTTTGTCGGGGAGCGCGAATTTTCTTCGCCTTTTTCAAAGCTTGAGCAAAGTCAGTTCCCGCTTCTTTACACTGTTGCAGGATGGCATCAGTGGGTTTGAACTTAACCCGCATCGTGTCAAAGCCAAAGTGATAGCCTGCATCTTGTAATTTGTTTTCAATCTCATCAACTGCTTCCCCACTCCAGCCATAGGAACCAAACACACCTGCTAACTTGCTTTTAGTAGCAGTTGAAAGCACAATACCCAAGGCTGTTTGTACTTGAGTCGGCATATGTCCCCCTAATGTGGGCGAACCGATGATAAATCCATCGCACTTTTCCACAACTGCTTGAATTTCAGTTGGATCTGTGAACTCACAGTTAATTAACTCTACAGCTACACCCGACTTGGTAATGCCCTTGGCGATCGCTTGTGCCAAAGTCGCTGTATTTCCGTAGGCAGAAGCATAAAACATTGCAACTGTCAAGTCTTTATCTTTCTGCTGCTGACTCCATTGTCGATAGTCATGGCTGAGTCGGCTTTTGCTGAAGCGTACAAGAGGACCGTGACCAGGAGCATAGAAATTGACTGATAAAGGAGCAAATTTGTCAAGTGCTATTTCTACCTGCCGAAACTGACCAGCATGAAGGCAATCATAGTAGTGCCGTCGGTCTTCATCTAGGCGTTTCCAACCTTCATCAAAAACTTCATCCCCACAAATATGAGTACCAAATAGTTTATCGGTAAACAAAATGCGAGTTTCAGGGTCATAGGTATAAAGTTCGTCTGGCCAACGTGGCGTGGGCACAGCAATAAATTGTAGTTTGTGACCTTGACCCAAATCCAGAACTTCTTCTCCCCTCGCAACACTTATTTTTAGCTCTCGTTCTGGAAAGGCTGTCCGCAGGGCAACTGCACCTGCCTTAGAACAGATAAAGGTAATTTGAGGAGCTAACTCCAACAACGCCTTCAACGTCACACAACGATTTGGGTTGACATGACCTAAAATTACGTAATCTAGATTGCTTAAATCAACGTGTTGCTGTAGTTCGCGCAGATAAATCTCTGTAAACGACTCTCCGGGAGGGTCCAAAACAGCGGTTTTCTCAGCTTGAATTAAGTAGGAGTTGGCAGTCGTTCCTTTTTGGAGCGAGTATTCGACTTCAAATTTGAGTCTATCCCAAGTGCGCGATCGCAGTACAGTCGTGTCAGCACCAATCGAGGCAACCTGAACATCGCGTAGTTTTATGTCTAACATATTTCTAATTTTGAATTTTGAATGCTGTACCTTATGAATGGCTTAGTAGTGATTGCCGACTTTGCGATGGTGAACCGCAGTCAGAGCATCAGGTTTAGAGACACGACCTACAGAGACAGTACTGTAAATATTCCAGTGATCACCACACTCCATACGGCTTTTGACTTCGCACTCTAAATAGGCAAGGGCATCTGCCAAAATCGGACAACCATTGTTTGCTGAGTAAGTTTTGACTCCTTCAAAACGATCAGCACCAGGAGCAAAGCGCTGGAGGAAGTGCTTCATCAGTCTCTGATAATTACCTTCTTCCAAAACGTTCAGAACAAAGTGGTCACCTGGATGCAACAAAGATTCAATGGCACGGTCTTTCGCTACCAAAACTGTTATGCCCAAGGGTTTGAAACTTGCTTGCGCTACCCAGGAAGCCAACATAGCACTGCTGAAACTGCCTTTTTGAGTTGTAAGGATGTACAGTCCTGAACTTAAGCGTCCCAAAGCTTTCTCTAGCTCAGAATTTATGGCTTTGATTTGCTTGATAGTGCGATCGCGGGACAACCACTGCCCCATGTCTGTTCCAGCTTCTTCACACAAATGGTATGTGGCATCAGTTGGTGTTTCCTTAACGACAATTGGTGAGAAGGCAGGATTGAGCCCTAAGTCTCGGAACTGATTGAACAGTAAATACACTGATTCACTATCCCGACCTCCGGATTCAAATATACCAATCGACTGCTTAGCTTTGGCAGCCGCTAGAATAGTGCTCATGGCAGTTTGAGCAGAAGCAGCGATAGGTCCTGTCGTTGGTGGAGTACCAATCACCAATCCACTGGCAATGCTGACCAATTCTCTGACATCTTGAGGTTCAGCCGACTTCAAATCCATCATTTCCACTGCCACACCCGTTTTTGTGATGCCGTGGGCAATAGCTTGAGAAAGACGATCGCTATATCCATAATCTGAGACATAAAAGACGGCAACTGTTGTTTCTGCCTTGGCTTGCTCTTGGCTCCACTGACGATAGCGACCTACCAGTTCGGTAACATTGTGATGGAGTAGAGGACCGTGACCTGTGGCTATGGTTGCAATTTCTGGCAACTCACTCATCCGCTTGAGAGCAGACAGCACCGAGCGAGCATTCGGTCTCATCAAGCAGTCGTAATAGTACTGGTAATCTTCTTCGATCAGGTCTAAATCTTCATCAAAAGTATGGTCGTCACAATAGTGCATACCAAACGCATCACAGGTATATAAAATTTGCGTTTTGGTATCATAAGTGAATATTGTGTCAGGCCAATGCAGATTAGGTGCAATCACAAATTCTAGGACGTGTCCGTTGCCTAAATCTAGGCGATCGCCATTTTTCACAATCTGTTGCTTAAACGGAGCGTGTACCCAATTTTCTAGAAACTGGATTGCCACCTTAGAACCAACAACGGTTACCTGAGGAGCCAGCGCCAGTATATCTTTAACCAATCCACTGTGGTCTGGTTCAGTATGACTAACAATGAGATAATCCAGCGAACTCGGGTCAATCAGTCCCAACACTGTATCTAAGTACAGTTGGCGAAACTTTTCATGGGAAGTATCAATTAAAGCTGTTTTTTCACTTTGTATTAAAAAAGAGTTGTAAGTTGTGCCATTTTGGAGACCAAATTCAATATCGAAGCGATCGCGATCCCAATCCAAGCAGCGGATTGCTGTAGTACCAGGAATCATTTCAATAGACTGCATCGTTAATCTGCGTTGACCTTGTTCAGCAAGTGCTATCATTCGGCTCCTCCTGTGCTACTCTATGGTTCTTTTGATTTTTATAGTAACTTTTCTATGCTTCTGTAAAAAACTATATTGATAAATTTTAAAAATTACAATAGAAAATTTATATAATTATTTTTTATGACTCATAGAGCCAGCTTAACTATAAAGCAATGAAAATACCTTAGATAAACATTAGTTTTCAGGTGCAGAGTATTGCTACGACTTTGCACCCAGGTTAGGGCAATATAAGTACGTGGGCGAAATTAAACGTAAATAGGACTTACGCATTGACGGAAGAGACAGGATGTGAATAGCATCGAAACGGCTCTCTCAGATTTTAAGTTACTCCTAAAAAGGACTATCTTGCCTAGTCAAACCTGAGAATTTGATGGAAGCTAAACACGGTCATAGAGTTCAACGCAGAAGATAATCATATCCACCTACTCTTCTCGTATTACCCCCAGATGCAGCTTTCGCGCGTTCATCAACAACCTGAAAACTGTAACTAGTGGAAAGATTAATAAAGACTTCTCGGAACATTTGAGCGAGTTCTTCTGTTCCTCAGAAGCAGAAAGCAAGGGCGAATTCTGGAATGATTCCTATGGTATTGAATCTGTTGGCGGAGCCAATCTTGAAGTTCTTGAACGATATATTCGTGAGCAAGATGCACCAAAAGGTTAAGCATAGGGGCATCGAACCCCTATGCTTAACCGCCTATCCATCAAGTGCGCTGCCCTTACGGGACAGCGTGGGGCTTTCGGCGATTTTGCTAAAAGCCGTATACATTAACGAGCTATGATCAATCCATATGTAGATGTATTTGTATAGTCCGTAAGTCTAACAAAATGAGTGATCAATAAAAAAAATGAATGACTCAATGTTTGTTATCTTCATTGCCTTTGGGTGTCTTTGGATATTGATGGGAGTTGGTGGCTGGATTGCACTCCTAAAATCTGAAGGTGAAGAGATTAAGTTTGGCAAATGGGGACTGATAGTTGCTATCCCCATTCTTATTCCGATCATCGTTGCCCTGATCATTGGCGCACTTTACCATTAGTTGCACTCTCGCTGCGTATCCCCTGTTACCCGACAAAATGACCAGTGTTACAGGGCTTATTCTTATAAGAAGACCACAAATCTTCGGGTGGAGAGAAGTCCTGCAGGCGGTGAGACCAGTGCTGCAGTCCTTGTTTCCCGGCAGCAGGCAACTGGCTCTCCCGTTGGGGTTTCCCACGCCCAGGGAACTTCGGGGCATTGCCCAGAAAAGCCTATGTGCTCCACATTTGAGATATTCGTAAGCAAAAAACACCTTACAGAAAACCGCTGTAAGTCGGTTGGAGTGTTCTTTGACAGCAGGTTGCGACAGCTAATGCTCTGTAGTAGCGTTTGACAATTGCTACGTTGGGATGATCGGATGTAGCACTAGCGAAAGCAAAACCAGTCTGAGCATTAACAGGCGATCGTGCAAGCATTGTTGCTTGCTGCCAGTCCAGTAAATCCCGCTCCCCCTAACATCATTCCACGTCGAGTCATTCCCTTGACAAACGTGTTATTCATATCGTTCATCAGGCTTATCCTCCAAAATCCAAAATTCTGTTAACTGCGATGATTATCAATCAAGTCAAAAGTCCCGCCGAAGGTTGCTCCTCTCGTGCTGACTAAGAAGTCGTGCGGAAAGCCAAGCTCAAGGAAGCTGACTTCATCCAGTTTCTGTATGTGTTCTGGAGATAATTGGAAATCCAGACAAGCAAGATTGTCTTGAATTTGGGATAGCTTAGTTGCTCCCAAAATGGGAATTACGCCTTTGCTGCGTACCCAGTTAATAGCAACTTGTGAGGGTTTGCGTCCTATTTCCTCTGCGACTTGCACAACAGTGTCGGCGATCGCCAACTTTCGCTCATCAATCTCAGTCCACTGCACTTTTTCCAGTCGCTTGGACTCCGTTGATTCTTGACTCTGATTCTTCTTGCTATACTTACCTGTCAAAATACCGCTTGCTAAAGGCGACCAACCTGTGATACCAATATCTAAAGCACGCGCCATTGGTAGCAGTTCCCGTTCTGGTGTGCGCTCAATCAAGCTATATTCTATCTGCAAGCCGATAAACGGTGTCCAACCCCGGAGTTGTGCCAGCATATTCGCTTGCGACACCACCCAAGCAGGCGCGTCGGAAACACCGATGTAAAGCACCTTCCCTGCACGCACCAAATCATCAAAGGCACGCATGACTTCTTCTACAGGAGTCATAAAATCCCAGGAATGCAGCCACAGCAAGTCAATATAATCAGTTTTTAGGCGCTTCAAGCTGCGCTCAACCGACTGCACCATGCTTTTGCGTTGATTTCCACCTCGGTTGGGATCTGTGGTAGGCGGAGTGTCGGTGTATTTTGTCGTGAGTACAATTTTTTCTCTGTCAGCAGCGATGAACTCACCCAAATACTTCTCGCTGTTACCGCCAGTATAAATTTCGTTGGCAGTATCAATAAAATTACCGCCTGCCTCAAGGAATGTGTCGAAGATTTTCCGACTTTCTTCGTAGGATGCGCCCCAGTTAACGTTTTCGCCAAAGGTCATCGTTCCCAAGCAAAGTTCCGAAACTCGCAATCCGCTTTTGCCAAGTAATTTATATCGCATAGTCGTTCTTAAGTGTTCTTAAGTGATTTGTAAAATGGTATGTGTAGTGCTTATTTGGAGAAGGGGCTAGTTCCTTCTTCCCAAAGGGCAGTCATTTTCATCTTGGTAACTTTCCAGCCTTTAGTAGTCCGAGATAACTCGTGATGGTAAGTTCCCCCCAAAGTCCAAGTTTTACCTTCACTAGTATCTAGGAAAACGTGATGTGCTTGAAAATGAGAAATGCAGGTGGCAGTATCTCCCTTGAGGGTGAGTGTATGGCTACCAATGAGATGCTGAGTCGTTTTGAAGGTGCTGGCAAAAAAGTCTTTCCACTGCTGGATTTGGGTATCTGCGCTGACAGTGGTAGGTTGACCGCCTAACATGGAAGTATAATCGAATTCAACTTGCTCGCTAAAGGAAGCACGGCACTCAGCCCAGTTACGCAAATCTGCCATCAAGCCAATTTTGTTAACTGTTTCGATAATTTCCTGGCGATCCAATGCTTGTTGAGCAACATCATGATTCATAGTTTGATTCCTGCGATTCCTTATTTGTGCTTGGGCAGTAGTCATCTGTGTTATCAGAAAAGCAACTCCGGCACTAGCTGTGAAAACTATGTTTCTGCGGGATATTATCATCAATAATTTATTTTTGGGCAGTTTTCGTGTCTTTTAGCGTGTTTTTGAAGTGAACAGCAGCAACTTGCACCGCCTTAGTTACATATGGCTCTTGATCGTAGAAGTCAGTGTGCTGACCTTGTGTCCAGAACAACTTCTTCTGTCCTGGCATGGTATTGTAAAATTTACGCACGCTGTTTGGTAAAGCTGAGTTGTCGCTGTGAATAAAAAGCGTCGGAACATTGACTTTGGGAGCTGCGGCAAGAGCATTAAACTGCAACCATTCTACCCACGACATCTCTGCAAACTGGTTCTTCCACTGCGCGATCGCACCGCGAGAAGAACTGCCATAATAACTCAATGGACTAGACATGGCAGCTTTTGGGTCATTTTGCTTGTAAGCTGGGACGTAATTTACTTCACCAGTTTGAGCATATTTCTTTTGTGCAGCTATCCCGGCTTGCATCTTGCGACGCACTCCTTCTTCACCAAAGACTGAACGCAGAGATTCAGGGTCGTGCAACCATGCAGCGACAGTTACGAATGATTTGAATCTGGTATCTTCAGCTACTGCCTCTGCCATATAACCAGCACTGGCACACACACCCAAGCCACCGATCTGGTTGGCATTAATCATGGGTAGCGATCGCAAGTAGCTTACTGCATTCTTAATATCCTGAATTTTCTTTTGTGGCGATTCATACTGACGTGGTTCACCGCCGCTTTCACCCCAGAAGCGAAAATCAAATGTGAAAGTCGCCAACCCTTGTTCTGCAAGCTTTTTGGCATACAAGTCAGGCATTTGCTCCTTCACCGTTGTCCACGCGCCAGTCACTACAACAGCTGGAAGTTTATCGCCTGGTTTGTAATCAGCAGGCAAATGCAAGTTGCCGACCATCTTAACGCCTTCGCTTTGGAAAGTTACTCTATTTAAGCCTGGTTTGTAGTCAGCAGGCTGTTGCAAGTTGCCTGCCATTTTTACATCGTGACTAAGTGTTATTACTTGATTCCCAGCAGGCTCAATAGCTCTTGTTTTGGCGAAAGCAACGCCACCCACCAAAGCAAGGGCAAGTGCTGCTCCGATAGTTAGAAGTTTTTTAGGAGCATTGTTTGTTTTGGGAGATGGTGTATCTGCATTACTAGCCATGTTTAAACCTCCTAACCGTTTGTTGATTCAGTAATCATCTTGTTATCTCTAAGGTTAGGGGAAACAAAACTGGGATTCAGCACCCGTTCTTGCGCGGAAATATCAAAATCTTGCTCAACTCCTCATTTGCCAGAGGAAAACATCTCAATGATATTGAACGGTTAATACTACAGGGAACATTAGCCAATCAAACGTATGAGAAAATTTCAGAATCAACAAAATACTCTGCACGTTATCTCAGGAATGTTGCTCTCAAGCTATGGGACAACAACGCAAGCGGCAAACATCTCCATGAAGCGTGACGGCAATCTTTGGTTTCAACAATGCTGGCACTTGTTTGGGCAACGATTTGGGCAGTGAAAAAAATGCCATTTTGGTGTATTTTACTGGAAAGACTCAGTATTTTCTGTGGAAAATCAGGTGAATTATGCTTCGCTCATCCACTGCATGGCTATTCGCTTTCGCTCTCACGCTTACAGGTTTCGGGTCAAATGTACAAAGCGCAGCAGCACAAACCACCTACACATTTGACGCCACCTATGACGCAATTTCTAGGGTTAGTAGCTTCATTACTGAAGATATAACAGCAAATACCGCCTCAGGGTCAAGTAATAATGCACCTTTTGGTTTGACCAAAGCGAATGTTTTACTTTACAACCAAACTGACTTAACCACTGGTTCTTATCGCTTTAGCACTAACCCAGAAACATTTGGCTTGCAAGGTTTGCCACTTGGTGGAGTGACGTTATTTGGAGAAAGTGATAATAAATTATTTTATGAGGTTGAGAACGGCATCGGAGTTGTTGATTTGACTACTCTAACCACCCGTGCGTCTAATACAGTTAACATCACTGGGGGTGAAGGTTTATTTGAAGGTGCTACTGGTACGCTTACTAGTTCAGAAGTTTACCAAGTCGGTAATCTTTTAGTAGATCCAACCAGCGCCATTAGAGGTACTGTGAGAGTAAGCGGCACGATTCAAGTCCCCTTTACTCAAAAAGTTCCGGAACCAACCAACACGGCTGCGCTTATTGGCATGGGTATGATTGGGGTTGGATTTGGACTGCGCCGACTCCGCCATAAAGCTGCTTAACAGTAAACAGTGAACAGTAAGCAGTGAACAGTGAACAAAAAGCTGACGACTAGTAACTGATACTGCGGGTACTTGATACTGCGGGTACTTGATACTGCGGGTACTTGATACTGCGGGTACTTGATAACTGTTCACTGTTTGAATAATAGCTTTATTTCTGCCCTGCTGTAGTCGCCTCCTCAAGAATATCCCTTTCATTTTGGGAGAGAACTTTGGGCTTCATTTGGTGTAGGTCATTCAGCACATTTTTGGCATTTTCAGTATTGAATTTGTAGTATTCTGTCAAACTTCCAATCTTATGATTGAAATCGTGATAGCGGTGCTTGAAATACAGTTCTACATTTCCTCGATGTTCCCAAGTTCCTAGCACTTTGATATCAACGCTTTGGTAATGCGCTCCTAAATCCATTTCTACTTCTGCTATTCGCATTCTAATAGGTCGCTGGGTGACTCCAATTTTGTACAAAATCCCCTTGTTTGTTTGAATCTCTAAAAAATACAGGGTGCAGGATAGGACTCGTTTGAGTTGAGCGCAATACAGTTTCAAATCTGTCAATTTGTAGTCCAAATCAGGAGCATTTTTATGTTTTGCGTGTTCTACGGCTAACTCTAACTTGAGTAATTTTTTGAGTAATAACGGCTCTTGTACTTCGTTAAATAGCATTAACGAGAGTGCCCCAACAGGAATTTTACCCAGATTGGTAAATTCATATTGAGGTGGGAAAGTAAAAACATTTTTTTGTAATAATCCTGCTCGAATTAAATCAGAAGGAACTAGGTCAGGACTTATAAAGTAATTTTTGGAGCCATACTCTTGCCAGAGTAGTTTCAATTGCTTTAAATCCTTTCCTGATAAATGAATGTTGAAGTTGTCATAGAGTGGTAGAACTGGAAAATCACGGGTTGATACCGGACGGCAGGTTTCTTCAGCATGGGCAAAATGATGTTCTTTTATCTTGCCTTTTTTGGCAGTCAGCCTGCAATCGCAATAGGGACACTTAAGTGAGGTTTTTCCCTTGGTCACATCTGAGATACTTACCAGTGTCCCATCTTCATCTACGCCAAATTTTAGCCACATTGAAAAATCTTTGTTGGTATTGCTGTATGGTTGTATAAGTTCGTAGTAAGGAATGCGCGTCCTAAACTCCGAGAGCGCAAAGAGCGCTCACTACGAATCCCTCAAAACTAATGAGACAGACAAAGAGTGGTTCATCGCATTAATTCTAATGGGTTACAAGATCCCCGACTTCTTAAAGAAGTCGGGGATCTGACTCCTACGACATATCAAAATTAATGAGACAGACCACTAGTCTAAACTACAGTTATTCAGAAACTCCAAAATATATTGGGCTGTGATTTGAGGCTGCTCAACTTGGGGGGCATGACCGCAATTCTTGAGCTTTATTAATTGAGAATTGGCAATATCTTGATGAAATTTTTCTGCATCTGAAGGTGGGAGCATATCATCAACTTCTCCCCATAAAATCAGGGTTCGTTTGTTAATTTGGGGGATTCTATTCGCCAAGTCGTCATAGCCACCAGTTTTGACATAAGAAATCATTGCCTCATCCCAAAGCGGCATTTCTTGGTGTAGCATCGCGCACTGAATAGCCAAAAGCATTTTCGCGTCTAAATTAGCTAAAATACTACCGAAATTTAAGGCAACTCGTAGGCGTTGACGTAGGAATTCTACAGCAAACAAGTCAAAAGGAGGAAACAAGTATTTGCTAAAGGCGGGAGCACAAGTGTAACCCAAACTATTAATCAGTACTAGCGATTCCACAGCTAATGGATAAGTGAGAGTAAAGTCAATTGCAGTTGCGCCTCCCATGGACGCACCTACTAGTATGACCGGTTGATTGATTAAAGTTTTCCAAAACTCGTAAAGGTGAATTTTGATTGCAGTTGGGCTGTAGTTTATTTCTTTTTGCCTTTGTGTAAAGCCAAAACCTAACAAATCTACTGCCCATGTTTCATTTTGAGCCGCAAGTAATGGCAACAGAAGACGGAACTCTAGGATGGAACTGTCGAAGCCGTGCAGCAGCAGAATTGGTGTTCTTCCCCTACCTTTGTGGATATAGGTTGTGAGAATTGGTTGTTGACTGAGGGAGGTGGCTAGGGTAATTGTCTCAATACTTTGAACGAAAGCGCGAGCTTTAGCGTCTGTTAGTTGATTAACTTGTGTTGGGAGATAATTGGTCAACATTGCGCCATAATGCTTACTTCTTTACGTTCGGGTGCATAAGAATGCGTGATGCAAAAAAATCGGAATCGATATCATTTAGGCTAACATCTGCCCTGCTGTTCATACCCAGATGGACAAAAAATGCACTTCTGGAGAAAAAGGAAGGTTAAGATGCGATTGCGCAAAGCGCAGTGCCAGAGGCGATCGCTGGTATTGACAAGGGGTTTCTCCAGAAGCGATCGCTGGTATTGACAAGAGATTTCTCTAGAAGCGATCGCTGGTATTGACAAGAGATTTCTCTAGAAGCGATCGCTGGTATTGACAAGAGATTTCTCCGCAAGCGATCGCTGGTATTGACAAGAGATTTCTCTAGAAGCGATCGCTGGTATTGATAAGGGGTTTCTCCGGAAGCGATCGCTGGTATTGACAAGAGATTTCTCCGGAAGCGATCGCTGCGAAGGCGGGCACTCCGTGCCATCGCACAAGCCTTGAACTAATTATTCATTCATCCTTTGTTAATTGACTGGGATGAAATCAAAGATTTAAACACACAAACAATTAATCTAGCAAAGCTGCTGTATAAGTTGCTCGTCCATCTAAAAGTTTGAAATATAAGCTTGAGGAACAGGCTTGAAATCTATATCTATTGTGCTTTTTAGTTATATAAGCATGGTAAGATACAATAACCAAAGCGTTCAAAGTTTCGAGACCGATGGCGCTTTTGTTTAGTTATTATTCATTAACTAAAATTATGAAATCAAATTTTTCCGAGATTCAGCGCATTCACAGGAATAATCTTCTAAAAAATCTTTCAATCCAGGAACTGATTAAACTGGAGACACTTGTAAAGGAGCAGATAGCAGAGGAATTAGCCCGAAAGAAGCAAGAAGAACCGCAAGTGACAAAAGGATTTGGAAAAGGATTTGACAGAAAGCGACGCAAATAAACGATAAAGCAAGTCTTGTTGCTATTGATGTTATGCCAGGCTGGTAGTATCCAGCTGTTTTGTTTTGAAGTTGGGGAAATCACGCGCTAAGAATGTGCAGCTAAATATGGGGGGTTTTGTAATAAAAATAAACCTAGAAAATAGGATAGAAATTTATATTTATTGTGCTTTTTAATTAAAAAAGCATGGTAAAATATAAAAAACAAAAGCGCCCGCTGTCTTGCAAACTTGAGCGCTTTTGTTTAGTCCATTTATTTAACTTAAAGCCATGATAACAAATCTTGACTCAACTGCGATCGCTTCTGAAGAAAATTTACAAAAAAATCCTACAATTCAGGAACTGCTTAAGAGAGAGGCGGATGCAAGTCGGCAGATAGCACAGCAATTGGCGGATAAGAAGCAAGAGTGTGGTCAGAACAAGCGCAAGTGGCAAGAGTATTTGCAAGAAAACGGTATTACAGAACGCGACGCGAATAAACGGATAAAGCTTGTCCGGTTGCCATTGGTGTTATGGCAGGTTGGGACTATCATGGCGCTTCAGTTAGTCACACCGATGATGGAGCCTGTACGAGATTACTTTACGGCTACTGGTGATAAGGTGACTCAAGAGGCGGTGCAAGCCAAGATGGACGACGCGAAGCTGATGCGGAAAATGGAGCGCGAACTTTTGGCGGAAGAAGAAGAGGTAAGTGTCTGGAAACTGGATAAGAATGGGCGACGGTATTGGGAGAGCGGCAAAAGTTATGACCAAGAGGCGGGAGTTGTATTGGAGGAATTGGTCAAAGAAACTGGGAAACTCCCTCAAACAATCATTTCTGAAGCGCTTTTGCTGATGGTAGATGGTGGCGTGAGTGTCGAGCGCTTGGTAGATGACAAAATCCTCAATGGCGATGATACAGCAGAATTGAGGAGTCAGGAGTCAGGCTTAAGAGAACATCAGCCGACGGAAGTCAGGAGTCAAACAGCTTTTATATCTGGCGCATGAAGTCTAAGTTGTGTAAGTAGCGGCTGCAAATTAAATTACATCCTTATCTTATTGATTGGAACCGAAAGGAGGATTAACGCTCTTGACGACATGTTAGAGCTAATACTCAATAATCCAAAAAAATTCCTAATGCCCCGTAAACCTCGTCAAATACAATCAAATTATTGCTATCACATCACCACACGTTGCAATAACCGAGAGTTTAAGTTGAGTCGTACTGAATGCCGAGAGGTGTTTCTCTACGCTATCAAAAAAGCTTTAGAAAAGTTTAGGTTTAAGCTCTATGCATTGTGCATTATGAGCAACGCCCCTTTGGGGAAGTCAAAAGTCAAAAGTCAAAAGTCAAAAATAAGTATTTTAAAATAGCTGCTATGTTATGATTGTGCTCCCTAATTTTAGTTTTGAGCATGAGTAATTATATACCAATTTCTGATAGAACATTTGAATTTGCTGTTAGAATAACCAAACTTTGTTCTTATCTAGATAAACAAAATGGAACACCAAGATTATTAGCCAATCAATTATTCAGAGCAGGAACATCAATAGGTGCAAATATTGAAGAATCTCGTTCGGCTGAAAGTGATAAAGATTTTATCAGCAAGCAATCGATAGCCTTAAAAGAGGCAAAAGAGACAAGATATTGGCTAAAGCTATTAATTAAGTCAGAAATAATATCTGAGTCACAAATAGATAATCTTTTAGATGAATGCGAACAATTGATTAAAATTATTGCTAAATCAATAGTAACGACTAAAGAAAAGTTGAATAAATAAATTTTTGACTTTTGACTTTTGACTTTTGACTTCCCGATAGGGGATGGCATCCAGCATTTTTATCGTCGGGTAAATCACTGGAAGAATGTGCAACGAAATATCGGGGATTTTGTAAGAAATATCGACCACAGCCAAAACAAGAGAAAAGCTATCACTGGGGAAGTAAACTGCTACCCAAAGTCATTAAGGGTAAGAAGAAAAAGATATCACCGGGACAATTGCGATTACCTTGGGCAGAATGGGAACCTTTAACCACAGAAGTCCAAGAAGTTGCAGAAAAATTTGTGATGGCTAATTGTTATGACCCCTGAGTTTGCTGCACAGTTGTTTTAACAGTGAACAGTGAACAGTAAACAGTAAGCAGTGAACAGTGAACAAAAAGCTGACGACTAGTAACTGGTAACTGATAACTGATAATAACTGATAACTATAACTGATTTGGTGCCAGGTATCGAAATCGGTGAAATGTAAATATTGTTTACAGTTGGCAGACACGTGCGCGAGAATACGGGTAAGAACCCCAACCCGCCCCGTCAGTATCTGCTAGTACCTTACCTAGTCGCATCCAAATATACGTCTCTTGGGGAGGTAAGTTACTAAAGTCCCGTTGTACCTTAAGTCGCAGGTATCGGTACGTAATCTGCCGGTGAGGTAAGGTATCTCCGAGGTAGTCGTATCTCAAGAGGTAGTAGTAAGGTAATATCCCCACTGGGGCTTTAGAGTAGTCTTTTTCTACTTCTCGTATGATCATGTCATAGTCCCACTCATTCCATCGCAACCGCGATAAAAATTTACCATACGCCTCCTCATTGTATTCCTGTCGGTTACCCGTGAAGAGCCAAATTTTCTTTTGCACTCCAAAACCAAAGTGTCCATCCGAATGATTCTTCCAATTAGCATCAATTCTTCTCAGGTCTGGGCAGGAAAATGTTTTTATATCTTCTGCATCCAAGTAACCTTCTTTTTCTCTCTTAGCAATATAAAGCATGAGCTTTAATGTTAGCCTGTCAGCTGCTTCCCACTTCTTGTTTTCCAGTAGATTATCTAGTTCAGCAATATAATGCTCTTTTAAAGATTCTCTAACTTTACTCAAAAAATCGTTGCCTTGAGTAGAGTTGGTAGTAAGCAACTCTAAATATCCGCGATGCACTCTTTCCACAGTGGTTGTATTGATAATTTGAGGTTGTTTCTTAAAAGGATTAAGTTGGTTGCTGTTTGATTGAAGTAAATTAAACGCTTTTTGGTAAGCTTCTATTGCTAATAGAGTCTGGTTTCGTTCCCTAAACAAATTGCCTTGGACTGTCAAGACAAATATCTCTGTCTGCAAGAATTCACTGTTTGATTCTGATTGCTCTTTTTTGCTCTTATTAAACTTCAATACCCTGAAAAAGTTCGTACTCTGGTTGATAGATTCTTCTGCTAATTTCCAATCGTTGAGAGATTGATAAGCTAATGATTTAGAAGCATGTAGGTGGACTTGTTCAAGTTGAGGATCTTTGATTTTAATATTTGCTTTTTCTGAGATTTCAATAGCTTTCTTATCCAAACCCTTACCTGTTAATTTTTCCTTCAATTCTATTAGCTGTTCTGGCTAGGCAACATATGTGTATGTTTCTTGAAGTTTATTTTTAGCTTCTGTGACTGAAATTATTGCTCCCAATATAGTCAGAAATAAAACAACAGTTCCATAGCGAATTCGCTTTTTAGCCTGTTGATTAGCTTCTGTCAGTACCTGATTCCTTTTTTCTGTGGCTTCCCTATCCTTCCTCTCACGTTCCAATGCAGCTTCTTTTTCCAATGCAGCTATTTCCTCTTCTCGTTCCTTCGCTTGACTCGCTGCTAAAAACTGCCTATCCTGATAACTTAAACTCTTATCTCTCGACCATTCCAATGCACCCTGTAACGCTTTTCCCCTCAACAGTCGGGAGTCATCGCTACCCCCAGAAGCTACCCAAAACTTAAAATTCTCTGAATAGGGGCGTAAATTTCTTAACTGAGTTTCAATCCAATTCTGCTCGAAAATCTCTTTATAAATTGGGTTATAAACTCTTAACTTATTTTGTTGTCTAACGACTAATCCTGAAAGCTGTAGTTCGCTTTGCTCTTGAGTATCATCTGCTGTAATCTCAGATTGCTCCTCCGTCTGCCGGATTTGCTGATACAATTCCAACAAATAAGATGCGCGTTGTTCATCCCTGAGAATCCTATCTCGAATAGTCCTGAAATGTTCGGGTTCATCTTGGGATTCCCAATTTTCGATTAGGCGCGATCGCACAACCTGTTCAACAGTACGGGGATTATCTCTTTCTGATTCCACCATAAACTGACACAGCTTTTGCGTCAGAAACGGTTGTCCTCCCGTCCAGTGTAAGATTTCTTTCATCACTGCTTGAGAATCAGAATACCTTCCGTGCAACCCCTTCTCTAACGGTTCAACTTCGTCCAGTTGAAATCCTTTGAGAGAGATAGCTTTCCCAATATTAAATGGGGTGCGTTGCTTATCTTGAATTAAATTACTCGGCGAGGCTACCCCCAACAAACAAAAAGTGAGGCGATTATATTCAGGATTATCAACACGCTGATTGTAACAGGCACGGATAAATGCAAAGAAGTCGTCTGTGGGGAAATTGAGGCTGAGAACACTATCAATCTCATCAATAAAAATGACAATATTTTCTTTAATCTCAGCAAGCAGTATCTCTTCAAGAAACTTCCGAAATCGCGTGACAAGCGAATTTAACTGATTTTGTGACCACCAATCCCCAAAATCTACATCCAATCCAAAACTCTCAATGAGCGTATCAATCAAATCTGCATACCATTGTTCTGGTGGGACATTCTGAATACCTCCAGCAGAAAGGTCAATAGCTGCACATTCGACGCCAGACTCTCGTAATCGGCGCATGGTTCGGACTCGCAAACTGGACTTTCCACTTTGTCTGGAGTTCAGCACATAACAAAATTTACCCGCCTTGAGTCCTTCATACAATTCGCCATCAGCTTCTCGCGTCACATAAGTGGTGGCTTCTTCGGGTAAACTTCCAGAAAAAATGTACATTATCAGTTACCAGTTATCAGTGACCAGTTACCAGTTAGCAGTTACTAGTTATCAGTTAGCTTGTTTATCGTGCGAAGATCCCCCCAACCCCCCGATAAATTGGGGGGCTATTTTCCTTCTTTACCCCCTTTTTAAGGGGGTCGCCGTTAGGCGGGGGGATCTTATCCGAACCGTATTGCTTTCTCATATACCAAATTGTTCATAGCTTATTGATAACTGGTCACTGTTTACTGTTCACTGTTTACTGTCCCAAACGCACTAAGAAGTACTGACGATATAAATCGCAACTGGGAACGCAATCATTACCAGAGAGTTTCACTAACCCCAAGCTGTGCAGTTTAAACCCAACTTCCGCATCAAGTCTCATAGGTTCATCTGCCATCACCACTTTTTTATAAGCTGATTCTAACTGAGGATTGTGTTGTAAATTCCATAGTTGCTGTCGCAGATGGTCGCTAAAAATTCCCTGTTCCGTCGGCGCAAGGCTTAAAAGTTGTTCTAGAGTGATTTGCTGACTCTTGAGGTTGGCTAAAGCCTGCTGTATGAGATATGGGTGTCCTCCTACCAACTGCATCAACTGACGAAATCCATTTTCTCCCAACTGTCCATCTAATTCATACTGGTTGGCAAGAGTTATGACCTGAGAAAGGTTAAACTCAGGTAACTCTATCGCTAATCCAACATTAAACGGTGAATGATTGGTATCCAAAGATGGATAAACTTCGGTGGAATGAACCACAACTAACCGCAGTTTCTTCCAAATATTACCAACTTTGTCTCCTTGTTTCGCTGTTTCATACCAACTCCGCAGAAGTAAGCAAAATGAAGAGAAAATATCAGGATATTCAAACAACCGTTCAAAATTATCTATAGCAAAGACCAGAGGCGTTTTGATATCTGAGAGTAAATACTTTTGAAAGTAACGAGTACAGTTTTTATTCAGTCCGTAGATATCTTGCCAGTATTCGTCCACTTTGGGTTGAAGTTCTAAACTGTCAGAAACATCAACGCATAACCACTGCAAGAAGGTTTTTAAGCTAGTTAAGGTATCAGTATCAGCTTGTTTCAAATCTAATTTAGCTGTTTGATAACCCTGTTCTCTCGCATAGTTGAGTGCTTTCTCCAATAGTAAAGTTTTTCCCATTCTCTGGGGTGCTTTCAGGCGAATCAGCGCCCCTGGTTGTACAATCGCACCAAAGCTTTTCTCCTCAATGGGCGGTCGTTCAATATATATGATTTTATCTGGTTCTGGTGTATAATTACCAGGTAGTGTTTCTTTTGAACGTTGGGATTGTAAATTATTCTGAGTCATAAGTTGAGGGATGAGCTGTTGTGGAATCCCTGCTACCTGAATGAGACTACAACCTAGTTTATAAGCAAACTCATAACTCTTATCTGCTCCGAGTGCATCATAAAAACCCACAGCAAATTCAATGGCTGCTCTATCTTGGATTGCCTGACTCATGCCTACGACATAATGAATGTGTTGTGCGATCGCTCTTGCCTGATACTCTGAATAACAAGCATTAAGGACAACACACTCAACTTGGTCAGCGAACAGTTGAAACAATCCTGCCAATGCTTCTGCATCAACGAGCTTGATTTGACCCGCTTCATCTTCAAATACCAAACCATCTTCAGAAGAACCGTGTCCAGAAAAGTGAATGATGTGCGGTTCGTATTCCAGAATAGCTCTGTGTATATCTCTGTAGCGTACTGCTTCTGCCCTATTTATTGAAAAGCTAGAGCGCATATGTGCCCGTCTTAACCCCTCCTTAATTTCGCGCATCTCCTTATCCAGACGCAATGGGTTTGTCCCAGAGGGATTTGCTGACATCAGCAGGATTTTTCGGTTTGGACTGGGATTATCACTCATGAGAAACTTAAGGTGTTCAAGAGTTATGACCTCGCATGACACAGACTCTCTTGTATAAGTGCAAGCACTCATTGCTTATGCACTTAATGATAAAGGATGGTGTCTGTACCGCAGTACTTGTGGATTGAATAAAAAATGCACATTATCAAAAATTTGGGTCTAAAACCCCGTCCTTTTAGGACGGCTTTATGTGAAAGGTGCTAACATAAAGAAAACGTTGGTTAGGTCGAGCCAAAATGATAATTTACGAGTTCAAAGTCAAGGGAAAAGACAGGCAGTATAGGGCAATAGACGATGCTATCCGTACTAGTCAATTCATTCAGAACAAGTGTTTACGCTTCTGGATGGATAACAAGGGTACTAGTTTGAATAGATATGACTTGAATAAACATTGTGCAGTCCTTGCTGCCGAGTTCCCCTTTGCGGATGAACTTAACTCAATGGCTCGTCAATCTGCGGCGGAGCGAGCTTGGAGTGCAATAGCGCGATTCTACGATAATTGCAAAAAGAAGGTTAAAGGGAAAAAAGGGTTCCCACAATTTAAAAGACATTGTCGTTCTGTTGAATACAAAACGTCAGGATGGAAACTCTCTACTACTCGAAAAGCCATAACCTTTTCAGACAAAAAAGAGATAGGAACCTTGAAATTAAAAGGAACCTATGACCTTAATTACTATGACATCAAGCAGATTAAGCGTGTCCGGTTAGTACGTCGTGCTGACGGGTACTACGCTCAATTTGCTGTTGATATTGACCTCAAGGTTGAAAAGGTGCCAACAGGTCAAGTAGTTGGCATTGACTTGGGACTGAAGTACTTCATTGCTGATGATAAAGGCAATGTGGAGCAATCTCCCCAGTTTTACCGTAAATCTCTTAAGCAATTAAATCGTGCTAATCGCAAAAAATCCAAGAAGTACGACCCCAAAAAGAAGAAGGCTCAACAACCACAATCAACCAACTACCACAAAGCGAAGATACGATATGCCCGTAAGCATTTAAGAGTAAGTAGGCAACGAAAAGAATATTGTAAGCGTGTTGCATATTCCGTCATCCAATCTAACGATTTGGTAGCCTATGAAGATTTAAATGTGAAGGGCTTGGTACGTAATCGTCATCTGGCTAAGTCAATATCTGATGCTGGTTGGTCAACTTTCCGGTCATGGTTAGAATATCTTGGTCACAAATATGGTTCGGTAACAGTCGCTGTTCCTCCCCATAACACAAGCCAGAATTGCTCTAACTGTGGCCAGAAGGTGAAGAAATCTCTATCTACCAGGACTCATGTCTGTCCACATTGTGGATTTGTGGAGGATAGGGACGTAAACGCAGCCATCAACATCCTGACACGGGGTCTACGTACCGTGGGGCACACGGGAACTTACGCTTGGGGAGATTTGCCCTCTTGGGCGATTGGTGCAAACCTGTCGTCTAACGGCGAGTCAACGAACCAAGAATCCCCGTCTCTTTAGAGCGGGGAGTGTCAAAAGACCACACTGCTGGAAAACAGTGTGGTTTGGTTAGTTATAGTGATTTTAAAAGTTAATAAATTAAATCATCGATTAGCTCGGAGGCGTCACTGTTTTTTAGTGACATACCAAGCTACAAAACCAGATTCCAGGATTCCGGATTCGACTCAAATATTTTTTCTTGCGATAAGCCCAAACCACTTCTCCAAATCGCAATTGGGCTGTCTGAATACTGGAAAGGTTGCGATTCGGGGCAGTGCGCGGAGTGCGATTGCCTTTATGCACTGCGCTTTGCGCGATGGCACGGAGTGCCCGCCTGCGGCGATGGCACGGAGTGCCCGCCTGCGGCGATGGCCCGTTTCCGTTCGCGCAGCGTGTCCCTCCGGGACTCAGGGCACTGCGCGGAGCGCAATCGCCTACGGTGCTGCCAAGGCGATGGCACAGAGTGCCTGCCCAACGGGCGATCGCTAGAATCAAAGTAGCGATCGCTCAGGCACTTGCCAGTAATAAAATGCACAAGCGCAAGCTCGCACCCAAACTGCTACGCTAGGGGAGAGGTCTATCAATAAGTGTCTCGGTAAGCTTTTGGTGTTGTCCCAGTCGCTTTGCGGAACTGTGCGGTGAAGTGGCTTGTATTGTAAAAACCGACTCGATAAGCGACTTCAGCAACAGAAAGCCGTGTCACAGACAGCAGCACCTTTGCTTGTTCCATCCGCCGTTGGGTGAGATAGCGATGGGGAGATTGACCTGTGGCAGTTTTGAAAGCACGGGCGAAGTGAAACTGACTCATATGCACAACAGCAGCCATGTCAGCAATGCTTAAATCTTCCGCCAGCCGTTCTTCAATAAAATCTTTAACTTGATTCAGTTTGAGGGCATCTAGTGGTGACTCATCCAGCTTAGGCTTTTCTACTGCCCCAGTGTAGTTTCGCAGCAAATGAACAGCTAATAAATTCCTGAGAGATTCGGTGTAGAGTTTTCCAGCTAACCCACCGCTGTTGACTTCTGACTTGAACAATTGTGCTATGTGCAGAATGGTAGGGTCTGGAAAAATAACGCGGTGTTCAATTTTTACCGGAGTAGACAAACCGTTTTCCGATGCTACTTGGTTGAGAACTTGGGGATCGAGCATCATGTTAATGTATTCACTCTCTCGCTCTCGCTGATGCCAAACAAAATTTCGGCTGGAGTATATGAATACACTTCCTGCTGGCAAAGCAGTTGTTTGCGTCGTACCTCCATCAACCGACCAAGTGACGCGATCGTGAGGCGCAAAGGCAACGCTGATGGCGTGCTTGGGCATGGCAAAATCAAATTGACCGATCGCACTTAAGCAACCATACTCAACAGTAATGCCGTCCCATTCGGCTTTTAGGTGTAACGAAGAAGGTTGGGTGCTGACAGACTGCATAGGCATCGAATGATATTCCCAAGAGAAATCACCTCAAATCTATTAAACTACACTTTCTCTAAACCAAGGCTTTGTCCATAAAGATAGTACCTGTGTGTCCTTCAATAGACTTCAAAACTTGCTGCCCTTGATAGGTAAACTGCTTGTACAGCATCTCATGGCGAGCAACAAAGCAGGCGATCGCACCCATAATATTCATAGCTCTGGTAAAGGCGATCGCACCCTTGATATAGGATAAATATTCAAATAAATGGATTCAATGTAGATATACCACAACCCTCAAAATCCTTAATATTTCTAGTAACAAGGGTTAAAGAATGTATTTTAGCTGTTGCTGCAATAATTATATCAGCTTGAGAGCGCGGTTTACCTTGAGTCCTCAAAAAGCCTCTCAATTCACCCGAACACTTTGCAATTTCTGAGGTTATAGGGAAAATTTGACAGTGAGTTGTAAGAAAGTTTTCAAACCAGTTTTGAATTCTAGCATTAGGCTTCGCTGTTAAACCATAATAAATTTCCTCAATTGTAATAACACTTAAGTTAATAGATGTTACAGTACCGCTCCATGCTATCACCCCTGGATTCGGAATCGGTCGAGTTAATTCACTAATGATATTAGTGTCACAAAGATTATTCATCCTCATCTTCAGTAAAAGGATTGTCGCGGTCGCTTCGTAGTGGTATCTCTAAGCTATAATTTTCTTCGGTACATAACTGCTGAAGTTCTTGAAAGACTTGAGCTAGAGATGTTTTCGCAGCTTTTTGTCGCCAGTTTAAAAATTCTTTAAAAAGCTCAGGGTCTACAATTGCAGCTACTAATTCCTCTTCGGTATAGATTAGCTGAGGTTCAAGACTTGTCGCATTAATTACTGAGGCTAGCTGTTTTTGGGCTTCTTCAAGTGTCCATTTCATTCTAAAAATCTCCAAGCTTTGGAAGCATTTCATATAAAGACTTTTCTCAAGTTAGCTTATTTCCCCAAATACAAAAACAAGATTCCCGACTTATTTAAGCCAATATTCCTTAACAATGCTTTGCTCCCGTCAGTTTCGCAGTTGGTGCTAACGACTTCCACACCAGTTGACGCGATCGCCTCAGCGTAATTATGGGTTCTTGCTGCCAAAATTGCTATATTCCTAACTCTCGTAAAGGCGATGCTGAGGAGCTACCCAAAGGGCGATGGGCTACGCCCCGCCTTAAGATTTTGTGAGTTCGACGAACTCACGTTAAGTTATTTGGCACAGCGTTTTTGAACGTAACCACAAGGGGTTCAGGCTATAAAAATTAGAGGGGTTCAAATGGTACGGCTAAAAGTAATGAATCTGAATCTGCCAAATCCGAATTTTTAGGTAAAAGTTAGTTTTTTTCTAAAGCCTTGTCTGAGTAATATTTTCAGACGATGCATGGCGGCAAAATGCGCCTAGGCTACTTTTACCCCCTTTACGGTTATTTTCCATCGAAAGATGACCTGGTGGTGGCATATCTTGAGGAGCGCAACCGTCGCTTCTGGGCATTGTTCGATTCGGCGGTTAATAAGCATCCTTCAGATCCAAAGGCGCAACTGCGATTATGACAAAACTGCAAACCGCGATGGAAGAGATGGAGGCGCTAACAGCGTTGCTTGAGGGTGAGGCGGAAGCGGATGAAGTTTCACGAATAGAATAAAAGCAAACCCAAACCCAAACAAGAATATAGATTTTATGACGCAAGCCTTACCAAAAATAGTTACCTTTGACAAATTCATTGCTTGGTATCCCGAAAACTCTGGGGTACGCTACGAACTGCATAATGATAAGTATTGACTTTACTAAATTATCCGAGGTAGGTAGTAAAGATGAGTGCAGAACAAGAATTATTAACAAAATGGCGTTCCCTTCCACAAGACAAACAAGAGGAAGTTTTAGATTTTGTTGAATTTCTTTACGTTAAAAACTCTGCAAATAAAACTCCCTTGGGAGAACGTCTACGGCAGATTCGCTCTAGAATTGTTGCTTCGGGTGAACCTTTATTAAGTCGAGATGAAATAGAAAAAGAAATTGCTAGCCGTCGTGGAGGATTACAGGAAACTGACGCATGAAGATAACTTTTATTGATTCTGGAGTGCTAGTAACTGCGGCGCGTGGTGTGGGAGAAGATTCAGAGAAAGCTTTGGAAATTTTAGCAGATTCAAGCCGCGAATTTGCTTCGAGTGAATTCATCAAAATGGAGGTAATACCTAAAGCAATTTACAATCGAAAAACGGCAGAAGCTGAATTTTACGAATCATTCTTTGATGCTGTTACTTACTGGGCTAACGATATAGAAAAAGTAATACAAGAGGCTTACCAAATTGCTGCTCAGTATGGTTTAGCAGCTATGGACGCGCTTGATGTAGCTGCGGCATTGTCAGTTAGTGCAGAGGAATTTGTGACAACTGAGAAAAAAACAAAGCCTATGTTTAGAGTATCTAGTATTAAAATAATTTCTATTTTTGATTAATGTTTGATTGTCGATATTAAGCGAGCAATGTCTAAAGGATAAACAGTAATGCAGAGTATTAAATTAAAAAAACGTGTTGGTGCAGATGGGATTTTACATTTAGATATTCCAGTAGAAATAACAGATAAAGAAGTAGAAATCATGGTGATTTATCAACCGCTAGAAACACCTACACAGCCAAAAAGACCACGACAAAGAAGCTGGAATCCTGGTTTTTTTTTGAAAAAGTATTTAGACAGTTGCTGGTAACCGACTTCAACAATCAATTTAGCAGATCGCACCCCTTCTGTTTTTAATTCCTCTAAGCGTTCATCATATGTTTTCGTAAAATTCGTTGCCTGCTTGAACTGAGTCTGGAATTAAAACGCACCTTACAAGCATTGCAATGTCCAACTGTGGCAAAACTTCGCTTCTAGTTATTTCTTCATATCCGTAAGTATCAGTAAAAACGTTTGCTTGTCCTGAGTGAGAACCGTCTCGCAGATAGAAAAGCTTAAGTGTGTCGCGCTGCCAAAACCAAACTTCTGAAACTGCTAAGCGTTGATAAGTTTCTAGCTTGCTTATGCTGCCACTAGTAACAACTACTTCGATAACTAAATCGGGAACGTCCTTTGGCAAGTAATGGCTTAGGCTTGACGGCAGATGAAGCAGAAAAAGCGACTAAGAAACTAAATTTTTCCAGCGTTGCTACATTGTAGATGCCAGCGACACCACCAGCCAAAAACAGTTCACTTGTGGCTACTGGTTCACCTTTGAAATAGCCAATATAAAAGCGAATGGGACTTTCAGGACGGAATGCGATTTCTGCTGCTTGTCGATAGAACTTAACCACAGAAGTATCTGGTGGACTCCAATTTGCAGCAATTACACCCGCATAATCGTCAAGTTCATCAGCATTCGTGACTCGGCGAATCATTAAGCCTGTGGATAGTGACTCATTTTGCGGCAGTTTGTTTAAGTCTAATGCCATGCCAAGCTCTTCTTCAGTATGTTTTAACCCATGTGCTGCTAAACGTTCAGCCAGGTTATCGGGTTGCGAACTGGGACTTATCCACCATGCCATAGGCAGTTGTCGCGATTGGAAATAGGCAGGCGATGCCCTTCGGGCTTGCGCTTGGCGCAATCGCACTCTTGATGCGAGAATCAACGTCTGATTCTTGAAATTTGGCGCGACACACAAAGTTGAAGGTATCAGATGGCAACTCTGAATTGATGATTAACAAATCAGGTGCGTCAATAACTTTCATTGTGGATAGACGAAGTTGGAAGTAAGACATATGCTCAAACATATTCGACTCAATGGCATACATAACTTCCTCCTCTGTATTTTCTCTAAGTTTAACCAAACGTATTTGATACCTTAAACTTCCTCTAGCCATGCCAGAATTTTGTCTCGACTCTCCTGCAAGCCTTTGTATACCAAAGACTCCGGTGTCATAGACTGAAGACCAGCAGATAGCTTAGACCGCAATACTGTGTCTTTTTTTATCTCTGTACAATCCCGAAAATAGGTGCGGATAGTGAACAGCGCTGCTTCGTATTCTGGCAATCCCCAAATGACCTGTCGCTCAATTCTGAGGAATAGCCGGGGGTTGTCCCGGTCAAATTGTCTGCCTAGCCACTCGTTAATTGATACATTTGCAGGTGGTTCTGGGTGATGGTTTAGGCGGGTATCGGTACTCAAACCCCAGGCAAAGCGCACCATTGGTTCGCGCACAATCATCGTGTTGACAATTGCACTCGCCCGTCGATTGATTTTATCCATACCAGCCACAGGTGCATGGATTGTGGTAAAGTCTTTACCAACTTTCTCCTCGGCTGACCAATGGTTGGGGTAGCACAGATGAACAGCACTCAGCCAGTTGCTACCATCATCACAACGGCAAATGACTGTTATGTCTTCCTGTACCTGGGCGGCTATTGCATCAAGAGTGGACGCGTAAGGTGGAAAGACTTGGTTAGCCTGAGTCTCGACTTGTCGTAACTCGTAGTTTGCATCTAAGTAGAGGATTTCTCCAGTAAGCTGACAGTGAAATGCTAAGTCGCCGTTGGCTAGCTGTTGGCTGTGAAAGTATTGGGGGTGTTCTTGGGTGAGGCGATCGATAATTAGGCGGGCGATGCCTGACGGCAAGCCGCTCCGCGTCAACGCACCTGCTACACTATGAGAATAATTGCACGTCTGGTAGTACTTGCTCAACCTTTCACCACGAGCCAACAGCTTAACTTGACGGTAGTGAGCGAAATTCCCATCAATTTGAAATACCTGCTTGTCCGCCTCACCGTTACCCAAGCATGAGCCGAAAGGAATAAAACCAGGTTTAACCTCGTACCGTCCGTTATCAAGGGGGAAGTAACAAGCCGAAGCACTAGATGCTTCGACTGTTTTGGCTTCTTGGAAAAAACTGTCTGCAAACGTTTGCATAACCATTTTCGGTATGCTTGTTTCTTTAATATATTATCAAGCCAGTCGTTGCGGAATCGGCTTTAATTGATACACTCGCCAAAAGAAAGCATCTGCTGCATGTTGATTGCCAGGGAAATTGACCGCTTCCACAATTCGACCATTCTGAATACGAAACAGAAATCCCCAAAGCTCATCAATGTCATCCTTTCCTAAATTGCTCCATCCACGATGGATATCAACCACGTAGTTATCATTGCCCCCTAAAAACAATACTTCCGCCTTAAACTTTGCTTTTCCCAACTGTTGAAAAAACGCGAGAACTTCATCGACTCCGCGTTTCTCACCTGCTAAAGGGTGATGTCCGGGTATTCGCCAAACAATATTGGGAGCAAAAATTTCTCGGACAGTTGCTATATCCCCTTTACCGTAGGCGTCGTAGTAACGCTTGATAATTGCCACATTGGGATGGTCTTGGGTGGCATTCGGCGCTGCTTTTGCAGTTTTCTGCTCAAATAAGTTTTGACTACCCATAAGAAACGAGAAACCTGCAATAGAAGTGAACTTCAAAAATTCTTTGCGATTTTGTTGAGTAGACATTATTTTTTTCCTCTATTTGACGCCATCGAAAGAAGTTGGCGATTGGCTCTCGGGATGCCCCTTGGGCAATCGCCCTGTTCCCAGGTAGCTGTCATTTTCATCTTACGGACTCGCCACCCATTGGCGCTTGCCATTTATCCTCGTAGGATTTTGACATTGAGGGCGTTAACCACTCCAGCGTGTATTTGCTCCAGCAGCAATATCCAATGCTTCTCCAGTAATCGTAGAAGCTTCTGGCATTGCGAAGAAAATCATAGCCGCTGCAACCTCTTCAGGTTTAAGAAAATCGCGATCCTGAGCGTTGAACTGTGTCCTCAGAAATTTGGAGAACTGGTCACGATACTTTGGCTGTAGTGACATTGGGGTAGCGACTCCAGTTGGATTGACGCAGTTGACGGTGATTCCATCTTTTGCCACTTCAGAAGCTACTGACTTGACTAAACCCAATGCTCCCCATTTGGAGGCGTTGTAGCTAGGAGAACCAGGCGCTCCCCACCGACTGTTGCATGAGACGGTGACAATGATTCGTCCATATTTGCGATCGCGCATATGCGGCAGTACCGCCATCATGGTATACGCCACACCCGTGAGATTAACATCAATGACATCATTCCAGGCAGCTTCGTTCATGTCAACAAGGTTTCCCATCGTCAAGATGCCTGCATTGGGAACGGCAATGTCAATTTTGCCAAACGTTTGGATTGTGTTAGCAACTGCAGAACGCAATTGTTGAAGATTACGAACATCGGCTTGGATGGCGATCGCCCTACGCCCTTCTGCCTCAACCAGCCGCTTTGTTTCCATCAAATCCGATTCACTGCCGAGTTTGTAGCCAGTGCTAGGAATGTCTGCTGCAATGTCTACTAGAGCAATATCAGATCCTTCTTTTGCCAACGCCACTGCACAAGCGCGTCCAATTCCTCGCGCTGCACCCGTGATAAAGGCAATTTGTCCTTGGAGTCTGCCCATTGCAGCCTTTTGATTCTGGTTGTTTGTTTGAGGTTGCTGTGCTGATAGCTGACTCAAGCTATTGCTACCAACTGCTGCTAGTCCAGCCACGGTACTGCCACTAACAAGCAGCCTGCGCCGTGTTATGGGGTTTGTCTTCCTAGGGTATTTCTTCTTACTCATGCTGTTTTGTCTTGAGAATTTGGAGAAAATCTAAAAAAAGATATTTCATACTTAACTAAGTCTGTCTAGGAAATTATTGCTCTTGCCCAGATAATTACCTGGTGTAACGCCAACTAGGCGCTTGAAATGCCAGCCGAAATGACTCTGGTCGTAGAAACCCGTTTTGAATGCAACTTCAGTGATCGCCATACCTTTCGCAAGCAGCCTTTTCGCATAGGCAATACGGACTTGCATTTGGTAAACGTGTGGAGTCATCCCCATTTCCTTGCTAAATGCCCGACATAGATAAAAACGGCTTAATCCTGCAACCTTTGCCAGTTCATCCAAAGACACGTTACGAGCATAGTGATCTTGCAGAAAATCACAGACATCCATAATGGCTGGACGCACTGATTTAAGCGGACGCATCGACGGATAATCTTGGGCATAACGTACAATTAAATGAGTCAGCAAAAGCAAAAGAGCAGTGTCTTGTTCAAGCTGGAAGAAATTTTTTTCTGAAGCAATGTGCAAGTGTACAAACAAATCAGTTAGTTCTTCATCTTGGAGAAACGCTGTAGGAAAAAAGGGTAAACTTGTGGGTCTTTCAGCAATTTCCGCAGCTGCAGTTTGTAGTAAATCCGGATTGATATGCATCATCCAAAACTTGGCTGGTGCTGGTAGGTATGTTCTATCACTAGGTGAATGAACTTCACCAGAGTGAATGATGCTAAAATTGCCAATAGGTATCTGATGCAACTCACCCCGGTAGTAGTATTCACCTTGACAATCAAAGCTGAGACCAAATTGATATTCGATGTGGGAATGTCTGGGGAGCGGTTCTACAGAACCTGAAGTGTATGTGTACTGCTCTAAAAGCATATTGTCAGATTCGCTCGCCCTGACGGTAATTTTTGCTGGTGTAATGTTCATCAATGTCTCTCAAGCTTAGTTTGCTCAGCCGATTATTGCCCAACATACAGTAGCTTAAAGATTAATACGCTTGGTAATAAACCTTTTTTCTCTCCCCCTGCTATCCCTGCTACCTCTTAAGCGGTGCCTGCTTCAACAGATAAATTTCCTTAAGTGAGCCTTATTAACTTAGTGATGGTTTTTAGTGGACTCAACGTCTACTTGAAAATATAAAGCCGGACAGGTCATCTACGTCAATGACTTGCCCGCGCCTAAACAAAACTGAAAATATGTATGCAATTTGAATGTGTTTTACCTTACAGGGGTTAAAGGTGAAAGCCCACCAATAGCATCTTGAAATTCAAAAAAATTTCAAGATGCTATGTCATAGGCGGGGTGGGATGAAACCGTAGGCAACTTCAGTTGCCGTTAATCTCTTGTTCCTTGAGCAGCGATGTATTTTTTGATAGTCTCACTCGATACGTTTCCAGCAGTACTACAAAAATAGTTGCGAGTCCACATAGAAGGCATCTTAAGCAAATGAGGGAATTCTTTTCTGAGGAACCGGGAAGAATACCCTTTGATATTAAACATGATTTGGTGAGGGGCGATGTCTGGCGGACAATTGACAAATAAATGGATGTGAGCCGGCTCAATTGCCAGTTCTAGGATCTCAAGAGTCAATTGTTTGCATTTGTCTCTAATCAGTTCTTCACATCGGACACGCACATCTCCCACTAGTACTTTGCGGCGTCTGCGTGGAATCCAAATAAAGTGATAGTTGATTAAGGTGCAGGAAGTATTCTTGCGTCTATATTCTTGTCCCATTTTTTTATTTCTTGTGTCTATGCAATTGACATATAAACACAATGTAGATATCATATGTCTATAAGTCAAATACATAAACACAGGAGGTGAGTAAACCATGCCGAGAGAAATCACGCCAAGCCTACGGCACGGACTTCGTCCTACATTCGTAGTTGAATATCCCGCGATTGTTGATTCCAAAGCACAAAAAGAACTTGACGCTTCTTTTAACGCTGGATTGAGACTGTTAAACACGGTTCAAAACGAAGCGTTGATCCGAATAGAGATGGTGCGGCAGTCTTCGGCATGGGCGGACGCTAAAAAGCTACCCAAAACAATAACCAAAAAAGGTAAACCGACTAAAAACCCAGAACGGGCTAAAGCATTTGAAGCGGTTAAGAAGGCGTACCGTTTTACTGAGTTTGAACTACAGGACTATGCAACACTGGTTGCAAAACGGTCTAAGTGGATATGGGAAAAACTTGATAGTCAGTCCATCCAAAAGATTGCAACTCGTGTATTCAATGCAGTCAATAAAATTCTTACGGGACGAGCATTGAAGGTGCGCTTCAAAAATAACCGTTCCTTCTCCTCAATGGAAGGTAAGCAAATCGGCACAGGTATTCGCGTTGATAAAAAGATGCAGATGTTTGTGTGGGGTAAGCTCAGATGCCCGTTAATCATCGATTGGGATGATCCATGTCAAAAACATGGCTGGGACTCTAAATGGAAGTATGCTCGTATAATTAGGCGGGAGCTTAATGGTAAAACGCGCTGGTTTGTTCAAATTGTTTGTGAAGGTATCCCCTATCAAGGTAGAGAAAATACTCAGCCCTTAGATGCAAAAGTCAGTATTGACCTTAACATCTCTAATGTTGCCTACTTTAGCTTTAAAAAAGCGGGACTAAAGCCATTTGCGGACAAGGTTCCTACCTTCGAGAAAGAAATTAAAGTAATCCAGCGCAGCCAAGACCGTTCTCGACGCATCAACAATCCTGACAATTTCAACTCCAACGACATTGTATTCAAAGGCAAGAAGAAGGGACGCAAAGTTAAACGCAAAGGTCAGATTAAACGAGGTAAAAAACTACACTGGAATAATTCTAAAAATTATCGTCGGCTTTTACACAAGCGACGTGAATTAGAACGCCGCAAAACTGCATATGCGCGGAGCCAAAATCGTGCTTTAGCTAACGATATTTTGAGGAACGGCGGCAAACACCTTAACTTGGAGGACGTATCCGTTAAAGGATGGCAAAGGCGCTATGGTAAAGCAATAAGCGCCAAGTCGCCTGGTTTTTTTCAATCAGAGCTACTCCGCAAGGCTGAAAGTGCTGGCGGCGTGGTAAATAAGTACTCAACCCAAAAGACCGCGTGTTCTCAAACCCACTTGGATGGTAGTCGCGTCAAGAAAAAGCTTTCTGAACGCATTCATTATGACCAAACTGGGATTGTGATGCACCGCGACCTCTTCAGCGCATACCTTGGGTTGTTTGTTCATCAAGATGGTTATCTGTCTGTGGAGGATGCTTTTCGTCAGTATCCGGGGTCGGAACCGATCCTCAGTGCAGCATGGGCAGAGTTCCAAAAACGCTCAAGTGACAAGGCTCGTCCAAGTCCAAGGTCGTCTTGATGACCCTTTGAGAGTGTCTGCGACAAAGGCTAAAAACCAACTCAGATAAGACAGTAGGTCTAAAAGGTTGGCGCAGTGGCAGAGAAATCTGCTGCGTTTAGCCTGAAACCAACCCCTAGAAGGGGTTGGAGTGGTTCATTGCCTCAGGACTTCTTCCTGTGTCGGTAATGCATTGAGGTTATCAACCACGAATGAATTTCTGGTATTTTCAGCACCCGAAGGCAATTGATATCCTGAGTCGTGCAAAGTCATGCCAGCAGTTGAGAACAGAAGCTTTTTGCCAGCATGTTCTTCAAAAAAGCGCGGATTGTAGACCTTAAAATAAATACCTCCTGGAAATTCTGAATACTTGCTGATGCGGTAGTCATCTAGATAGATGCTAAATCCTCGTGATGTGATTGGCGGTTTATTGCTCAGGTTGATTTTGACAATATATGTCACTCTGTCTAATGTGGTGTTTTCCGCCGTTTGCATAAACTCAATGTTTCTCAAGTCTGCTGCTTTGGGCTGAGTAGCAATGACTTGGAGATTTGCCACTTCCGGATATGTAATGTTGACCATATCTTGCTCCTTTTGTCAATTTGTTAGCTGTAATTCATCGAGGTAAAGAGTTCCAGATGGAACAATGTTGAATGACAGCTTAATTTGTGTCAGATTGTTAATGTCAATACCATCCTCTTGAAGACCCTTTAAGGGAATGCGGAGGGTTTGCATGACGGTACGAGAAAATGTGCTTTCTTCCTCTCCTTCATTTGGAAAGCCCAACGCAACTTTATCTGGATAGATGAGCCTGTTTATGGAACTAGCAGGAAAACAGCTTCCCTTGGCTTTGTCGTGTACCTCGATGGTAAAGTCCTGATCCTCTCCTATTTGATTATTTGGTTCCGTTGATTGCCCAACTCGCAACGCCAGGAATTTAAACGCTTTAGTATCTAACGTCTGGGGATCTAATTTGATGCGATAGCTACCGTCACCACCAGTCCATCTTAACCGTAGACCTTGAGTCTCCTGGTAAAGATGATCTGTCGGTTGCTGTCCTTCAAACGATAACTTCTTCGCGTTGATTTCTGAAGTTTTGACTGTACCTACAACTGGCTTTGATACCTCAAGACTGGTTTGGGATTCCTCAAAATGTTGCACAAACAAACGATGAGAATCTTGAAATTGTGAAACCAGATTGACATTGTTTGGAAGCCAACCAGCCTCAATGCCAAGGGCATAGTTTCTTAACAATTCCAGAAATTCTTGTTTGTCTTGAAGTACAGACATCGCCAAGGCTGAAATATAAACCTTAGCAATCTGTTCCTGGTCTTCACGCTCAATTGTTTTGGTAGATTCTTGCTGCCATACACTGTTAAAGTAATTATGATTTGCACCATGAATCCACAACAGCGATTTGAATCCTCGTGCTGGTTGTGTAGGGTTAGCAAGGTCAACTGTATGTGACCTGTCATATGTCTTATAGCCTTCAAACGTGAAGACATCACCATCACGGCTACCATGAATGATCAGGTAGTTGTCCCGCACTTTGGTAGGTCCGGTTACAGGCACATATTGACCGTCCGTAGGGGCGATCGCAACGGCTGCACGAATGTCAAAACCATAGGGTCCTAAACCGAGAGAACCATCAAGTGGAACAGGTGCTAATTCCGGGTCAAATTGCACGCTTTCCATTGAGTTGAAAAGACTGGCGTGTCCTACTGCTTCTCCCCCACGGGAATGACCGACAATCATCACCCGCGACATATCGACTTTGCCTTCTAGGGGATGTCCAGCCTGTGCATTCCAAAGCTGAAATTGCTTAAGGTGTTCTAGATGGACAATTGCTCTTGCATCGTTTTCGCCAAAATTAAAGCCGTTAATAAAGTTAACATCAATCGTTGCGGCAATAATTCCATGAGCTGCCAAGAGTTCGCACAAATAAATATATCCTGGTGTTGAGTTCTCTAGAGGGTCGTGGTTCCCGTGGGCAAAAACGACCAATGGGAAAGGTCCATCTCCCACAGGTATTCTGATGTGTCCGTTAATGGGAACTTGAGTATTATCAAAAGGCCAATCAATACTAAAGCCCAATTCAGCAATGTTCGATATATCAATCCGTCGCGTAGCAAATCCGTCAGTTGGGTTCTGGTATACGTGATATTGATTCAAATCCGGATTTGAGCTGTAATCCAAGTTTGGTGCGGCATAGACTACTTCAGTGAAAGTATAAGCACCTGGTTTTCCTGGATTGCTGAGCTTATTACATAAATCAGTTATATTCTGCATAGAAGTCTCACCTAGGGGTGCAGCGTTACAATACTGCCGCAGCATTGGCTTCGGTTGTTTACATACTTGATCTACAAGTTCTTAACTTGAGTTTCCATAATCTGGGCACCGCCTGTCCGAAAATAAGAAGGACGCGCGAACAGGTGAGGACAACCCGCCCCCACATCCTACAAATCTAGTTTTTCATCTCCTTGCGCCGAGGAGACCCCCTCCTCGCGTCTATCTTAGTGGGGAGGAATCGGCGCGAGGGGATTGGGGATTGGGGATTGGGGATTGGGTATTAGGGATTAGGGATTGGGTATTGGGAGGATTATAGACGGGGATTCAAACCCCCTCGAAATCCTGTAAGAACATCTTCCTCAGTTCCCAGTCGCCAATCCCCAGTCCCTAGTCCCCAGTCCCCATGAACCCGCCTATGTGCAACGCGACAACTTGACTAAAAACCACACATCCAGTTAAATATATTCAGACCAATTGGTCGGAAAAGCGCAGATGTCAAAAGGCGAAGAAACAAAAGAGAAAATTCTCCAACAAGCAGCGGAACTGTTTAATCAACAGGGGTATGCTGGCTCGTCTATTTCTGACATTATGCGTGTTACGGGATTACAAAAAGGAGGAATATATAATCACTTTAAAAGTAAAGATGATTTGGCGCTACAGGCTTTTGACTTTGCGATCGCCCAACTTAGACAGCATTATTTAGCCGCAATCCACAGCAAGCGTCATGCAATTGAGCGCCTGCAAGCAATTATTGGTGTATTTCGTAGCTACGTTGATAATCCACCTATTAAGGGGGGGTGTCCACTGCTGAATACTGCGATTGAGAGTGATGATGCTCATCCTGCTTTGCGCCAACGCGCTCAACAGGCGATGAACTCTTGGCGCAAACTGTTTTATCGAATTATCCAAAAAGGAATCGAAAAGGGTGAAATTCGGTCAACAGTTGATGCTGATGAAGTTACAACTATCCTGATTGCAACACTGGAAGGGGCGATGATGATGAGCAAGCTTTATGGAGATTCGATTCATCTTGAACGAGCAATCAATCATTTGACTAACTATATCGAAAGCCAATTACGCATTTAACCCAAGTGGACTTTCTTTTTCGTTTAATAAAAAAAAGACCGTTTGGTCTGAAAAAAGAAAAATTGAGAAATCACAGTTCAACAAAAGGAAAGCAATGAGTGATTTTTGTGGTCAGGTAGCACTGGTGACGGGAGCATCGCGAGGCATAGGCGCAAGTGTTGCGTGTATGTTAGCAGAACGTGGTGCTGACGTAGTTATTAACTACCGCAGTAAGGGTTCACGTGCTATTGAAGTTGCCGATGCAGTACGTGCCACTGGTCGTCAAGCCCTCCTTGCTCAGGCTGACATCACAAGTGAGAGCGAAATGAGAGAGATGATGAAGCTCGTAGAGAACGAGTTTACACGCCTTGACCTCCTCATCCTCAACGCAAGTGGTGGAATGGAGAAGGATAAAGCAGCCGACTATGCAATGCAACTCAACCTTACCGCCCAGGTACGTGCTGTTGACCTATCGTTACCACTGATGCAAGCAGGTGGACGCATAGTTTTCATCACCAGCCATCTGGCTCATTTTTATGGACGTAAGCCAGTTACTCCCATTTACGAGCTAGTGGCACAAAGCAAAAAAGCGGGGGAAGAGGCTCTGCGATCTCGTATACCTGAACTGACGAATAAAGGCATTAAACTGGTCGTGGTCAGTGGCGACTTGATTGAGGGTACTATCACCCCTAAGCTTATGCAGCGTCAGAACCCAGGTTTCATTGAATCCCGCCGTAAACAGACAGGTTTTCTCCCTAGCGTTGAAGACTTCGCCCACGCCATTGTCGATGCTGCAGCAAACACTCAATTAAAAAGTGGAGCAACTATTTTTGTGGGAAGTACTGAATGGGAGATTGCTTAGGCACACTGATAACTCCTAAGCAGCCGTTAGCAAAAAGCCGATGGTTCTAGAGTGTTGACCAATATCTAATCCAAAATGCAAAATCTAAAATCCAAAATTGATATGACTAATTCTTTCAATAGTCAGGAAAAACCCTTACGTCTAATTACAATTCCTATCAGTCATTACTGCGAAAAGGCACGATGGGCGCTAACAAAGGTGAAACTTCCTTACGTTGAAGAACCTCATATGCCACCGTTTCATCGATTAGCAACTGGTCGAGTTGGTGGGAAATTAACTCCTGTTCTCATAACTGAAACTGGTGCTTTCACTGATTCAACTAATATTTTACGATACCTGAACGAAGTAGCTCCTGATAACGCTAAGCTATACCCGACAAATCCCGAGTTACGCCAACAAGTTGAAAAACTGGAAGATTTATTTGACGATCAGCTTGGATCTGCAACACGGCATTGGGGTTACTTTTATGTGATAGATGACTACAAGTTTATGCAACGTAGATGGTGTCAAAGTGTTCCTTTTATTGAGGGGGCATTATTTCCAGTAGTTTTTCCCTGGATGCGCTCAGTGGTTCGGCGAGGCTTCAACATAACCCCAGAGTCTGCTGCACAAGCATATGAACAAATTAAGAGCATTTTTGAGCAAGTGAGTGAATTATTATCTGATGGACGCACCTACTTGGTTGGAGATAGCTTTTCCGCTGCTGACATCACTTTTGCTGCACTTGCTGCTCCTGCTGTGTTACCCCCAGAACATCCAATGAAGCCTGTTAGTTTGCAAGAATTGCCACCCAAGATGGCATCTGAGATTAGCGCCTTTCGAGAAACCCCAGCAGGAGCTTATGTGCTGCGTTTGTATCGTCATAGACACAATTGAATCCAGGTATTTAATAATGAATCCATTAGCTATTCAATTAACTCTTCATGGAGCCATAGTTGTGCTTGTTGGGTTATTAACAGGAATACCTTATGGCTACGCAATTAACAGAAAACAGGATGAAAATACCGTCCGTGCATGGCGTGTGGCACATTCTGGTTTGGCAATGGGTGGAACCACAATGATTGCTATCTCTGCTGTTCTATCCCATTTGAAATTAGACCCCATATTTGGCTTAACTTTGGTCTGGTCATTTGTCGTTTCGGGATATGGATTTTGTATTGCTTTGCCTTACGGTGCTTGGGTAGGTCATCGTGGTCTTTCTATTGAAGGACCAAGCCAAAATAAGGTTGTCTATGCAGGAAATATGGTGGGTGCAATTGGCTCATTAATTGGAACCTTGGTACTCATTTTTGGCTGTTTCAAGACTCTTGTATAGGAAGGAACGGGAAAATTTTTTTGTTCATTAACAGACCGTTTGGTCTTTTTGGTCAAATTTAGGAGGAGTTCTCAATGCTCAAGTTTTACTACAATCCCCGCTCGCCGATGGCTCGTCGTGTGTGGCGAACTTTACTAGAAAAGGAGATTCAATTTGAGCCAATTTTATTGAGTTTGGATGGTGACCAATTACAAACAGAGTTTTTAACAATTAACCCCTTTCATCATGTTCCAGTCATAGTTGATGACGGTTTGCGGGTGATAGAATCTTTGGCAATTTTGGACTATTTAGAAACTAAGTACCCTTCACCTGCGCTGTTGCCTAGAGAAGCTCAGAGGTTAGCAACAGTAAGGATGGTGCAAATGGTGACTTCAAATGAACTACTTCCAAAAGTGATTTCTTTAATTTATGAAAGTGAAGAATCACCAAAATTTTTACAAGCAAAAGAGCATATAGATAAAGTTCTAGAATTTTTGACGGAATGTTTAGGAAATAGTTCTTATTTTGGTGGCGAGCAGTTAACTCTAGCAGATATCGTTGCTGGAACAGATATGTCTTTCTTACCTAAGTTGGGAGTCAAACTGAGTCATTACCCGAAGCTAAATGACTGGTTTGAGCGCTTGATGCAGCGAGAAGCATGGCAAAAGACGGAACTGAGTACAGAAGACTTTGAAAAATTCAAGCGAGTTTTGGTAAAGCTACGTAGACGCGAGATGAACCGAGGAAATAAAGCCTAATAGGAGAAATTTATGTTGAGAGAAAATAGCAAGTCATTGGCGATCGCCTGTGCATCAGGCAGTTTCAAAGGTGCTTTTGCTCATGGTGTGTTGAGTGCTTTGGAAGCTGCTGGAGTCCGTGCTGATGCTTATGCTGCTGCGTCTTCCTCAGTTATTCCCACAGCTTGGGCTGCCCTTGGCAAAGCAACAGAATTGGGTGTGGATTACTGGTTAGCAGGCTTACAAGTCCTCAAACAACCAAATGTGGGAATGAGTCAAATAGTGCTTGGGGGAATTGCACATTTCAGTCCAAATAAACAACTGTTTGAACCAGAAACACCAGAATATTTCGTTGCTACCAGTGCGGTGAGCACTCCAGAAGCTGCTAGTGAGACTCAAGGAGAAAAAGCAAGACGCTTAGGGCGACGCTTGTTGGTATCAGCAGGGAAAAAAGACCGCAGTTGGGTGGATGAACACTTGCAATTAGCTGTATTTGGCACAAAACTAGGAGGTGAACTGCATCTTGATGCCAGTAGCTTTGATGAAGTCGCGTACGCATCTTCCCGGATGCTTCACGCTTGGGATATCCCTGCTTGGATAGGCACAAAGCCTTACATAGATGCTTCCTACACGTGTTTGTGTCCAGCGATGGAGATGGTTGAGCAAGGATATCAGGAAGTGGTGGCGATCGCCAACGAACCAGGTACATTTTATCAGGATATGTTCCAACTAGAGGCAATTCCTGATAGTTACAAAGGAGCTTCCATTCACATTATTCAACCTGATGTAGACCCCAAGGAATTTGGAGTCAATTTTACAGATGCTACTGAAGAAGGTTTGTTTGCAGTGTATCGGCACGGAGAGGAAAAGGGCAGAGAATTTATCAATCGGTGAGGAAAGGATTGATAAATTCTCAATACATTAACATTGCGACTTTTCGTCACTTTCCGGCTTATATCCCGCTACCAAACGGAGTACCGTTATGGTGGGGGACTTACTAGGAAGATTTGATGAGGTTGGATAAGCGATCGCTTATAGCGCATTTTTAACGCAAACCTCACTCCATCACCGCTTGGAGGGTTTAATTAACCTCACGTGTTTGCGTCCATGGATACTGTCACTGCGATGCTCGCTCTAAGGGTGAGGAACTGTAGTCAAAATCAGTTAATTGCTCTTGATTTATAAAAAATATCTCCAGAAATTAGATTTCACAGCCAACGGCATAAGGGTTTCAGACTCATTTTCGGACAGGTCTAAAGGCTTCGAGGTGATTAGATACAGATCTGGGGCTCTTTCCATCAGGCATGATTGCCCCATGCAGGTAAGCCTGATTTAGATTCACATCACTTAGATCGACTTCAGTCAAATTTGCCTCAGTGAGGTTGGCTTGAGCCAAGTTTATTTTAGTTAATTTTGCCCCTTTCAAAATGGCACCAGTGAGATTTGCCCGACTCAAATTTGCCTGAGTCAGGTTTGCACCACTCAAGTCGGCACCACTAAAGTCGGCACCACTCAAATTGGCACTCTTGAGATTAAACGCAATCAACTTCAGGTTTCTAAAGTCTCTTTGCCCAGCTGCATATCGGCTTAAAAGTTCATTGGCATCCATATTGGTTGCCTCGCAACGAGTAGCGTTGTCGCTGTTTACCGATCCTAATCATAATTCACAATCAACAGTTTTTACCAAATTACCCATAAGTATAAGCTGACTGCCCCAATATGCGCCTTTTTCGTCTGCCTTCTCTGTGCCTCGAGCGGTTCGTTAGTATTATATAGATATGCACTCCCAGCCAATTGTCTAAGTTTGAGTAAAGTATGGAAAAACAAACGATTCATGTTATCGGAGGTGGACTCGCTGGGACAGAAGCAGCGTGGCAAATTGCTTCTGCTGGAGTGTCGGTTATTCTTTGGGAAATGCGCCCAAATCGCTACAGTGGTGCGCATCATACGGAACATTTGGCGGAATTGGTGTGTAGTAATTCTTTTGGCGCAATGGCAAGCGATCGCGCTGCTGGTCTATTGCATGAAGAATTGCGCCAACTCGGTTCTGTTGTGATCTCAAAAGCTGATGAACACGCAGTTCCTGCTGGCGGGGCGCTAGCAGTAGATAGAGGACGATTTAGCGAGGACTTGACGGAAACTCTCTCTCGCCATCCTCTTATTGAACTGCGCCGGGAAGAACTGCGTGTTATCCCGGAGGGTATTGTCGTTTTGGCAACAGGACCATTAACCAGCCCGGAATTGGCGGAAGATTTGCGCCGCTTTACCGGGATGGAATACCTCAGCTTTTTCGATGCGGCAAGCCCAATCATCGTGGGAGAATCAATTAACCGCGACATCGCCTTCATGGCATCGCGCTACGACAAAGGCGAAGCTGCTTATCTCAACTGCCCGATGAATAAAGAGCAGTACTTGCAGTTTTGGCAAGAACTGCGTACAGCCGAACAAGTGGAATTGAAAGATTTTGAACGGGAAACGGCGAAATTTTTTGAAGCCTGTTTGCCCATTGAAGAACAAGCACAGCGGGGGGAAGACACCATGCGCTACGGTCCCCTCAAGCCAGTGGGTTTGTCGGATAGTAGGACTGGAGAACGCCCCTACGCCGTGATACAGTTGCGGCAAGAAGACAAAGCAGGTCAACTTTGGAATATGGTAGGATTCCAAACAAATCTGCGTTGGGGCGAGCAAAAGCGAGTCTTCCAGATGATCCCTGGTTTAGAAAATGCGGAATTTGTGCGGCTGGGGGTGATGCACCGCAACACCTTCATCAACGCGCCTCAGCTTATGTTACCTAGTTTGCAATTTAAGGAGCGTCCAACGCTGTTAGGTGCTGGACAGTTGATTGGGACTGAAGGGTACACCGCAGCCGCCGCAGGTGGTTGGTTGGCGGGAACGAATGCAGCAAGGCTGGCTTTGGGGAAAGAAGCCTTGACGATTTCAAATACAACGATGATGGGGGCGCTGTTTGAGTTTATCAGTTCCGCTTCGCCCAAGCATTTCCAGCCAATGCCTCCTAACTTTGGGATTTTCCCAGAACTGGGTGAGAAAATCAAAAACAAACAGGAACGTTACGGACGTTATCGCGATCGCGCTTTAGCTGAGGTTAGGGAATTCGTAACTCGTAATTTATAATTCATACCGACAGGGAGAATAATTACGAATTACGTATGCGCAAGCGCAGGCTCCGCCAACGCGTAGCGTGTCCGAAGGACATATGACGAATTATTTTGATGCCTTGCGTTGGTCTTCAATTGTCTCGTCTTTAGTCGTTGCGATTCCATGTACACCGATCGCGGCGATCGTTGCACCTATGAAGCCCCAAGTCCCGTTAGCAAATGCATTCATCCGATGACTGAGACTACGATGATACGCAAGATCCAACTGTCTATTATTCACTCGGGCATCCCTGGTTAACTTGTCCACATACCTTTCGGTTCTTCCTAGCGCTTCGTAGTCAGTGTTGAACGAGTAAAGTGATGACCCCGCTACTAACAAACCAGGAATAACCAAGGCAATAAAGAGAATCACTCTGCCTATGCTCATACAACCTCGTTAGGCAACATATTTGAGTTAATGCTGACATAGCGGGAATTTGCTGAGAGTATCTGGCGAACAAATTAGAAAAATCGTGCCTATCAAAGCTTCAGCGATATTTGGGGAATAAGACTCATGATGTTTGCAACGATACCTTAGGGACTTCCAAATAAAAAAGTATCCAAAAATTTCTTGTGGAACGGGCGTCTCGCCCGTTCAGATCGAGGGCGGGCAGGAAGGATGCCATACGTGTCAACTTAAGCTAAAACCCTTTTAAAATCTCGTTTCCAGGTTCGACCTGGAAATGCCCTTGAAGCGGCTAGTAACGCTCAATTGGCAGGCAGAGCCTGCTAAGGCTGCATTCCCAGCCTCAGGCTGGGAACGAGGCAATCTCTAAAAGCTGCTTCTATTATCTGTGTCCATCTGTGGTTCATTATTTCTTTGGTGTACCTTACTCAATTGCAAAGCGCTATAAAATCTCGTTTCCAGGTGGAACCTGGAAATGTCCTTGAAGCGGCTAGTAACGCTCAATTGGCAGCCTCAGGCTGAGAACGAGGCAATCTCTTAAAGCTTGTTCTATACTGGTTTTCACCTTAAATTGACACCAATGGCTAGAAGCCGATTCCACAATCCAAGGTTGTATTGCACTCAATCAAGAACCGTTATATAACCATCGCAAGCGAACCCTACGGTCCTTGAACAGGAATATCAGCAACCCTAATCTTGGGCAAATTGCTGTAACTTTGGTCGCTACCAGACATATTATTCGTCGCTAAAGAAAATGAGGTGGCTGATGGAGACATTCTTCCCAAAAAAACAAATTCCCCCTTGAGAGTCGTTCCAGGTTGAATTTCAATTTGAGAGTTGTCTGGTGGTGCTACCAAGTTGTACTGATTACCCAGGTTATCTATCAGTACCATGTCCTTGCTATTGTTCAACTTGATCGGGTCTTTATGACCATTCGTCACTGCAAGGTTGACCTTAGTACTATCCTCAGCAAAGGATATACCAGTTAAACGTGCCACAGTGCCATTGGCGTGATTAACTTGGAGGTTGAGAGTTTGAGGTGGTGGTAGTAATGGTGAGGTATCTGTAGAGGTCGTTTGGGTATCGGTCGTTTGGGTATCGATAGTTTCGAGTGGTGATGCAGTCGGTGTCACTGCTGTGTTAGCTGGAGGTGAATTTGTGGCAGCATTAGGATTGATTTGTCTTAATAGCAGCTGTTGCAATCGTGGGGTTTTGATCAATAGCCAAATACCAGCACCCAGTACTAGTAGTAAAGTAAACAGAATTCCTAGCAGAAAGCCACGAAAGCCATTATTGCCACGACGGTTGGTTTTAGGTTCTTGTTGAAAGCGGTTTTCCGTCATTTGAATTAAAATTGCTACTTTACACAACAAAGAATATCTGTTTTGCACCCACCTTTGGATCTATCTTATTAATGATTAGAAATTGTGATGCATAAATAATTTTATGAAATATGTATTTATCTATAACATCTGTAACGGTACAAGATAGGCAGTTGCGCCCAAGCACCAAATTAAGTAGATTTGGGATGAGGTTTCTAGCCAATGGTAGTCCAAAAGGCAAATCAAGGTTATAATATTATTTATTGATTGCCGTGGCAAACTTTCGGTGTTTGCGGCTTTAAGGGCGCGTAGCTCAGTGGATAGAGCAACAGATTCCGGTTCTGTTGGTCGGGGGTTCAAATCCCTCCGCGCTCGTTTTGTGTGGATTGCCAAATTATTTGACCGCCTTGACAGATTGATGTAAATGTAATTGACTGTCGCGATCGCCTGAAGGGTACTGCGCTGAGTCCTGTTCGCGTAGCGTGCCCGCAGGGCATACGGACACGCTACGCGTTGGTGGAGCCTGTACTCGTATAAAACCGCCGTGGTTGACCAATAAAGCGTGGGTGATTTTTGAGCGCTTCACACATTTGTTTAATTTGAAAAATCAGTACAAGCAACTCAAGGACAACAGTCTGCAATTCCTGTAAAGTTGACACCAAAAACATATGTATGAAGGCTTTCAGAATTTTCCAGAGAAGCTAAAGCTTCTTTTTCTCTAGTCTACGTGTAATTTCTGAGGTCTATATTACATTTATGAATTAAATCTGATATGGATTTTAGTAATTAAATATACTACTGATTCGCTAAAACTTCAGAAAATCGTCTAAAAAAGATGGAAGAATCTGGTATTCCGTTAGGTGAGTACGTTAATAGAAAAATTTATCGAGGTGTACTTACTGGTTTTAACAAAGCATTTATAATTGATGGTGCAAAGCGAGCAGAACTAATAGCACAAGACTCTAGAAGCGCGGAAATTATTAAGCCTTTAGCTGATATTTACGAAGATGTTTTTACTATTTAGGGGAGGAAAAACCATGCAATCAGCTTTACGTATCACAACCAAAGTTTTACCGGGAAACAAAATAGAAATTGAAATTCCCGAAGCTGAAATAGGCGATAGTGTTGATGTATTTGTGATTTTACCAGAGAAAGTAGAAACCAAAAAGCGTTCTGTACTGGACATTATAGAAGAAAGCCGCAGAAGACACCCTTCTCGAACTGCTGAGGATATAGACAGACAACTACAAGAAGAACGTTCATCATGGGACAGCTAATACTTCCATCCTCTGGCACTATTTATATAGATACTTCTGTAGTTATTTATACTATTGAAGGTAACCCTGATTATTACTCTCTCCTGCAACCACTGTGGTCTAAGTTCTACACAGGAGAAATTCAAATAGTCAGTAGCGAACTAATATTAATGGAGGTTTTGGTTGTTCCATTGCGTAATGGTAATAGTTCTTTAATAGCAGATTATGAAGAACTCTTATTATCATCCCAAGTGCAGTTAATTCCTATAAGTCAATCAATACTGCGACAAGCTGCTAATCTTCGGGCTACAAGTAACCTCAAAACACCCGATGCTATTCATGCTGCTACAGGTTTATCTGTTAGTTGTAACCAATTTCAGTAGACCGAAAAGTTCTGCGATTGCCTTTGGCAGTGCGCTCCGCGCAATCGCCAAAAAATAGTAGTATATGATACGGTTTTTTCGTGGCTGTAAAAAAGCTGATGGTTTTGAACAAAGGATAAGATCAGCTTATCAATAAGTGCCAAAAATCAACCAAAATCAGTCAGATGGTAAATAAACTTCGCAGGCTACCCCATAGTTGCGGTCTACTGCTTGACGTAAAAACTCAAGCATTTGTTTGAGCGTAAATAAATGAGAGAAAACTTGTCTGGAACTTCTTTTTAAGCGACTAAGATAATGCCATACTAAATAAATCCAAACATTAATAATTAGAAATGCCAAAGCTACAAATAGAAACCGTATGGTAGGATTTTTAATAGTAGTTTTAATGCGGCACTGATTTTTCATTCGGTAGCTACTTTCAATGCCAAAACGGAGACGATAGTCATCATGTATCAGATGTAAAGATAATTGAACTTTGTAGACTGCATAAATCCAAAATTCTCCTCCATGCGCTCGCCTTTTGCCGTTTTTATATGTACAAATAATCCAAACTTGAAAAGTAACTGAACCATATTTATCACTATTTAAAGTGTAACTAGTTTTGTAACTACGCCGACCTCTAATCAACTGTTTAGTCCCTCCATGTTTGCCTCGAATAATAACTGGCATTTCAAAGGGGATATCAAGAGCTTGCAACCATCTGATGACTGGGACACAGAAAAATTCCCGCATCTATTTACAATCTTTCGATTTTCAGCTTCAAAGGCTCAATCAGAGCTAAAAGATAAGTGATAATTGCAACTAAAGTATTTTGTTGTTGAACAGCTTTGATAGCTAATGTGACACGTTTATTCTTCTTAATTACATAGACAGTAGCGTAGGCATAAAAAGAACAAGTACCACTTTTAGCTTGACTTCTATAAATATATGGTGCTTCTAATGGCGATGGTTCACCATAATATGGAATTAAGTTAAAATCGATGGCAATATGAATGTTTACCTTGTCGGATTCCATCTGGTAAGCGGCTCTGAAGTGCTGCATTTAAGTCTGATTCTAGAGATTTCAGGTCTGAATATTTCTCTAAATGGTAACGAATGTCATTGCTTGTAGGAACATTCTTTAAGACTTTGGTAGTGTTTTCAATGCTATCTCTCTGAGTTGCTGCCCTAATTAAAATTTCAAAAATATTCTGTTGTTCACACTTGCCTTGTGTTTTAATTGGAATGTTTTCTGTTAAACAGTTAACGACTTCATTCAATGTTTTACTATCACTTAAAACTGGGAGATTTACTGTAGTAACCAACTCAATACTCCTCACACCTTAGAAATATTCTTGTGTTTTTACAAACAAGTGTGAATTTTACAAAAATTCCTGTTCGAGCGCGAGCAGCATATTTTGACGCGAAGTTTCACGTTGCTTTATCGTTTATTGATTAGTTTTAATTATAATTAAAATATCCATAATAATTCCGAAAGTTGTATCCAAAAATACAGCAAGCTAGACAAAAATCTGATTCTGAGTCTGTTTCCCAGAGCGATCGCAGAACTTTTCGGTCTACTGACTTTACTTGGGGTGTACCGATGGTTAGTACTGTCGTTGATTGCCTACATCTTAGCGCATTGGGTTTACTTATCATTTTCCGATCCCGATCTTCCCGACTGGGGAGAAGCTGCTCAAACTGCACTTGAATTTATCTTTCCACAAATACTTGTGTCTCTACTTTTACTTGATATCGAACGTTTGGCTCCTCTTGCACGTAGTCATGGTTTTAACATCCATATTTCCAGGTGCAAGATATAAGTAGTCCTAAACAGTAATGGATGATTGAATTTCATTAATGCATATTCAACTGTCTAAATATGACTGACATATTGAGAACTGCCCGTGAAAAGTCAGATTCATATATGCATTTTACTGTCAACTATCACCTTGCAAGATTTTAATGCGTTTGCCCTAGGATGCTCTCAGTATTAATTTTATTTTCTGTTCATACAATTTTACAAAATTCTCACCAGTTACTCACGTTTGATATCTATTCTTAAATAGAACGTGAATAAACCTACGTTTTTATTGGTATTTACCAAATATTTTTAAGGGCGTTTATTTTAATTACTTTCATGGCTGCGGGTTATTTTCGACAAGCTTGCGCTCGTAAGCCGTCGAAAATAACCCGCACAAAGCGTGCGTTCCACGAAAATGCCCCTTTTTGCGATAAATATTCTGGAATACATGATATTTCTATTGAATAACTAGTATGTGCATCTAACTAGGCCTAATGCTAGGGAAGCTACCACCTTATGCTCAGTGCCACTTCAATGTTCCGAGTTAGTTTTTGGATATGGAACTTCACCCTTTCAAGGTTCGCTTGAGCGTCTGCAAATGGCAGATATCTGCTTTGAGCATGATCATAAAGTTCCCACTCTGCTGAAAACAGGAACAGTGTAAACTTTTCTGTGCTTCAGTAGATAACGGCTAAAAGCTAGTCAGAGCAATCTTCTGAAATACTTGGGCACTTCATGTCAGCAACTCTAGCCTTAGCCCAACTAGTATGTTTTTACGTAAGTACTAACCCTTTCTCCAAATTTATGAGTAACAGCGTGTGTGTCAAAACAATCTTGATCCTGACTGCAATTCCCCATAGTTTACGCTTGGATAAGGAAATTCGTTTAATTGAAGAAGCTATCCGCCGCGCTGCAAAGCGAGATTTATTCAAGATTACGCTTAGGACTGCTGTCCGCCCGACTGATATTCGCCGTGCTATTGCAGAAGAACAGCCCCAAATCGTCCATTTTTGCGGACATGGTTTGGAGGATGGTAGTTTGCTGTTAGAAGACGATGGGGGACAGAACAAAGCTGTTTCACCATCCGGACTGGCATCACTTTTTGAGTTACACGCAGATTATGTCAACTGCGTGCTGTTAAATGCTTGTCACTCTGTCAAATCTGCTGAAGCAATTAGTGAATATATTAATTATGCCATTGGCATGAACCAGCAGATTCAGGATAAATCTGCAATTGAGTTTGCTCAAGGTTTTTATGATGGATTGGGTTATAAAACTTCAGAATCGGGAGACGTGTTTCAAAGAGCATTTAAGAAAGGTTTAGTGGCGATTAAACTAGAAAGCCTTTCCCAATCCGAGATTCCAGTTATTAAAACAAGAGTAAATATAGATAAACCACATAAACCAATGGATATAGCAATATTAGTTAAATTTTTAGCACCGTGTCTGCCATTTCTACTGAATGTGAGCAATAAGACAGGAGAAGGTGCATCCCAGAAACTAGGTGAGGATGTTTGGAGAAAGGCTATTGTTATCTGGGGTAAATTGCAACCAAGGGTAGAAGCTAAGGAAGCTACTCAAGAAGCAGCGATGGATGTAGCGAAAAATCCAGAGGATGAAGATTCCCAAGCTGCTTTGCGGCAACAACTCAAGAAAATCCTGGAGCGTGATTCATCTCTAGCAGCAGAAATTGCTCAGATTTTCCAAGAACAATCGACCACACCGGGTGGTGATAATATCCACCAAGATATCAGTGGAACTGGCAACCAAGTGATTGGAAAAATGGAGGGTAATGCTAAGGCTATTGGTAAAGTACACGGCAATGTAAATATGTAATTTAGGAGCTATAACTTATGTCAACTCAGCCAACATCTCAACCATTACAGCCGCCTTCAACTGACATTCAACAGCATTTGAAAGGTAACAATAACCAATCTATTGGAAAGATGAACGGCGGTAATGCATTTGGTACAGTCGAGGGTAGTATATCAATAATATACAACTACTATTACCGTGAAGATACTCAGATAGTACCTATTGAATCTATTGGTGCTGCTGATGACAATCTTCCCTGTCCCTATCGCGGTTTGTTTCACTTTAGTCCCGATGATGCTCCGTATTTCTTTGGGCGTGAAGTATTTGTACAAGAACTTTTTGCTGCCACTCAAAAACGTAATTTTATACCCGTATTGGGGGCATCGGGAAGTGGAAAATCTTCAGTGGTATTGGCGGGATTAGTACCAAAGCTACAAAAAGAAGGTCACTGGCTATTTACTCACTTCCGTCCGGGTTCTGACCCTTTCCATGCTTTAGCTGAGGCGTTAGTACCACTTTATACATCTGGTGATTCTACTACACAGATAATTCAAGCTCGCAAGTTGGCACAAGCCCTTGGGGACAGTGTAATCAGTCTTCATGATACACTTTCCCATATCCAGCGCCTGCATCCAAATCATCGCTTATTGTTGATTGCAGACCAGTTTGAAGAACTTTACACTCTGTGCACGGAACAGAAAATTCGCCGTAGTTTTTTAGACACTTTATTAGCCAGTTTTCAATCTTCACCTTCGATAACTCAATATAATAATGTGCTAGTTGCAACAATGCGGGCGGATTTTTTGGGAAATGCCCTCTCAATTCCTCAATTTGGGGATTTGTTGCGAAATGCTGATGTCAAAATTAGGTCGATGAATCATGAAGAACTTTCACAAGTAATTGAAAAGCCTGCTGAAAAGTTAGGGGTAGGTTTTGAAACTGGATTGGTAAAGCGTATCTTAGATGATGTGAAAGATGAGCCTGGTAATTTACCTCTGCTAGAATTTGCTTTAACACAATTGTGGAAACGGCGAAAGGGTAAACAGTTAACTCATGCTGCTTATGAGGAAATTGGTAAGGTACAAGGTGCATTGGCTCGTCATGCAGATGAAAATTATTGCAAGTTGAGCGCGACTGAGCAGGAACAGGTACGGCGGATTTTTATCCAATTGGTGCGTCCAGGGGAGGGAACGGACGATACGCGACGACTAGCAACGAAAGCCGAATTGAGTCAAGCAAGCTGGGGATTAATAAAACACTTAGCAGATGCGCGATTAGTGGTTACGAGTCGTAATGCTGCGGATCAAGAAACAGTAGAGGTTGTCCATGAAGCCTTGATTCGCAACTGGGGTGAACTGCGACAATGGATGGATGCAGACCGTAGTTTTCGTACTTGGCAAGAACAGTTGCGGGCGGCGATACGTACTTGGGAGAGTAGTGGCTTTGATGAAGGTGCCTTGTTGCGAGGAAAGCCACTGGTGGACGCAGAATACTGGCAAAGCCAACGTTTTATAGAATTGAGTTCGATTGAGATGAGTTTCATTGGGCTGAGTGTGGAACTGCGTAAGCAACAGAGCAAAAAACAAAGGCGCAGGCAACAACTGACTATTTCATCGCTAACTAGCAGCTTAATGCTAGCTTTGATGTTACCTGGAGTTGCTGCATGGCAATGGCAGAAATCAGTAGAGCAGACTGCAATCTCAAAAGCAACATTGGCAGACAATTTGTTACAGACTAATCCAATAGAGGGATTGGTTCAAACGATTGATGCCATTGGTTCAAGTCAGTCATTAATTTCTCGGGTTCCTCCAAGGAAAGTTCAGTCTAGTTTACTATGGGCTGTACAAATAGCCCAAAAAGGTACTATAGAACGCAATATTTTGAGAAGTCATGGGGGTGATGTCCTCTCGGTCCGCATTAGCCCTGATGGAAAGTATATTGCCAACAGTAATCTTAATAAGACAGTTCAGTTGTGGGATTTCAAAGGTAACCTGATTGCTCACTTTAAAGGACATAACAGGCGCATTCCCGCCCTTGCTTTCTCTCCAGACGGAAAATTTATTGTTACTGGCAGTGAGGACAAGACATTGAGGTTGTGGGATCTTAAGGGCAACCCCATTAGTAAACCTTTTGAGGGACATCAAGAAACTGTTCATTCAGTCGCTTTCAGTCCAAACGGAAAGTATATTGTTAGTGGCGCTTCGGATGGCACACTGAGGTTATGGGACATCAAAGGCAACCCCATCAGAAAACCCTTTAAAGCGCAAGAAAAGAATATTTATTCAGTTGCCTTTAGTCCAGACGGAAAGTACATTGTTAGTGGGGCTGACAGTACAATCAGGTTGTGGGATCTTAAGGGCAACTCTGTTGGTGAACCTTTGAAAGTAGGTAGTACTGTTTATTCAGTCGCCTTTAGTCCAGACAAAAAGCATATTGTTAGTGGCAGCGATGACCAAACAGTCAGGTTATGGGACATGAATGGTAACCTAATTAATCAACCTTTTAAACCTTTTATAGGACATGAGGGGGCAGTTAAGTCAGTTACCTTTAGTACGGATGGAAAATACATTATAAGTGGTGGTTCTGATAAGACAGTACGAGTATGGAACCTTCAGGGCAAACCAATTGATAAATTGTTTCAAGGACATGGGGCAGATGTAACTTCGGTTACCATTAGCCAGGATGGAAAAACTATTATCAGTGGTAGTGAGGACGGCACAATTAGATTGTGGGATACAGAGGAAAGCTCTATTGGTAAAGCTATTTGGCATGACGGGGAAGTGAAGTCGGTTGCCTTTAGTCCAGATAGGCGATATATCGTCAGTGCCTGTTTGGATGGGAAAGTACGGTTGTGGGACATTCAAGGCAACCTTATTAAGACCTTCCCCGGACATGAAAGTGGTGTTCTCAAAGCAGTATTCAGCCCAGATGGACAGTATATTGCTAGTAGCAGTCAAGACGGCACGATACGGTTATGGGATATTAAGGGCAACCCTGTTAGTAAACCTTTCAAGGGTCATCTCGGTCCTGTCCAAGCGATCGCTTTCAGTCCAGATAGCAAGTATATTGTCAGTGGTGCAAAAGACAAAACATTGCGCTTGTGGGATATCAAAGGCAATCTTGTTAATAAGCCCTTACTCGGACACGAGGGTGAGGTTAACTCAGTTACCTTCAGATCGGATGGGAAGTACATTATCAGTGGCAGTGATGATAAGACAATTAGACTGTGGAACCTCAAAGGAGAGCCAATTAAGAAGCCATTTAAAGGGCATGAGGATAAAGTTACTTCAATTGCCATTAGTCCAGATGGAAACTACATTGTCAGCGGTAGTTGGGATAAAACATTGCGCTTATGGGACATGAACGGCAAACAAATTGATCAACCCTTCAAAGGACATGAGAATAAAATATTTTCAGTCGCCTTTAGCCCGGACGGGCAGTACATTGCTAGTAGCGGTGAAGACAAGACGGTGAGACTGTGGGACATTAATGGCAATCCCATTGGTACCCCTTTAACGGGGCATAACGGCAGGGTGGTTTCATACAAAGAAAGAAAAAACCTTTTGGATTTGATTGGCTAAAGCACGTTGAGCTTGAGGGATAGTGCGAAAACCAAGAAATCTGGCAAGAGTGATGAAAAAATTATGTAATATTGCCCAGTTAACTGGTGCATTGCCACCTCGTCGTAGTGGAAAGTCTGAAGGGAAAGGTCACATCGCGAACCCAATGGAGCCGGTTTTCAATTCCCCAATGTTTCTGGGTGTCGGTTAGAGCATCTTGAGCCGACATGATCTGACTACAAATATAGAACTGACGCTCTTGAAATGATTGACCATCACGAATACCAGAACGTTCAACTTGGACAAAGGTTTTAAGTCCAGCCCATTGACTTTGTAATTTTTCTGGAGCGGCGAATACCTGACAACAACGCTTGACCGAGCGATCGTGAGTATCATCTTCTGTTGTAGTACTGCTCAAAGGTTCCTGTTTGTGTGACTGAGTTTGAGCCATTTTGTAGAGCGTCGGTTGATTTTCTTTTAATCCAATCATGTAGTCGTTGCCACCATTAATAATCAGCGATACTGTTTTTTTTGGCAATGCAAAGCATCAAGAGTGAACATCACTTGTTGAGCACAAAATTCGGATATTAATTGCTGTGCGATCGCCATCTCACTAATTTTTTTGTTCGACATTGGTTGCATCCTGAGTACAATGCCCCGCCCGTGACTATAAACTGATACTGTACTGATAAAGTTTTGGTAGGACTGACTGTAATCTGTTACTGTGCAGCGAATACCTTTACCATCAATTGCCAATCTTTCTCCTGGCATCGGTGGCACAAGAACTGATGCCCAATTATTGAATAAGTCGGTGAATGGCTGAAAATCTAATGTTTTCAGTACTCGTCGGAACGTTGAGTAGGATGGAAACTTGATTGTCTCATCTAGGCTTAACAGTTCAATCAAGCCTTGTCTGTGTACTCTGGTAAAATCTTCCAATGGTCGGTAGCCCCAATACCCTGTCATTGCTCCCAATAAGATCAACAATAATACCAACCAGAAGTCATGTCTTCGTCCCCGAATATGTCGATAGTCTGGGATTTGCTGCAATTGTTCGATGAGATTCATACTTTTTATTTATCAATTTTTCTCCACCCTCTACAAATTATTATTATTTTTCTTTCTTTGTATGAAACCACCCTGCTTTAACGGGGCATAACGGGGGTATTTGGTCGGTTGCTATCAGTCGAGATGGACATACTATCGCTAGTGGTGATTGGGATCGCAAAATGCGCTTGTGGGAAGGTGGAACTTGGCAAACTTTGCTTCAATTGGGGTGCAACAGATTGCAAGGGCACTCTGTCCTTGTCCAACCTCAAACTCAGGTAGCCAAATCAGCAGCCGAAACCTGTAAAAAGTATGTCTGGCGCAAATAGCAACTTGTGCGTTGGTTGTCATTAAAAATCTATGTTTACAAATTGTAAAATTTACTTTTCCCTTTACGTTTTAGGCATTCGCACCTTGCTTGATATCTCAGGTGCGGCTTCGCCGCACCGAGACTGATTGTGCCAGTTACGTAAGTCCTGTTAAAGGACGGCTTCCCCTAGCCTTGTAGTACAAAATCTCCAAAATTAGCCCGTTAGTATTGTTAGTTAAGGCTTTATTCGGTTGCTTAGTTTCTTCATAAATACCAGCATAGTAACCACTGCCATCGGGACTTTTAAGGTCTTTTACAGCATCAAAAACTTTTTGAGCATAGGTATTATCTGGAAAAAGATAACGCCAGCCAAAAGCAGCCTTTGTACTAACGCTGCGTAACTCCGGGTAAGGTTTATTTTCCTCAGTGATAGTTGCCCACTTTTCACCGTTAGCGTAAATAGTGTTATAGAGAAAATAAGGTTCCTTATCGATATTGTCTTCTGTCACGGCAGTTAGCTGACCCGTGCTATCATAGCGCCGCTTTTGCACATCTAGCACCCTAGCAGCATAATCAGCCAACTCGCCTTTTAATCCAAACTCAATCCCATCTAGAATATAAGACTCGCTAACAACGTAATTATTCCCGTTAGTGCTTTTGAAGTCACGAGTATCAACCGGAATTTGTACAGCATTAATTTCAACAAACTCAAACGGCTGCAAATCAATCGCTTTAGGTGCTTTGTAACCCCAAAGTTCATATCCCCTAGCAGCATATTGCTCGTAGCCAAATCTTCCTTCTTGCACCAAGAGTGTGCTGTTATCTGGTTGCACTGCGGCTCCCTGTAGTTCTCCATCTTTGAGACTTCGCCCTACTTGCCACTTTTTCACAATTCCCTCTACCCAATCTTTATATTGAGGATGACAAGTGCGAATCACATGAAATGCAGCTAGCATCCGACCAATATCTAAAGCTGACCAACCAATACCGAGCTCAGTCGCTTCGTTTTTATAATTCACCATCTCTCCAGTGGCTGCATTATAAACTTTATTTGGTAAAGTATCATCAAATAGTTTTAGGTTACCAAGGGTAGTCAAAAACTTATTGAGTCGAGTGTCAAAGTCAGCTTGGTTAGTTAAATTCAGCGAGCGAGCAGCATTTAATGCGATGAGATAATTAGCCATATCCCAGAGTGTGCTGGAAGGATAATCCTTAACAGAATTAGTAAATCCAGTTGCAGGTTGGTAATTCTTGACAAAATACTGCCAAGCAGTGCGAGCATAGATCTGTTCTTCTGCTGTAAGTGGAACTTCCATATTTAAAGTAATCGTAGTCATGTTTGTTTCTTTTGAAAAACTTCTAAGAAACACATTTTCAAACCTTTATATAGCAAGCCTTTTAGAGATTTAAGGAAAATGTGTTTCTTGCATATTTCACTAGCTGCTTTTTGCCGCTAGTTGGGCGCTCATATCTTGCACCTGGAAATTTTAATGTCAATTCCTTGACTAAGCGCCATTTCTCTCAGACCTTCAATGTCTTGTAAAAAAACTAACAGGACAAGTGTGAAAATATAGTTTGGAACGCGATTTCTGCGGCTTGCCCCCAGCAAATTTGTAGAGGCGAACCTTGGGCGACGTTTTGCAGCGTTCACTGTCGATAAATAGCCCTCTTGTGTCACTTGCGGAAAACAATAATCCGAGCGAAATTAGGATTTAAACCTTCTGGAGAATCAGTTTTTAACATTGAAACCACTTTTTCGGGGGTTATATTAGGAGCATCAATTAAACTCATATTTTTCAACTTACACTCTTGTTTTATTAGAATACATATAAAATGTGAGTAACTGGTGAGATTTTTGTAAATTATTAGAAATATAGTTGTTAAAAGAGTGTTTGAAAAGTTTTGAGGAGTCAAATTTTACGCATACTCTCAATAAACAAGAGCCAAAAAGCTTTTGGACTTTGGACAAAAAAGAAATGTTTGCGGACATTGTTACTTTGTCGCTGAGGGGGCGACAAAAAGGGCTAGGATGCACATAGAAGATGCTCCATAGCTCTTAGACCTCGTTGATAATACTTCCATTTATTGCAGTGTACGCTGTGATCGCCAGTTAACCGATGGACGAATTTTGGCACGTTTACATCAAAAGGGTCAACAAGTGCGCTTTGTTGGTTTGAAATTTCCTGTCTCTGTTACGTGGTACTACCTCAAACGCGATAACGGCAAGCTTGAAAAACGCTTTGTCCTATCTACCAAACCCTTAAAAGCTAGCACTATCAGTTGGTGGGGTAAACGACGTTGGCTTTCTAGTGGGTTGGTTTAAAACTGCAAAACACCGTTTCGGTCTTCACCGTTTTGGTCAAGGCACTTTACTTGGGGTGTACCGATGGTTAGTACTGTCGTTGATTGCCTACATCTTAGCGCATTGGGCTTACTTATCATTTTCCGATCCCGATCTTCCCGACTGGGGAGAAGCTGCTCAAACTGCACTTGAATTTATCTTTCCACAAATACTTGTGTCTCTACTTTTACTTGATATCGAACGTTTGGCTCCTCTTGCACGTAGTCATGGTTTTAACATCCATATTTCCAGGTGCAAGATATAAGTTTTCCTATTTAATAAAAAAATAATGCCTACCCACGATATTATAGACAACCGTAATCAAAAGTTAGTAGACCAAATTATACGCATTCTCGATTCAACAATTTATACGAGAATTTAAACCCAGACGGTAAGAATAATGACATTGATGTAATTTATAGCGGTAACAACAAAAATAAAGCACGCGTAGTCGGAAGATTTGCACCTAACGCTAATAAAGAATATAAATTTAAACCAGGAGAATCAGAGCTTAATACGTTGATTGCTACCGATGTTTTGGCAGAAGGTTTAAACCTGCAAGATGGCGACTTAATAATTAATTATGACTTACACTGGAACCCAGTTAAACTAATTCAGCGTTTTGGTCGTATTGACCGTATTGGCAGTGATAAAGATGTCATTTATGGATATAACTTTTTACCGGAACTAGGTATTGAGCGCAATTTAGGTTTGAAACAAAAGCTTAAAAACAGAATACAAGAAATTCACGATACTATCGGTGAAGATGCTGCCATTCTTGATAAAACAGAACAACTGAACGAAGAAGCAATGTATGCCATTTACGAACAAAATGGTAAACAGTTGAGTTTATTTGATATTGAGGATGAAGATAATTTCTTAGATTTAAATGAAGCTGAGGAAATCTTGAGAAAATTACAAAAAGAAGACCCAGGCGAGTTTGAACGCATCGCCAATTTACCGCATGGTATTCGCACTGCTAAATTCTCCATGCTGAAGGGAACATACATTTTCTGCGAAGCTTCTGACCCTAATCGACCTGATATTAAAGGCTACCAGCAATTATTTTTATTAGATGACAAGGGGAATATAGTCTCTAGGGACATTCCCCGTATCCTGGGTGCAATTAAAGCTGACGATACCACGCCCACTTTGACACTCCCCAAAGATCATAATTCTGCTGTAATGCGCATCAAGCGTCAATTTGCGGAGGAAGTAAAGCATCGCCAAGCGGAAAGGGAATTTAACCAGCGCTTGACTCAAGGACAAAAGTATATTCTGCGGGAACTAAGGATATTTTTTAAATCAACTACAGATGAGGAAATAAAAGGTCAGATCAATATTTTAGAAAAAGCGTTTCGCGCTTCAGTGAACCAAGCAATTAACCGAGAGTTAAATAAATTGCGGCGTGATGGTTTCACTAGTCAGGAATTATTCAATCAACTGAGACAGATTTATCGTCAACATAATATGCACGAGTGGCAAGATAATAGTTTGCCTACACTATCTCAACCAATACCCGTAATTGTTTGTAGTGAGGCTTTAGTATGACTTCATCAAATCAGGAGTTGCTTGTGATACTTCACCATTTCCGCAAAACTAAACCATAGTTCTCCCCATTCCTAACCACTCTTTAATCTCCTCAATCAACCAATGGCGTTCCACCGTAGCCAAAGGACTGGAAGTGAATTTCCGTTGACCAGAATATTCAATTGTCACCCCTCGCGGTGCAGAACCCTGCTGAACTATCTCTTCGTGGACTTTAGTAATCAGTGAAGTTTTTCCCCGACGCCACCAATAGCATAAACCAAATAACTTCCAGCGGATTTCAAAATTTTCCTGGTCAAAGTACAAGTCCGTGTGCCTAAAAGCAGGTAGCACTGTTGCTTGGAATAAGACAAGCAGCAATGCTAAAAAAGGGAAAATATACAATATTGCAGAATAGCTGAGTCCTGTTGTCGCGAGATTCAGCCACTGGGGCAGTTGCCAGACAAAAGGAGTCACCAGCCCGATGAGATAAAATAATTTGAACGCTTTCGCTCCGCGTCTGGGAATTTTAATTTCTATCTTATGAGCAGACTTTTTGATTTGAATCCGACTACCCGTAGGCTTGGGGCTAGTCTGCGGTGGGCTGAGTGCGTGTCTGTTCTTGAGTGCGTCTAGTGCTTGGCGAGCAGTACTGAGCCGTTCTGTAACATTTGGTTCTGTAAGTTTACCAATCCAATTCACAAAACCCACATCGATACTCACTCTATCACCAAATTGGATGCGGGAATCTCGATACGGTAAATCAGCAGGCGGCGTTCCTGTCAGGAGATGAATCAAGGTTGCGCCCACAGCATACAAGTCAGAAGCGGGAACAGCACGACCTCCAAACTGTTCCATTGGCACATAGCCGTAAGTTCCCACAACTGTGAAGGTAGCACCTTCTAATACCGCTTGGTCTTGCACTGCGCCAAAGTCTACCAGGTAAACCCGCTCATCCTGACCCCAAATTAAATTGCTGGGTTTGATATCTCGATGCAGTACAGGAGGGTCGAGTTCGTGCAGGTAGACGAGAATGCTCAAAATTTCCACCGCTATCTTTTCTACCTGTGACTCCCAAAAGCGATGACCCTTATCCAGCAGTTCCTGGAATGATCTTCCGGGAATGTAACTCTGCACCAACCCAAACCAGGGAAATCTCGAATCTGGCTGCTCTTCCAAGACAAAGTAATCTCGATACTTGGGAATTCGGGGATGATCAAGATTTTTTAGCACTTGAGCCTCACGCTCAAACAGCTTGCTTTCATCCCAATGCATCTGCGGGCTGAGAGTGAGCAGCTTGACAACAACTTGTTCTTGGGATTGTGTACCCAAATCTACTGCTAACCAAGTTTGACGACTAGCATCTTGCCCTAATTTTTCTTGAAGTTGATAGCGCTTGCAGAGTAACTGTCCCGCTTCTGCCATAACCTTTGAGCCTAAAATCTAAAGTCCCAACCAATGTTTGATTTCATCCACGAGCCAACGGCATGCGTCGTGAGAAAGAGGTGGATTCAATCTACCAAACGAATACTCTTCGACACCAACTGCAACAGTGACTTCAGCAATTTTATTCTTGCCAAAGCCGCCAGAGTCACTTTTGAAAACTTTGTCAATCTCTAAGACATTTCCTTGCTGCCGTTTGATGCGAAAACCCAGTACTTTCACCTGAATTTCAAATTGCTGATGGTCAAAGTAGACATTTGTCTCCACCAAGACAGGTAAGATAAACCAAGCCGCTAATACGAGACTACCTGTCAACCAAAGCCAATACATCCACGAACTATTGGTCAAAACCGACAACCAAAACAACCAAAATCCGAACCCTGCTACCACAAGCCAATTTCTCGGACTAGTAACCACCTTACGCCAAGGGACAGGAAGTTTTATTTGCAAGCGGCTAGGTGATTTTTTCAGCCAAACACAGCTTTCTGGAAGGCGTGGACTAGCAACTTTGATAGCATTTTGATTAGCTTTGAGAGCCTCAAGCGCCTGTTGAGCGCTCTTGAAACGTCTTTCTAGATTCGGCTGGGTGAGTTGCTCCAACCAACGAGCAAACCCAGGATTGAGCCTGACAAGGTGAGCAAACTGCAAGCGAGAATCCTTTTGAGGTAAATCCGCTGGAGAAATACCTGTTACTAGATGAATTAACGTTGCTCCCAAAGCATAAAGGTCAGATGCTGGAGTCGCCCTTCCGCCAAACTGTTCGAGTGGTGCATATCCATAAGTTCCCACGACTGTAAAAGTGGCTCCTTCTTTAGCAGCGCGATCTTGTACTGCACCAAAATCAACCAAATAAATCCGAGAATCTTTACCCAATAACAAATTGCTAGGCTTAATATCCCGATGCAGCACGGGAGGACTCAAACCATGCAGGTAAATGAGAATTTTTAGGATATTAGCAGCAATTTTGCGAACTTCTGGCTCTGCAAACACTTTACCTTGAGCCAGTAATTGCTTGAGTGATGTGCCAGGAATATACTCCTGAACTAACCCAAAGTAGAATAACTGGTCATCAAGGCAAAAATAATTGCGATACTCGGGAATGCGAGGATGGTAGAGATGTTTCAAGACCTGTGCTTCTCGCTCAAACAGTCTTAAATTCTCCCACTGCATTTGGTCGCTAAAAGTGAGCAGTTTCACCACAACGTCCTCTTGTGTTGACAAATCCTGTGCTAACCAGGTTTGACGACCTGCATTTTCAGCCAGTTTTTCTTTAAGTTGATAGCGATTATCTAAGACCTGTTGCGTTTGCAGCATCGTGTCGCTATTCCTTAACACTTTTGTCCCAAAATGGCACTATGGATCGTCCAGAAATCAACTTCTTGGCTAATGTAGAGACTTACCATACTACATATATAATAATATTTTGAACTACGCATACAGTCCTTGACTTTTCAAGAACGCTCGACATATAGAGGAATTTTGCTACTCGAAGATTGATAATCAATGGTTAGCCGCCAAGGAAAAGAAACGATGCCATCATAGGGAGACATTTTTTAACTTATGTAGTAATACAAATTATCTACTGAGTGAAACAACTCAATTCCGGATTTTCTGTCAAATATTTAGCAAAACTGAGAGATTTAGCAGGAAGGAGAGGAAAGGCGAGATAAAATCTGTTGGTAGAATTAAGGTCCATTGATTATACGCTTTGTTAGTATATTTACTTAGCAAAGTGCTAGATAAGTTTTCTATCCTAGTAAATATTATAATTTTTATACAGCTTGCTGTGTTAATTTTGTTGACTAACAACTCATGAAAAGTAGGGTGGGCATTGCTCACCCTAGCGTAAATATGTATTTCAGTTAATTCACAAAGGCTATACTTTAGCAAATCAAAGTTGCATGAGGTATTCTGACTTAATTAAGTTGGCTGCTGTAAGCACTATACCCATAAGCCAAAGTTTCTTTCATAGTAGATGACGGCTTAAGACCTCTGTTAATCAATTTAGCAAACGGTATTTTGACCCCTTTAATTGTTTCCGGTAGAATGGCGTATTCTTGTGTTGGTTCTACAATGTATTGTGGACACTTTTCTTTCATTCCGGAAGCAGTTAACATGGCTTCTATTTCAGATGCAGAGTATTGCTTGAGATAAACTGAATTCTGCTTTGGGCTGAGTCTTCTCACCAAATTATGAATTTTATGAGAAGGACAAGACTTGTTGTGGAAAGAATGATTGAAAACGAACGTTCCACCTGGTTTAAGTACACGAGATATCTCAACCAGCAGGTTTCTAATTTGTGCCTCTGGTATATGCATAAAAACGCAGTTAGAAATTACCAGGTCTACAGAATTATCTTCTAAAGCTAATAACTCAGCAGAAGCACAAATAATAAAAAACTCTGCTTCAGGAAAAAAATCATATTCTTGCTTACACTTGAGTAACCGCCGCAATAAAGATTCAGAAATATCAATGCCGTAATATTTCTGACATTTTAAATTTTTATCCTTTGAAAGGAACAAAGGAATCCGACCGTAACCACAGCCAATTTCCAGAATAGAATCTACAGACTTGTTGATAGGAAACTGATTCCAAGTTCCTCCAGGTCTTCCGGTAAGAAGAGTGTAATCTTGTTTAATCGGCGATGTTTCTTCTGCTTGTTCAATTTTTTGGGAACCATAGTATGTCTTACCAATTTTGTCCCATCTTTGTTTTTGTTCAGTACTATTCAACTGTTCGTAGTCTTTAGGGAAATAAATGCCATCCCGCAGTTGAAAGTCATTTAAGCTGATTTTGCTGTTTACTGATTGACTCATTCGATTATTCCTCATACATAGTTAAATATGTTGCCGGTTCTACTCTGAAGTCCATGTTAACCGCAAGTAGTCTTAGTAAGCTCACCGGAATGCACCCCACCCCCCAACCCCCTCCCCGCAAGCGAGGAGGGGGCAGAAAATAACTGACTTTTCACGCCATGTGGAAAAATCCACGAAAAACCTAACCCCCTAACCCCCTTCCCTACTAGGGAAGGGGCTAAGGTAAAAGCCTCTCTCCTACGAGGAGAGAGGAATGGAAGCGAGGTTTTCCAGATAAGAGTGAAAAGTAAGCAGAAAATAAGGGTTTTAAAGCGGGTGTGCATTCCGGTGAATAAACTCACCTACCTTTGCACATCAACGCTAGATATAAGGGTGTGAGTGAATTATTCTCGCCTTACAGCCTTACCCTCCTAGTAAAGTTTTTATCTCTGGGTGCCTTTATGGTTAAATAGTATCTTTACACCAAATGTTTTAAATTTGATGGTGGAATAAACATTGGAGGCTGGTATGTCAGAAGTGTCACAAGGCAAGCGAGTGGTGGTTGTTGGTGCTGGTTGGGCTGGTTTAGGTGCAACCTACCACCTAGCAAAACAAGGGTATGACGTGACACTTCTAGAAGCTGGTTCCTATCCTGGTGGACTGGTGGCTGGTTGGAAAACAGCCGCAGGACGTTCAGTAGAAGCGGGTATTCATGGCTTTTGGTATCCTTACAGCAATATCTTTTCGCTGATCAATGAACTGGGAATTAATCCCTTTACAACTTGGACTCGTTCATCGCAATATTCTCCAGCGGGGTTAGAACTTGAATCACCCATTTTTCAGAACTTACCGCAACTCCCGACGCCTCTGGGAACTTTTCTGTATACGCAGTTTAAGCGTTTGCCATTAATTGATCGCCTCAGCGCCCTGCCTTTACTTTACGCGGTTGTTGATTTTGATAATTCCGATGAAGCTTGGCGGCGTTATGATTTTGTCACCGCCCGTGAATTGTTCAAAGATTTTGGCGTTTCTGCACGACTTTATCGCGAATCTTTTGAACCCATGCTGTTGGTGGGCTTGTTTGCCCCTGGGGAACAGTGTTCGGCTGCGGCAGCTTTAGGAATGCTTTACTATTTTATTCTGGCGCATCAACCTGATTTTGATGTGGTTTGGTGTCGCGGAACTGTAGGAGAAAAAATCTTTCGCCCTTGGGTAGAACGTATTGAAACTGGGGCAAAGGTGCTAGCAAACCGCCGAGTGACTGACTTAATTGTTGATAGCGATAATCGGGCAACAGGGGTTGTTTGTGGTGATGAAGTGTTTGATGCTGATGCAGTGATTTTTGCTGTTGGTATCACTGGCATGAAAAAGATTTTATCAAGTAGCCCTAGCTTGCAAAGCCGTCAGGAATTTCGCAATCTGAACAATTTGGGAGCGATTGATGTTTTAGCAACTCGGCTATGGTTTGACCGGAAGATCCATATTCCCCTTCCTTCTAATGCTTGTTTTGGGTTTGATACAACCACGGGCTGGACATTTTTTGATTTAAATGCATTGCATGACGAATACCGTCACGAACCTGGGACAGTTGTTGAAGCTGATTTTTATCATGCCAATCAGTTTCTTTCCTTAGAAAATGAGGAAATTATTCCGATAGTTCAGCGTTATTTAGCAACTTGCGTACCAGAATTTCGGGAAGCTAAGGTTATTGACAGCAGTGTCATTCGTCTACCACAGGCTGTGTCTCACTTTGCTCCTGGTAGCTATCGTTCTATGTTACCAGCAAAAACAAGTTTTAAGAATGTATTTATGAGTGGTGATTGGATTGTAAACCGTCACGGTTCATGGTCACAAGAAAAGGCTTATGTTACTGGTTTAGAAGCAGCAAATTTAGTGATTTCTTCTTTTGGAGAGGGTACGCCAGCCAAAATTCTACCTGTGCAAGCAGATGAAGCACACATTCAATTGGGAAGAGTTGTTAACAAAACTGCGCGTCAAATTGGCAAATCTATCTTGCCTCAATTTTGGTTACCATAGCATTTCACGTTGAAAACGTGTTAGCTTTCTTTGTAATGTATTAACCTTTCCTAAAAGAATTTTTGTCTCTTATAAATGCTGCTCATTAACTTTGTCCAACTCTAGCAATACCTTCTGTTCTGAATTTTGAAATCCTCAGAATTTCTTCATTTTTTACAGCTAATTTAGTAGGTGTGTTTCCATTAGGGACGGCTAAAGTCGCTGCTGACGCTTAATCTAGCGTCAGCACTTTTCCATTGTGGACGGCTAAAGTTGTTGCTGACGTTTAATCTAGCGTCAGCAATATTTCTTGTTCACTATGCAACCAAACCTGTTGATAGAAGTCAACAACCCAGGTCTAAAGACACTGGGCTTCTAGCCTAAGACTCGACCATAGTTGACCTGACTAAGTACCTTGTGTACTACGTTAACGATAAGTGTTTAAGTTCCTACCTATAGATGCGTGATGCCAGTCTGTAGCTCTAGAAATCAAGGATTAAACAGGTTTATTGGGTTAAGCCCGTGTTCTTGATAGAATTACCGACCGTTAACATTGTCCAGGCTCACATTACCCCGAAAGGGAGGCTCTACGGAGCAAAACCATTATGCGTACAGGGTGAAAGATATCAGTTCGTAATTGCCCGAACGAGAGTAGATTGCAAAACTACACGGTATTGAGTAACCCTTCGACAAGCTCAGGGCAACGCCCCAAGGCGGTAATGGAACAAGGCGACTAAAGTCGCTCGTGTCGTTTTCCTTTCAGGTCTAAAGACTCTGAGTTTCCCACATCCCGCGAGATTTTATGATGGTGGCGATTGGCAATGCCTGTGCCCCTCTGGGGCAATCGCATGAGCGGCGCTGCGATCCGTGCGATTGGCAATGCCTGTGCCCCTCTGGGGCGATCGCCCAAAGAACACTGCCTTTTGAGCGATCGTCAGTCCAAAAAAGTCCAAGCGTATAGTGCCTTACGCAGACAAAACACTAAAAAGTTGAGACGGGTTTCTTGCAACGTTGTGTTTTAACGCTTGTTGTGATTTCGCATTGCTTTATGGATCTTCTTCCATCGTTCTTTCTCAGCTAGATTCGCACTTTGGTCTTGTTTGCGAGCAAGGTAGTTGAGTTCTTTTTGCAGTTTTTGGTAGCTTAGAAACCTTGAGTAGTCGAGTCTTCCCTCTTGCAACGCCTGCTGCACTGCACAATCCGGTTCATTGCTGTGCTGACAATTTCGGAAGCGACACTGCTGTGTCAGGGTTTCGATGTCTGCAAACGTTTCCTGCAAACCTTCATCACCTGCCCAAATTTGGATCTCTCGCATTCCTGGGGTATCTATAATTAAGCCGCCAGTCGGAAGTAAAATTAACTCTCGATGGGTCGTCGTGTGTCTGCCTCGGTTATCGTGCTGTCGCACTGATTGAACGGCTTGAACGGTTGCTCCCTTGATTTGGTTGGTGATGGTGGATTTACCAACGCCAGACGACCCCAACAAAGCAACCGTTTGCTTTGGTTGGAGGTAGGGCTTTAAGCCATCCAATCCTTGATGAGTGGCGGCACTTAAAACTACGATTGGTACACCAAGGGCAACTGCTTCCACTTCCGTTAAACGCTGTTCAACGCTGTCACACAAGTCTGCCTTGTTTAAGACGATAACTGGATTAGCACCGCTCTCCCAAGCTAGAATGAGATAGCGTTCAATTCTTCTAACATTAAAGTCTCTATCCAGTCCTGAGACTAAGAAGACTGTATCAACGTTGGTTGCAACAATTTGTTCTTCTGTTTTAGCGCCTGCTGTCTGGCGGGAAAATTTACTTTTCCTAGGCAAAATTTTGTGGATAGTTGCTCGTTCTTCAGAATCTCTAACACGGATGACAACCCAATCTCCTACTGCGGGAAAATCTTTAGTTTCAGCAGCCTGATACCGTAGTTTGCCTGTAACTTCTGCTGATAGTTCTCCCTGTTCGCTGTAAAGGATATATGTATTTCTGTGTTCAATGGCTACCCTACCGACAGTAAATCCTTCTTTACGATAGGGTTCAAAGCTGTGAGCAAAAAAGTCGCTCCAGCCTAAGCAATCTAAATTCACTTCTGTTTCCTCAATGTGTGCTACTTGTTTTGCACAAGGCTCACAGAGGAATTCTGGGTTTCATTCCTGTAAGACGGAGGACTGAAAGAGAATCTCTGCGCCTTGTGTCCGTTGAGTTGGGATAGTCAAGGTGACCCGGACAGCTAGAAACTCAGTCATAATTCTTCCTCCTTTCGTGATTGATAGAGTGATCAACACTTTCACGTTAGCCAATTCCGGAAAAATAGGTGCTGGGTGTTGAATGGTAGGTTTGGGTATGGCGGCGATGCGGGAGCAGGAGCGGCTCGTTGGGCGATCGCACTTAACGGTATCGCGGAAGTCCCGACCCGGCTTTGGCTTACCCCAAAACCGCCCCTCCCCGATTCATGGGGAGAGGGGTGTGGTGCTACGGACGTAGGTAATGATAACTATTTAAACCGACTTAATATTACACCCTCAAATTGGCTGCATCTTTAACGAACGCTAATCTCACTTTTGTAAACTTCAGACGCAACTTCTTCGAGTTCTGGTTCAACTGCCGTAAGATGTTTCTCTAAAATTGCCAAGTTGCGGATGTTGGACTTATAGAAAGCATCAAATAAATCACCCACTAAAGGCACTGTGCCAACGACTGATTCTAAAGCAACGTTGAAAATCATTTCGGTTAAGTCTTGACGTGGTATGCCAAAGCGAGTTGCTAAGAAGATGATATAAGCCGAAAATGCTGTACTGATCAAATCACCAGCGCCTGGAATTAAACCAATAATTGGATCTAGTCCAATCCGAAACCCTGTCCCTGGAACACGTAAAGATGTGTCCATAAGGCGGCTGAGACGACGAATGCGGTTGAGAGTAGCTAGGCGTTTAATAGTGTCCATAATTTATGATATTTAATTTATGATATTTGCACTCCTGTTTCACATTCGTCTTGTACCGTTAGAAAGAATATAGCGGTTCTCAATTTACTTGTGTCGTATATCGAACCCATCCATACCTTGTTTAATCCAACCCAAGCACTCATATTCAGAATGAAATAACTTTGGGGCTGCAATATTATTTAATGAATCCGGCGCATAATGGTCGTAAAAATATTTATCAGCCTCTAGGTAGATGATAATCAGATTATTGCGGTAAGTGTAGCGAGACTTGAAATGATCTCTATGACTGATAAATTCTAAATGTTGGTCAATATGTTCTTTGGCAATCTCAATAATATTATCTATACTACTGCCATAGATTCCCCCTGGATTTTCTACTTTGTGAAATTTGCTTTTATGACCGATTTGTGATAATAATTTGTACGAATAAATTTCGTAATTATCAGCCTTACCGAAAACAAATGGAATGATGAGATATCCTTTGTATGAAACCGAGTGTTCATAAAGAAGACGGCTCATCACTTGAAAAGATGCCATGAAAAGTCAGGTAAATAACTGGATTTAATGTTTAATGTTCAAATTCAGGATGTAATTTCCCACTTGGAGTTCTCCCACCCACAATTCATATTCTACCCGCAAATGCTTTGGTAAAGGATGCCCGCTGAGTGTTAAGCTTCGAGTAAAATTACGCAAGCGAATAGGTTTGGTCTGTTGTTGTGAATCAGTTGGCAACCAGTAGCAAGTTGTACTAGAAACGCCCTGTTCCCACAAGTGACGGTAACTCAATTGAGCATTACCTTGCATAGTCATGATGACTCGGTAAGGAGAAATCTCTAACCATAGTACTCGCGGACTGCTGGGAACATCAGCATGACCTTGCTCTTGGGAAGATATATTCTCTGGAGTGAAAAAGTTCCCTACTTCACAATTTTTTAAAGACGGTGTCGTCAATACTAAAAGGAAGCGATCGCGGTCTTTTTGATACAATACCACGGGGGTTTCGACAACAGACCAAACTGGTAGGTCTGTGGAGACAAGTGATAGATCAACCGACTTGCAATGATGAGTGAGCATGGTAGAAGCGATAAGGGCTAGAAAGCAATAAAAAAAATTTACTTAGCTCGGGAGGAAAACTAAGTGTAATTTATACATAAATTACTAGTAACACCTTAAGGGGTCAATCGCAGATCCTTAACCTTAAGCGATGGAAAACTGTATAAGCTAGATGACACCTACTAAAGTTATAGATAGGTGCTAAGGCAAAGAACTTATGCAGTATCCCTAATGAGGATTTGTATTGAAGTATCTGTTATTTTATCTGTTTAGGGAATCGTGTATATAAAATGACTATGGATCAAGGTGCAGAGAAACTCCTTGCATGGTACGACCATGATCACAGACCACTGCCTTGGCGTCAGAAAGTAAACATTTATCACACCTGGGTGTGTGAGGTGATGAGCCAACAAACGACTCTGGCTGTGGTTGTGCCAAAATTCTCAGAATTTGTCAAGCACCTTCCCACTGTGTACGACCTTGCAGCTTGTGATGAGGAAAAACTTCGCCAACTCTGGTCAGGTTTGGGCTATTACGCTCGTGCCCGTAACTTAAAGAATGGTGCTAAGTTCATTGTTGAACAACTTAATGGTTCTTTTCCTCAATTATACCATGAGTGGCTCAAAATTCCCGGTTGCGGTCCTTACACAGCCTCTGTGATTGCAAGTATTTGCTTCAACGAAAAAGTCGCCTGCGTCGATGGCAATGTTGTGCGGGTTGTCAGTCGTTTGCTAGCCTTATCTGAGGATGTCTGGAGTTCTTCCGGACAATCAGCTATTCAAACTCATGTTGCTCAAATGATTCCGGACGTTCGTCCTGGTGATTTCAACCAGGCTATGATGGAGTTGGGGGCTACTGTCTGTGTAAAATCAAAACCTCTATGCCTTTTGTGTCCATTACAGGAACAGTGTTTAGCTTTTGCACACAATTGCATCGAAATTTGTCCTCCCAAAAAACCACGCCGTGATGCGGTGGATGTGGAGTTATTTGCTTTGCTGTTTTGGAGAAAGACAGCAGATACACTTGCTGTCGCTAACAGAACAAAAGGATTTCTGTCCAACACTTTCGGCTTCCCATTAATTTCTGCGATTGAAGCATCAGAAGCCAAAAAGGTTCTTCAATCTCTGGAACATCTTCAACTTTTTGAACTGCCAAGCAAATTTTCACATCGTATTACCCATCATCGTATTTCTGGAAAGATTCTGGTCGCGCAAGAGGTTGAAAATTTAAGCATCGCAACAGAGAGTGTTGCTTGGCAGAAACTTGGTTTGCCACAAGATTTTGACTGGGTTTCAAGAAGTGTTATTGCTTCAAAACTCTCCACTGCATTAGACAGCAAGGTTTTTAAGCTTTTTCAGAAGTATCAGGACAAAGCAAGCTGAGATTGTTTAATAAGCATAAGAACGCAGAACACAGTTGTCAGAACTCAGAATTTCATGAGAATAAGACAACCACAATTCCGTATGAGTTTTGTACATCTGAGTACGAAGGTGAGTGGGTTTAAGTCCCCGAGAGGCAACCTGTACTTTAACGAATTGAAAACGACTGTAAGACTGCAAGCTGTTGTATTTGAAAATACTAAATATCTTAATACAAAAATATTCCTCAAGCCAAGGTTAAGCAAGCCTTTAGGATGAGACTATAATTTTTAAAATTTCAAATTATATAAATAAAGCAATAAATTAAATTGAATGATTGAATAACCTTTGCTCAAGCTTATGTAAGAGCCATCCTCGTCATTAAAGAACGATATGCTACTGCAAGATTTACTATTTTTTTTCAAGTCACATCTGACTTCTAGAAAGCCACAAAGCCTTATCTTTTTTAAATGCCTCCTGTGGATTTCCTAACGTAGGAAAAGAACTGCATTGTCAACATTTTGAGGCTTGTCTATCTCTTTTTGTACGCCCTTAACCCTAGAAAACTCGTTTTAATAACTCGTAATTTGTGATTCTCAACTGAATCAAAAATGACTAATTACTAATTACTAATTATTAGTTATGACTCACTTTGGTGTCATTTGCCCGCCTTTTTCTGGTCACTTAAATCCCATGGCAGCTTTGGGAAGAGAGTTGCAAGCGCGTGGACATCGCGTTACCTTCCTGCAAATCCCTGATGTAGAACAGAAAGTGTTATCTGAAGGGCTAAACTTTCACCCGATAGGACAATCTATTTATCGACCAGGCGAACTTGCTGAAACTTTAGCGCAGTTAGGTCAATTAAGCGGTATAGAAGCGCTACGTTATTCAGTTAAGTTTTGCCAACGTATCACCGCTATGATCTGCCAATATGCACCCGCTGCCATTGAAGCGGCAGGAATTGAAGCATTGCTGGTAGATCAAATGGAACCAGCCGGTGAAGCGGTAGCTGAACTCCTCAATATGCCATTCATCTGTGTATGCAATGCCCAAGCTATCCACCGCAGCGCAGACGTTCCTCCCTTCTTCACTCCTTGGAGTTACCACAATACCTGGTGGGCGCGTCTTGGCAATCAGGCTACCTATTACATATTAGACCGCAGTAGTCAACCAATTCTGCAAGTCCTCAATGAGTATCGGCAAAAGTGGAAGTTGCCAGTGAACCGCAGGTTATATGCCTCCCGTTCTCGGCTTGCCCAAATCAGCCAACAGTCTGCTGCTTTTGATTTCCCCTGCGCCAATCTGCCAAAGCACTTCCATTACACTGGACCATTACGCAATACATCACCGCGCCAGGTTCCCTTTCCCTTTGAACAATTAACTGGGCAACCCTTAATCTACGCTTCCCTTGGAAGTATGCAAAACACAAAGCTGGAAATTTTTGAGTGCATCGCCGCTGCTTGCCAAGGGCTGGATGTGCAATTAGTCATTCCTCTTGGGAGTAAGATCAATCTAGAAGCAGTTCAAAGACTGCCTGGTTCTCCAGTGGTGGTGGAGTATGCCCCTCAGGTGGAAGTAATTGCCAAAGCTAGCTTAACTATTACTCATGGGGGTCTCAATACTGTACTTGATTCTCTCAGTCATGGAGTCCCTCTTATTGCTATCCCCATCACCTATGAACAGCCAGGAAACGCAGCGCGAATCAAATGGACAGGTACTGGGGAAGTTATTCCTTTATCTAGCCTAAGCATCCCAAGACTGCGAGCAACGATTGAGCAGGTGCTAACAGAAGATTTTTACTTAAATAATGCATTGAGGGTCAAGCGATCGCTTGAGTTAGCAGGCGGAGTTAAACGAGCCGCGGACATTGTTGAGCAGTCTATCAAGCAGGAGTTAGCCATCTCAAATCTTGCTGTTGCCCGATAAGGTGTCAAGCCAAAAAAGGCGACAGCTGTCCAGGCATTAGCCTGGACAGCTTATCCGAACCATATTGGGGTCGCTTAAATGCCTTAACTAATAGGTGTGGGTTGAGATGACCCCCTGGCACCTTGGCAAAAATGCGATGCTGCAGATTTAAGCTAGTAAACAGATCTGAGTTAGGTGCCATTTCACTCCTGCCCAGAAAGAGAAAACCGCTATGCTTAAGGCTAAAGTGAAAGCGCATCAAGACTTTAGTTTGCGCTTCTAAGTTGAAATAAATCAGTGTGTTCCGACACAGCAGTAGGTCAATCTGAGATAGGGGAGGCGCTTCAATCATATTGTGACGGCGGAAGAAGATGGAGCTGCCTAAGTCACGACGAAAAACGTAGCGGTCATCAGCTCGTTCAAAATACTTGTTTAGTAAAGAGCCGGGAACATTAGTGACGTGATTACTAAGGTAACTGCCTTGGCGAGCTTGATTCAACGCCTCTTGATCTATATCTGTGCCGTAGATTTGTACCCGTTGGCGAAACTGTTCTAAGCCAAGGACTTCAGCCAGGATCATCGCCAAAGTATAGGTTTCTTGTCCAGAGGAACATCCTGCACTCCACGTTCGGATCGGTTCCTTTGATGACTTGCTAGCAATTATTTGCGGAATAATCTGATTGCTGAGATAATCCCAATCAGCTATATCCCTGAAAAAGTAGGTGAAATTATTTTCAATGATGTTAAAAAGGTTAACAAATTCTTCTGAATCAGCTTCTAAATAGTCGTGATACTTGCTAAAGTCGGTGATGGAAACCTGTTGCATACGGTTACTAATTCGACGCATTAAGCCCTCACGCTTATAGTTAGTGAAATCAAAATGGTGTTTTTGCCTTAGGTAATTTAGTAATGTCTCAAAATTTAAGTCCTGTGAACACATCTGAGCCCCTCCTTGAGTTATGCGTTACTGTTTACTCACTGGCTAATTCTTGACTCTATCGCGACTAGATTCATCTAACGAGAAGCTCAGCCTACTGGACACGAACAACGCTTATAGATTTTACAGATGTAACAAATTTAGTTTTCCTGTTTTTATCCTTGCTTGAGCAACTCAGAAAACTTGCAGGTGCTCTTGCGCATGGGTGTTGACTTTGCAGCCTATTTTCTGAGTCAGCTTGACAACGCCGTTATAGGCGATTGCCCAAAGGGCAGTGGCAAAGCCAATCGCACTCTTATTAGCAGTTTTAATAAAAACTAAATTGTTTGCCTTTTCGGTTTTCATTAGCCCCTATTCATCTATCAAATTTATCGGTTTAAGTGAACAAAAACAAGGGCAAATAAGCAAAATAATTTAATAGTTAATATTGAAAATTGCTGAAACTTTTTCTAAAAAAATATGTTAATTAGGTAATAGTATTTAGAAATAACAGTATATTGTATTATGTGTAACAGTTTTTTTTGGAACTTATGAGTGAGTGGCAAAGTTTTTCCATTACGGCGATGCTCCGGAGGAGCCGCCCAAAGGGCATCGCACGACAATTCTTTCTAGCATCAAAGATAAATATGTTAAAGACGATTATGTATCAGCACTCAAACTGTTGTATAACCGCACCATAAGGATGAAGACCTGCATTGCGAACGTAGGAACCCGAGTTCCCTATTCCCTATTCCCTAATCTAAAATTCCACGGTTATGTCCAAAGAATTTGCTATTGGTAGTAAAGTCCGCGTCGTAGCGCTACCACCCTACGTAAAAACTGCTGAACCTATGCCTATGCTGCGCCCCCCTGATGTGATTTACGTTGGAGAAGAGGGTATAGTTGTTGACCGACGTCCTGGTGGGTATTGGGGTATTCGCTTTTCAAAGGGAGCCTTTCTCCTTGACAGCCAATATATTGAAAGCGTAGAAACGCCTTCAGAATCTCAAGAATCTGAGAATGGCAACTAGGGGTTGTAAACTTATTTTAAGTTGTGTTTCTGTGTATACATAATGATTTCCCGTCGCACTTTTTTGAGCATATTCTTTGCCAGCTGTTTGGCTGTCATCAGTTGGCTAAACTTTGCCCCAACAGCGTATGCGCTTGGTGGCAAACTTCCTGCAATCAATCAACCCGCACCAGATTTTACTTTGCCAACCAACACTGGTAATGGTAAGCTTTCCCTCTCGAACTTACGCGGTCAGTGGGTCGTCCTCTACTTTTATCCCAAGGATTTTACCTCTGGTTGTACCATCGAAGCCCGTCGCTTTCAGCAAGATTTGCCCAAATATAGAGAAAAAAAAGCTCAAATTGTTGGCGTCAGCGCTGACGATGTGGATTCCCATGCGGAATTTTGCGATTCCGAGGGGCTAAAATTCCCCTTGTTAGCTGATACCACTGGGGCGGTGAGCAAGGCTTACGGTTCTTGGATGAGCTTTATATCTATGCGCCATACTTTTATCATTGACCCACAAGGTATTGTGCGTGATACTTTTGTCAAAGTCAATCCAGCGATTCATAGTAAAGAAGTTCTGGCGCGACTCGACGAGTTGCAAAAAGCAGCGACTTGATAGCGTTTATCTGTCAGCTATTATCTGTCAGCTATCAACTACTCAGATTTGTGAAACTCCATCCGCTTGTGGGTGGAGTTCCAAGCTGAATTCAACAATTCTCAATTCTGACTCGTTTCATTAAACAAGATTGCATAAGTCCCTAGAACCCCACCCTAACCCTCCCCGTAAACGGGGAACTCGGGGCCCCCTCTGGGGATTAGGGGCAGGAACAGGATTTTTATTGCTTCCCCCCGCTTGCGGGGGGACTGAGGGGGGTGCTTCTTTTTAATTTTGCAAGAGGTCTATTGTAGTTTCTGATTCTTGTGGCGCTTTGTAGAATAAAGTAAAAAGGCAAATTTTTTTATTTGCCTCTTTGCCTTAATGCCTGCTAGCTGCACAGAAACGCTACTATGGACTTTCAACCCCAAACTTCCGCCCGAACTGCTTCACGAAAGGTAGAATTTGCTCCAAGCCAAGATCCTCGTAAGCCTCTGGAATTGCTGCGAGATACAGAAGCTTTGCTGCGCCGTCCCGCAGTAGCAGCCATTGTGCCGATTTTGTCCCCAAAGGTGGCTAGGCGCGTCAAAGCCGCTTCGTCTGTCGCAGAGGACTCTTTGAAGGATTTAGCAGAGATTGATCTCGACAAGATTAGCGACTGGGAACTGCAACCTGCACGCATTCGGGTTGGTTTAAGCTTTGTTGGCTTTGGGGCTTTGATGATAGTTGTGTTGTTGCTGTACCTGGATACGCTGCATCCAGAACTCAGTACAGTTCAGCAAATTGGGAAATACTGGTATCAATATGTTTGGTTTGTCTGCTTAGGTGTAGCAGGGATGTTTTTACTTGGTAGAGAAGCAATGCGTTCTGCTCAAAAGCAGCAATCAGACCAACGGTAATGCTTATGAGCTCCAGCCTAATGCATTCTTCACTTGACCAGCAAGTTCCAAAGGATTAAAGGGTTTGGCGATCGCCGCTTTTATTCCCATTTGAGCATAGCGGCGTCGGTCAGAAGCTTGTATCTTTGCTGTTAATAAAATCACTGGAATAGTTTGAGTTGCAGGATTTGCCTGGAGTTTTTGAAAGGTTGTCAAACCATCCATATCTGGCATCATCACATCCAACAGAATCGCATCGGGTTGGAACTTTTCGGCTTTTGTCATGCCTTCTTTGCCAGAACCTGCTGTGAGTACCTCCCAATTTGCCACTGTCTCCAGGCAAATCTTGGTCACTTCTTGAATGTACTCCTCGTTATCAACTACCAAAATTCGCTTTGTTGTCATTACTACCATCCTGTTGGGAATTGTGAGTCATCCGCTGAAGTAAATCCATCACCCGCTGTTCAAATTCTTGAGCCGTGACTTGCCCTTTCTTGAGAAATTCTGTATACCCTAAGTTGAGTCGCTTTCTTTCAGATTCATCCAATTCCTTCGCTGAGTAAACCATCAGAGGAATTTTACAAAGTCGATTATGCTGCTGCAACCATTCCACAACAGTAAACCCATCGCATTCAGGTAGAACTAAATCGAGAATGAGCAGATCAGGATTCACATCTTGACTGAGGCGAATTGCCTCTTTTCCAGTTTTAGCAAGGAAGGTTTCAATGCCATGCTGTTTAAACAGTATCATAAGAACTTCTGCCAAATTGCTGTCGTCCTCAACAAGCAGAACGCGTCGTTTTGAGGTATTTGTCAGCGCTTGTCTAAGGGACTGAAACAGCAAGCTTTCCTCCAGTGGTTTGCTCACCCAATCAACAAAGTCCATATTTTTTTGGCTGGCATAAGTGGGTGAGCAAATACTACAAATGATAATCGGAATGTGTTGAGTATCTGCCCGTTCCTTCAAAACTGCCATAGTTTCCCAACCATTCATAGTGGGCATGAGGAGATCGAGCAAAATCACATCTGGTTGTTGATCAGCAGCAACGGCAACGGCTGCTTCTCCAGAATCCACCGCGATCACACGATAGCCTCGTTTTTCTAATAAATTTTGAAGTTTGCTACGAATTTCATCATCATCGTCACAAACTAGCACCGAAGGGAGATGGACAGATGAGGAGATGGGGAAAGGGGGAGATGAAAACTGTAGCTGTTGCGGAGTCGAAAAGTGGGGAAGAGTAAAGTAAAAAGTACTGCCTTCTCCAAGCACACTTTCAACCCAAATGCATCCATTATGCTGTTGCACAATGCTCTTGCAAATTGCCAAGCCTAAACCAGTACCCTCATGATTACGGGAATCTGAGGAATCAACCTGTTGAAAGCGTTCAAAAATAGTATCGAGCTTATCAGCTGGAATACCACGCCCGCGATCGCGAATTGTGAATAATATGGCAGGGGATGAGGGGGATGAGGGGGGTGCTTGCTTATCGTCCCCATTCCTCACCTCGGCACTTAACCAAACTGTAGAACCAACGGGCGAAAATTTGATGGCATTACTCAAAAGATTAGTTAAGGTTTGGACAATACGATCCATATCTGCCCATAGCTGTTGGGATATGCTAGAAACTGATAGGGTAACTCCGGCTTTGTCGGCGAGAGGCTGCACTACATTCACTGCTTCTTCTATCACTTCAGCGACGTTGCAGGTTTGTTTTTCCATCTTCACTTTGCCGGACTCAATGCGCTCAATGTCAAGGATGTCGTTGATCAACCTGACTAAGCGTTCAGTACTGTCCACAGCAATTTGTAGCAGCCGTTTCCCCTGATCTGAGTCTGGCTTAAGTAAACCACTTGCCAGCATTCCCAGAGAACCATGAATCGAAGTTAACGGCGTGCGGAGTTCGTGGCTGACGACAGAAACGAACTCGTCTTTCATCCGTTCCACTTGCCTGCGATCGCTAATATCGTGTAAGTAAACTGTATATACAATTTCTTCCCCTAATTTTAACTTAGAGATAGAAGCCTCTGCGGGAAATTCTGTACCGTCTTTGCGACGACCATAAATCTCCCGACGTTCTCCCATCCTGCGAGCAACGTTTGCGGATTGACCAAAATCAGCGACGTGCTGGCGATGTGCCTGGGTGGATCGCAATGGCAATAGTATGTCTAAAGGTTGTCCAAGAACTTCAGCAGCCGAGTAGCCAAAAATTTTCTCGGCTCCTTGATTAAACATGGTAATGCATTGGTTGCCATCAATGGAAATAATAGCGTCATCTGCAATTGATACAATACCAGAAAACCGAGCTTGAGAGTTTCGCAGTTCTTCCTGTGTCCGCTGGTACTCATTGAGTTCTGATTTCGCCTGGTGGGTGATACGCTGTCGCAGTTTAATCCTCTCAAGACGATTAATAATCCGCGTCACTAATTCCGGACCAATAATCGGCTTGCTGACAAAGTCATCTGCACCTGCTGCAAACACCTGATTCACTATGTTGGCATCGCTGTGAACTGTTAAAAATAGAATTGGCAACTCACTCCAACGTGGATCATTACGTACCACTTGGCAAATTTCTATACCATTAATTTCATCAATTTCTACATCTAAAATCAGAAAATCTGGCTTCAAAGCTTCTAAAGTTTCCCAGAAGCGTTGCGGGTCTTGGAGATTTGTCACTTTGATTCCCCAAGGACTCAGTAAAGTTTGCAACACTGCACCTATCTTAGGATCATCGTCAACAGCCAAAACGTGAGCCTCTGCATGGGGAGCGTCTTGTAATACTTGTGTCACTGCCTCTAGTACCTGTGAAATAGGCATGGGTTTTTGTAAAAAGAAGTGCCTACCACTGCGAGCAACTTGCAATCGATTCCTAAAATCGCTTTGTTCAGTAAAAACAAGCACTGGTACGGGAGGTTTGCGTTGGTTTAATTCTGCTAATAAGCTAAAGCTGTCGTCATGATTGGGGAAAGCGCTGGGGTCAATCAGTACAACACTGGGATGTTCATGATAAAGTTGATGCCTTGCCTGTTCAATATCAGTAGCAATTGCAACTTTTAACCCCCTGTTTGCAGATTCTTTTTCAATTTGTTCAGCAAAGGTGCATAGATTCGGGGCATCTTGGTGATAGGCATTGCGGTCAACCACCAACAACAAGGGATGCTCATCACCAGTTGGTGACAAAGGTAAAGTTTCGTTATCGTTTTGCTCAATTTCTTGACGCAATTGCTTTACCAAACGAGAAAACTCTTTCGTTTCATCTAGAGTTAATGATTTACTAGATTTGAGCATCTGCTCAATTTTTCTTGCTACTTTTGACCCAACAGAAAAGCCAAAAGTACCCAATGAGCCAGCTAGTGTATGAGCTTCTTTTTGCGCTTGCTTGCGGAGTTTTTGAGTCAAAGTTTTCTGGGCTGAAGCACTTGCAGCATTCTCCAGCAGAGTCACCTGTTCATCAACCCGCCCTTTGAATTTGTTCCAAACTCCAGCGACTCCTGAAAGTATTTGCCGTTGAGTTTCATCAACAGAGGAAGAAGTGAGGGGATGAGGAGGCGAAGCTTCTCCCTTATCTCCCTTATCTTCTCTATCTCTTGGCTGTTTCGCTGGCGCTTGTTGCTTCAGCCGATAGCCAATACCATAGACTGTTTCAATCAGATCCCCGGACGCTCCTTGTGATTTTAGTTTCTGTCGTAATCCTTTAATATGAGTGCGAACCGCTTCTTCACCAGGAGTGTCCTCATAAGACCAAAGATGTTCTAAAATCATGCCACAGCTAAATACGCGGCGACTGTTTCTCAAAAAAAGTTCTAGCAGCCCATATTCCTTTGGCGTCAATGACAGAAGCTTTCCTGCATAAGTTGCTTCACAGCTTATAGGATCAAGCTGCAAATCACCCCAAGTGAGGACTGGTTGTGATGCCACACCACCGCGACGCAATAGCGCTCGTATACGAGCAACTAATTCCTCTTCATCAAAAGGTTTAACCAGATAATCATCTGCACCTGCATCTAATCCAGTGGCTTTCTCGTGACTACTATCGCATCCAGTCAATAGCATGATTGGCATCGCCAAACCTTTAGATCGGATTTGGCGGCAAAGGCTGATACCATCTATCTTTGGTAGGATGACATCAAGAAGTATTAAATCGTAGTCAAAGGTGTCAATTAAATCCCATGCTGCCTGACCATCGCAGGCAACTTCGACGGCATAGTTTTGGTTGGTGAGGACAGCAGCGAGAGCATGGGCAACAAGCTGATCATCTTCTACAACTAATATCTTCATTGTAAAAACTTAATTTATAAAGATGGAACCTAACAGTTATCAACCTTAAGAATGTTAATACAAGTATAAACAACTATAAAAAAGCCGTATCAATGTTAATTTTAGAAGAGCTATCGTAGATAGTTAACCTTTATTCACAAATATCACAGACAAGTTTACAAAACTTAAAATAAAAAACCCTCGATTTAATTCGAGGGTGTCATGCAAGGAACAATTAGAAATTTCTTTTTTAGAGAGGGAAACTAGGCAAATTACCAAAAATCCCTGGTTTTTACAACTTTACTTTATACCAAGCAATTTATAAGCACTTCGTTCGAGAACCGCTTGGTATCAGGTAAGTTTTGTTTACGCTCCTATCCACCCAGTTCTAGCTCCGCGCTCATTCAAACAAAGGACATTGCTCTTTTCTCTTTTCTCAAGCTTGCTAGGAAATTCTCTGACATAAACCTCTGGTAACGAAGTACACTTTTCCTGACTAAATACTGGCATTGCTTGCCAGCAGCTACGGCAAAACCAGTAAACTTCCTGATGACGTATATGGCGTAAAAGTGGGCGGGAGCAGCAAGGACAATTATTCATGGTGTATTAAAATTTTTATAAATGTGTTTTTCGCCAAAGGGACAGTCAGTTGAGAACTAAACCTTTTCATGCTTTAAGAGTAATTTGCAATTGTGAGGAACTTGTGAGCTATACCGAAAATTTTTTGATTCTCGTAACATATGTACACAATTCATGAGTTATACCTCCGCAGAAATATCAGATTAGAGAAGTTTTCGTTTACCAGTATCCTCACAAGATTCTCAACTTTTCTTCTTATAAACATTAAGTATGGAACAAGCGAAGCATTTGCTTACTGCATGATCCTTTGAGCTTGATGTGTCAGAAAAAAGCAAAACAATGGTAGAAACAGTTGTGGATCAAAAAAGCGATCGCCCTTTAGGGCGCTGGCACCTGTGCAATCGCGAAGTCTCCAAAGAAAAAGCTTTGGTATTGCCTTTGGGTAAAGTTGGTATGGCAGACATTGCCTTAGTAGGTCCAAAGAATGCTTCTTTGGGAGAAATGATTCAGCAACTGCGGCGCAGAAGCGTAAAAGTCCCCAATGGATTTGCGACGACAGCATATGCATATCGCTACTTTATTGAAGCAGCAGGGTTAGAAGCAAAATTACGCCAGATTTTTGCTTCTTTAGATGTCGAGGATGTCCAAAATCTGAGGCAAAGAAGTCAGCTTGCTCGGTCTTTATTGCTGCAAACTCCTTTTCCTGTAGAATTACAGTCGGCGATCGCCTCTGCTTACCAAGCACTAGAACAGCAATACGGAGTTGGTACCGATGTAGCCGTTCGCTGTAGTGCGACTGCTGAAAACTTACCCGATGCCAGTTTTGCTGGACAGCAAGAAACTTACTTAAACATTCACGGGTTACAAGCTGTACTCGAAGCTTGTCACAAGTGCTTTGCCTCAATTTTTACAGACCGTGCCATTTCCTACCGACACATCAAAGGTTTCGACCACTTCAACATTGCCCCCTCGGTAGGCGTGCAAAAAATGGTACGTTCTGACTTGGCAGCGTCTGGTGTTATGTTCTCCATCGACATCGAGACAGGTTTCAAAGATGCAGTATTACTGAGTGCGGCTTATGGTTTGGGTGAGAACGTAGTGCAGGGAGCAGTTAACCCGGATGAATATTTAGTATTTAAGCCAACGCTGAGACAAGGGTATCGCTCAGTTCTAGACAAGCGGCTGGGAACCAAAGAAATCAAGATGGTTTATGATGTAGGCGGCTTAAAACAGACAAAGAACATCCCTGTTGCAGCTGCTGAACGTCAGCAATTTGCCCTCAATAATGAGGAAATTTTGCGACTTGCTCATTGGGCGTGCCTTATAGAAGAACACTATTCCCAAGTTCGTGGTGTGTATACACCAATGTATATTGAGTGGGCAAAAGATGGCATCACGAATGAATTGTTTATTGTTCAAGCACGCCCAGAAACAGTGCAATCTCAGAAAGCACGCAATGTGTTGCGGAGTTATCGCCTGGTATTGGGGACTGGGGAGTTGGGACTCGGGACTGGGGAACAGTCTGCCCAATCCCCAATCCCTAATCCCCAATCCCTAGTTTCCTTAGTTACGGGACGCGCTGTTGGTAATGCAATCGGGCAGGGCAAAGCCAGAGTCATTTTGGACGCGCATCATATTCACCTGTTTCAACCAGGAGAAGTGCTGGTCACCAACCGTACAGATCCAGACTGGGAACCTATTATGAAAAAAGCCAGTGCGATTGTTACTAACTCTGGTGGACGAACCTGTCACGCGGCGATTATCGCCAGAGAAATGGGTATTCCGGCAATTGTCGGATGTGGTAACGCTACTATTGTGTTAAAAACTGGGCAAGAAATCACTGTTTCTTGTGCAGAAGGCGAAACCGGAAAGGTTTACCAGGATCTATTGCCTTACGAAGTCCAAGAAGTCCCACTCGAGAAATTGCCCCGCCCCCGTACTAAAATTATGATGAATGTGGGCAATCCTGAAGAAGCTTTCAGTTTAAGCGCCATCCCAAATGATGGAGTCGGGTTAGCACCGATGGAATTTATCATTACCAACTATATTAAAGCGCACCCACTGGCATTAATTCATTTTGACGAATTAGAAGATGAGCTTGCTAAATATAAAATTGCAGAGTTAACTGTGCAGTATGAAGACAAAGCGCAATTCTTTGTCGATAAGCTGGCGCAGGGGATCGGTACAATTGCCGCCGCTTTTTACCCCAAGTCTGTTATTGTCCGTCTGTCAGACTTCAAGAGCAATGAATACGCTAATTTGTTGGGTGGCAGACAGTTTGAACCAATAGAAGAAAACCCGATGATGGGCTTTAGGGGTGCTTCTCGCTACTATGATCAGCGCTACCGCGAAGGTTTTGCTTTGGAATGTCAGGCGATGAAGCGAGTTCGTGACGCGATGGGCTTAACCAACGTGATTTTGATGGTTCCATTCTGCCGTACCCCAGAAGAAGGTCAGCGAGTGCTGACGGAGATGGCAAAGCATGGTCTTGTGCGTGGCGAAAACGGCTTGGAAGTCTACGTGATGTGCTTACCCAGTAACGTGCAACTGGCTGATGAGTTTAGCCAAGTCTTTGATGGATTTTCCATTGAGTCGAATGATCTGACACAATTGACTTTAGGACTCGATAGAGATTCTGAGTTGGTAGCGCATTTATTTGATGAACGCAACAAGGCTGTGCAGCGGATGATAGCTAATGCGATAGCGAAGCGCTGCTGCGAAGCGCAGATCGCTACTGTTAAACAGTACGGACGCAAAATTGGTATCTGCGGTCAAGCCCCCAGCGACTATCCCGAATTCGTCCACTTTTTAGTGGAACAGGGAATAGACACCATTAGTCTCAACCCAGACTCTGTGTTAAAGACGTTGTTGGAAGTCGCTGCTGCGGAACAACAGAGTTAGGAGTACGGGCACAATATTGCACCCGTAGAGTGATCAGTTATTCATTTAAAATTTATAACTCATGACTGAAAGCTTCTGACTCATAACTAAAAACTAATGAATAAGGACTAATAATTATGTTTCAAAAAATTCTCGTTGCAATAGACAATTCTGAAATTGGTGAACACGTTTTCAATGAAGCTATATCTTTGGCAAAAGCAGTTCATGCAAATGTCATGTTGCTGCACGTTCTCTCTCCTTTTGATGGGGGATACTTAAACCCTGTTTTGCTGCAACCAAATGGTGTTTACCCAACTTTGCATACAGAAGCTGTCAATAAATATATGCAGCAATGGGAACAACTCAAGCAAGAGAAACTAGATATGCTGCTCTCTTTTGCGGAGAAAGCAAAGCAAGCAGGTATCATCACTGAATTTTCTGAAAATCTTGGCGATCCAGGTCGAGCAATTTGTGAAGTAGCTCGTAGTTGGCAAGCTGACTTGATTATGGTGGGTCGTCGTGGTCGCAAGGGGTTAAGTGAGTTTTTCCTAGGTAGTGTCAGCAATTACGTATTGCATAATGCTTCTTGCTCAGTTTTAACGGTACAAGGACCAATTCAAGATCATACGGAAGTTCCTGAAGCTACCAACGCAGCACCAGCTTAGTTTTACTTGCAGTTTGAGAAATAGGGGAAGGCAAGCCTTCCCCTTATTTGCAAGGAGGGCAAGGAGCATTGCTCTTTGCCATGAGAAACTTTAGTAGGAGAGGGCAATTCCACTAAAGGTGAATCAGCTTTGCGAAATTGCTCCTTTTATGAACAACGTTTCATGGATGAGTGCAAGTCCATATATGCATCAGAAACACACTAAATAGTCAGCACCTAGCCTACCTTCATACAAGACTTGCCTCATCTGTGAGCGTTGCTTCAATCATCAACGAAAGCGGTATTCTCAAGCACGACTTCAAGACTCATAAGCACCTATATCAACGCCACCACCTTGAGGTCGTTGTACACCGTTTTTATCGCGCTGTGCATACTGACCAATATCTGAGGAACCAGCATTAATTGCTGCTGAACCAGATGTGAGACGGTAGTCATTGCCACCTGGGTTGACAAATCCAACTGACGCAACCTTGGTGTTGTTGTTAGCGTTCAGGTTGTCAATTCCAGTCCCACCTTCATAAAGCTTCTCATACTTGTCTGTGAACAAGTTGCGATCCAAAGTCACGTTGCCTGCATCTTCGATCAACCCATTCCGGTAGGTGCTATCGGCAAAGATATTGTTGCGAACCACAACGTCAGTAGGTTTATAACCGCCAGCGAAATAACCAGTGCCATCGATGTCAAGGGCTTGGACATTATTCGCAACGGTATTGTTGAGAATCTCAACGTTACGAACGTTACTGGTAACGACAATTCCTCGACCAGGGTTCACTCCTTGTAGTCCATTTCCATAAACAAGGTTGTTGTAGACTCGGACATTAGATAGATCTCCTTTATCAGTCACTTCATCTGCAACGACAATTCCATCAGCAACGTTCCCAGTGACAACATTGTTGTAGACATCAATGTTAAACGAATTAGAACGGTTACCCTCTATGTAGAGAGCAGGACCACCTTGATAGCCCTGATATGTACCAGAAATCGAGGCTTGACCAGTTATATAGTTGCCATGGACAGAGCCATTGCGAGAACCAGTTTTGATGTCGATGCCTTCACGTGTGCCATCTTTAACGGTATTATTAGCCACTTCAAAACCATCGACACCCCAGATGCTTAGCGACTCTTGCGTTCCAAGTGGATCAGAGATTGAATTGTCGCCGGAGCCACCTTTCCATCTCGCATTGGCTTTTTCGACGGTGTTGTTGAGCACCTTGATATTTTTACTGGTGACCTCGGCTTCTCCACCCTCAAAATAGCTGTCAGGCATGGCAATGATACCTGAGGAACCAGTATTGTAAGTATGGTTGTTTTGAACAGTTATATCGTTGGAATCACGCAGAGAGATTCCAGCCCAAGACGTGTCCTCAATGCGGAAGCCATCAATGACCCAATGACCCTTGCCAACAGACTGGATAACCCCTTCCCGGAAACCTCCTTCAATAGGGTCAGGATCGCGCACTGTGACATTACCATTGGCTTTGAGTGTGATATTACCTTCGCTATTACCAGATTTACCAAGGGTGACTAGTTCTGTGTAAGTACCTGGTTGAACTAGAATAGTGTCACCTGCTTTGATAGCGGACTTCTCACCGACCGCGTAGTTAATGCTTTTCCAAGGTTTATCACTTGTACCTGGATTGGTATCACTACCATTTGGTGAAACATAGTACACAGTACCAGAGTTATTGCCTGTTGCAGTTGGTGCAGCTCTTCCGGCTGGTGAACTGCTACCAAGATTGCTGGAACCCTGAGTGAACTGGTCTACATCAGAGTCACCAACGAGGGTGTCTTTGCCTTGCTCTCCAATCAAAAGGTCTGCATTGCTGCCACCATTAAGCTTGTCGTTGCCATTGTTGATCAAGCTTTGATCATTACTAGAGAAACCAAACAGGGTACCGCTTTGAGTGTTACCATCAATCCCGATGTCTTTTCCGCTAAACCTGTTGTTGGTCCAACTACCGATGATATCTTGTACACCTTTGCAATCCACACTACCTTGTCCATTGCTAGTTAGAGTGGAATTTTGAGGGTTGCCCTGATGAGTAATCACATCAGGAATTTGAGTCAAGGGATTGGTTTGAAGTGCCTGAGATTGAGAGTCTGTAAAGCTCATTATTTTGCCTCCATCAAGTTCTTCGTTAACGTCGTAACCGCAGATGACCCGAAGAAAGGCAGAACCCTGAATCTTAGAGCAATTGAGTTAAGCCCTAAAAGCTTTTAGAGATTTCGTGATTATTGAACCAGAGCAGATGAAACTTTAAGCTTTAACATCAGAAGTATATGTTCTGGTGCTAAAGTTTTTTACAGTCAGATGACTGTGCGGCAAGAATTAGGTAAATGCTTGATGAGTTATGGGTCTAGCCGTTGCTTGTGAATTTATAGAGATAACCTGGCTTAAACACCCCAAAACTCGCGAGGATTTTTGCCTCTGTAAAATAGTATATCACGATTGAGGAATTTTTCCTCCTTGAATACTATATCACGAGTGAGGAATTTTTCCTCCTTGAATACTATATCAGGATTTACGCAAAGATCAGAGCAATTGAAAAATTTTTCGGTGGGTAGATCAGGCGATCGCACGGCAGACCATATTTAAACGGACAATTTTTCTATTTCATCAGAGGTTTGCAGGGCTATAGGATCCCAGTCTCAACAGGAACAAATACGCTCTGGGAGAGCGAAAAGACTCGTCCGCATCTCGTAAGTGTCCCGTTAACGCTTGTTCAATACCAGGCAAGTTGGTCAAATCCCTGCATCTTTCTGTAGACTCTCCGTATTCTAATCACAAAATTTCAGTTACAATGGCAAGCCAGGGAATGACTCTGTAGATTTTGCTTGCCTCCTATCAGTATGGACATTCTAATCGTTGAAGATGAACCTGAAATTGCCCAGTTAATCGAAATTTCTCTGCAAAAAGAAGGTTTTTCCTGTCGCAGTAGCAGCGACGGTTTGAATGCCTTGCAAATGTTTCAGGAGCAATCAGCAGATTTAATCATTCTAGATTTAATGATTCCTGGCTTAGATGGTTTGGAAGTCTGTGCAAGAATTCGGCAGAAACCAGGTGCCAAAGATCCATATATATTGATGCTTACGGCTAAGGGTGAAGAAATTGATCGCGTTATTGGCTTGTCTACAGGTGCAGACGATTACATGGTCAAACCCTTTAGCCCTAGAGAGTTGATTGCTAGGGTGCGGGCGCTATTGCGACGTAGTCTCCGCCACGGGGGACAAAATCAACTATTTCGTACCAAACACTTTATCGTGGATATAGAGCAGCGGACGATAAGTCGCCAAATGAATTTTCAGCAACCAGAAATGCTAGATTTAACTACCCTGGAATTCAACTTGTTAAGCACCTTTATTAGCAATCCTGGTCGAGTTTGGAACCGCGCTCAACTCATCGACAAACTTTGGGGCGATAACTTTTTTGGTGATGAGCGCGTGGTGGATACTCATATAGCCAGGTTGCGAAAAAAAATTGAGCCAGATCCTGCTAATCCGACTTTTGTGAAAACTGTTGTTGGGGTAGGCTATAAGTTTGAAGACTCTCCTGGTGTGTGATGAGGAAGATCGACTGGCTTTGGCCGAAGTCATTACCTTTGGCATCACGCCTATTTTTCTCCCACTTAGTCGTGATGATTGTGGGGGTACTTAGTCTCGTGATTATCAGCAAAGTCTCTTCCCCCCGCTTTTTCGTTCTGCATTTGGAACGATTGGAACAACGAGGGTACAACTTATTCGATATTCGTGCTGAGTTAGTTGACGGATTTGAAATTGCCTGGAGACGAAGCACTGTATGGTCAGTGTTGGTAGGTGCAACGGCTGCTGGAGGATTGAGTTATTGGGTGTCCAAACTGCTCATGCAGCGGTTGATAGAGATGGAACAAATTACGCAAAAGTTTGCTGCTGGTCAATTTGATGCAAGACTGCCTTTATCAGATATTCCAGAACTGAATCGGTTAGGTGTGAGTTTCAACCGGATGGCAACAAGTATAGAGGGGGTGGAAGCGCGACGTCGGGAACTGATTGGAGATATGACCCATGAGCTGCGGACGCCACTAACAGTCGTACGCGGTTACTTGGAAGAACTGGCTGATGGAACTATTGAACCTTCTCCAGAAATTTATTTGCGGCTGACAAAAGAAACTAAGCGTTTAGAGCGGTTGGTCAATGATTTGCAAGAACTGTCTAAGGCAGAAGCTGGTTATTTACCGATCAATATACAGTCAGTAAATCTGCGTCCTTTATTAGAGTCTTTAGTAGAGAAATTTGCCGACCAACTGCTAGATGATGGACCAGTTCTGCGTTTAGAGTGTCCATCCAAACTACCTTTGGTATTGGCAGATCTTGACCGTACAGAACAGGTGCTGGTCAATTTACTTGGTAATGCAGTGCGTCATACCACTAAAGGCTCAATTACTATCCGTACTTGGACTGAAACTTCTCATCTATGGATTGCAGTCATTGATACAGGTGTGGGTATTGCTAAGGAAGATTTACCTTATATATTTGAGCGCTTCTGGCGAGCTGACAAATCTCGCGCTCGCGGGGCGCATACGCGCGATCGCCATTCCGGAGGAACAGGCATTGGTTTAACTATCTCGCACCGTTTAGTGGAACTACAAGGCGGTCAGATTCAAGTGGAAAGCGAGCTAGGATTGGGCAGCACTTTCCGTTTTTTCCTGCCTTTAGCTTAAGTTTAGCTGTGAGAATTCACCTGCACTAAAGATACAAGCTATTGACACAACGGGGTCACACTTGTGTCATATCCACTTGGTAATTTAAAAGTAGCTAAAATTAAGGTTTTCTGAAGGATATTGAATTTTCATTTCAGATTTTTTATCACAAGCTGTTAGTAAATAACACTGAGATTTGGTTACATAATTATGTTTACTTTTTTCTTTGCTGCCTTTTTGGTGAGTTTACTAACTTTATTTGGTGGAGCTGCAATTGCCTACCTGTTTCCACAGAATCATTCCCAAGATTAAGGAACACTCCATAAATCAATTCTAAATTCAAAAATGGAAAACCCAAAACTAGCAAGCGACTACCTGTTGAGTAGCTAGCAATTAAATGCTTAACTGCGGATTTATCTATAAGTTTAGCTTCAGCACAACTGACCCATAGTCCAAATCCTTGTGTAATATAGATACCAGTTTTCCTGCGTTATTCACATAGCGCGGGGTTTCTTTTTTGGTACGTAAATGTATCATTAGTATCAAAGAGTGTTGAATAATGAAATTTTGATATAAAAATAAATACAGAACAGCTAATTATGGTAAATAAAGCTAAAAAATATATATTTTAGTTTGTTCTGTACCTATGTAATTCCCTTTATACTTATAACGATTGGTTTAGTTTAACTGTAGTATGGGTTTGGCTCAATTTAACTTATGATAAATCAATTTTATTTTTCCAATGTTGAAACTTCAGGGTATACAAAGGGTAGGATAGTTATGATTAGTTAGTCAAATTGCTACTTTGTTAAGTGTACAAATATAGAATAATTATGATGAGTCAGTAAAATTCCTGTTTCCTTCAATAATCTATGAATTAGGTGTATGTACTGATTTGGAAATTTTTCGGGTTATATTAACATTTAGCTAACTAATAGATGAATCGTTTGTACCAGCTTCAAGATATAGTAGTTGTTTTACAAACCTCTAGCTCATACTGATAAATTTCTGAATCTTAGATAACTTAAGGAGTCGCTACAGTGAACAAGATGCTATTGGCTTTGGTTATTAGTTACCTACTGATGACAAGCTATTTTTTTATTAACTGGTTAAGATTTAGCCTTCGTCACCCTAATTTTTCTCCGGAAGACAAATTTTTGTCTTTTGTCATGCTTCTCATGACTACTGTGTTATGGCCCATCGTTCTTCCTCTGTCTTTTGTAGAAATCTTGAGGACACGAAAAGTTGAGTTTAGTGCTGTGATCCCTGTTCTTGTTGTGATCTGTGCGTTCAGTCTTGCATTTTACATAGGTTAGCTACTTGAGCGCGTGCTTATTACTATTACTACTGGGTGCGCCTTACGCGCCATACATAATACTTGTATGATTAAACAGAGTGCCTTGATTGCATCTACCACTACACCTCAATCTATACAAGCAAAATTCTTGCGTTTTACTTGTTAATATGTGTCAAAATTTGCTTTCTTCTTGCTATATTGTGTGTTAAATATTCTTTTATACTGATGCGGGGTTGCTGGTATTCTCAAGACTTATCAACCCCTGTCACAGGTAAAAATAATTTGTAGCTGTAATGAGCGTGAATTGGTAAAACAGATAAGAAATAAGGATGAGCCGGACGGCTCATCCTAGAAATCAAGTCTACATTGAGGCAAAAGGCTTATTGCAATTGACTTGGTTGAGTTGGAAAAGCACCTGGGCGCACAGCTAAGTTGAGATTTTGCCCATTGCGACGCAACTCCATGCGCACATCTCCCCCAACTTGACTATTTTCCACTACCTTTTGGACAGAGCCAGCGTCTGTCACTGCTTCACCGTTGAGTTTTTGGATAACATCACCAGCACGTATCCCTGCTTTGGCTGCTGGTGAATTGGGCATAACTTTGACAACCAAGACGCCACGGTCTTCATCAACACTCAAACCGCTATTAGGATCAGAGTTGATGTTTTGTTTCAACTCAGGCGTTAATCGTACCATCTGAATTCCTAAATAAGGATGTTGTACTTTACCTGTCGCTATCAGTTGACTGGAAATTCGTTGCGCTGTGTTGATAGGAATGGCAAAGCCCAATCCTTGTGCTCCTTGGATAATGGCTGTATTCATCCCAATGACCTCTCCTTGGGCATTAAGCAGAGGTCCACCAGAGTTACCAGGATTGATCGCGGCGTCTGTTTGAAGATACTCCACTCGCTTATCAGCAGCGCCAATCAGATTGCTGGCGCGTCCGGTAGCACTGATAATGCCAGTCGTGACAGTATTATCCAAACCAAGGGGGTTGCCGATCGCGATCGCCGACTCTCCAGGTTGTAGCTTATCTGAGTTACCCAACTTTACTGTTGGCAGCTTATCTGCTTGAATTTTGACAACAGCCACATCTGTCAATTCATCTTTCCCCAGCACTTTACCTTGAAAAGTGCGCCCGTCCTTGAGTGTCACTTTCACCGTATCCGCACCAGCAACGACGTGGGCGTTGGTGAGAATGCGACCATCAGCACTCATGATGAAGCCCGAACCAGTACCGCGTTCCACCCGCTTTTGTGGAATTGGCATTTGAGATCCAAAAAAACGACGGAAAAACGGATCGTTAAATTCCTCCGGTAACTGAGTTTTGACTGTTCGGGCAGCATCAATCCGCACTACCGCAGGTCCAACTTGTTGTACAACCCCTATAACAAAGTTAGGATTAGTCCCAGCTGATATTGGCAGAGCAGCATTTACCGGGCTCACCGCCAGGTTAGACGCGCTTTTAGACACCTGTTGATAATGGGAAGCTAGGTAGCCGCCTGCGAAGGTCATTCCAGATCCTAGCAATACCAGCGATAAATGAAATGCTGGTTTTTTCCAAGAAGAACTGTTTAAGATTTTGTTGTATCTTTCTGGCTGGTTATTACCATCACGTGGTATTTTATACATAGTCTTTCTATAAGTCTCGATACATTTCCAATCTAAAGACGCTTTGTGTCAATGCTGTGACACAGATATGACGGACTTGTGAAAACCCTGACTGCGTAAAGTCCTATCTCTATATCTATATATATCTATAGAAATTGTGTTTGTGTTGCAAAGGTGAGATGCTTTCTGGAAAAACCCTTGAATAAAAAGTAGAAGCAATAGTAAGACATTCAAAGGAAAAGTCACCAAACAGGAACAATAGAATTGGTGCCAACAGTCTAGACAACACTGAAATTATATCTATTGAAGTTGTGTTTGTGTTGCAAAGGCGAGACGCTTTCTGGAAAAACCCCTAAGGAACGCGGATTTAATAAAGTACAAAACCTCACCCCGCCTTTAACTGTCGTTAAAGTCTCCCCTCTCCGCGAGTTCGGAGAGGGGTTGGGGGTGAGGTCAAACGAGTGATTTGTATGTTATTTAATCCATGATCATAAATAAAAAGTCGAAGCAATAGTAAGACACTCAAACTAAAAACCAGCAAACAGGCACAATAGAATTGGTGGCAACAGTCGAGACAACAGAGAAATTTGTAGAGGCGTAGGTAGGCAAAGATGGGGAAGCTAGCATTGCTGATAGGGGTGAGCGAGTATCAACCCGGATTAAATCCGCTACCATCTGCGGTTAAAGATGTTGAAGCAATGCGACGAGTACTGACACACCCAGAAATAGGAAATTTTGCTGAGGTAGATATCACAGTACTCAAAAATCCCCAACGTCAGGAAATGGAAGATGCTATTTACAATCTGTTTGCCCATCGCCAGAAAGAAGACTTATTATTATTTTACTTTTCTGGTCACGGCATTAAAGATGATAACGGCAGGCTTTACCTCTCAACTTCTACTACTCGTAAACAGAACGACAGGTTGTTCAAGCCTTCAGCAGTAGCAGCCAGTGTTCTGCACGAAAATATGAATGAGAGCCGTTCCCAAAGACAGGTTATTATTTTAGACTGTTGCTTTAGCGGGGCGATCGCCCAAGGGTTAACGGTCAAAGATGATGGTACTGTAAATTTACAGGAACAGCTAGGGGGTAAAGGACGGGCAATCCTCACCTCTTCCACATCTACCCAGTACTCATTTGAACAAGCAGGTTCAGACCTCTCCATATACACCCGCTACTTAGTTGAAGGCATGGAAAAAGGTGCAGCGGATCGCGATGGGGATGGTTGGATTTCGATTGATGAACTGCACGAGTACGCCAGCGACAAGGTAAAAGAAGCAGCACCAGCAATGACCCCCAAATTTTACCCAATTGAGGAAGGTCATAAAATTTTGCTGGCTAAATCGCCTAAGGATGATCCTAAGGTGAAATATCGCAAGGAAGTAGAAAGTCGTGCTAAGGAAGGTCACGAGTTTTCTGTATTTGCTCGTAGAATTTTAGACGGAAAGCGGAATGAGTGGGGATTAACTCCAGAAGAAGCAGCTGCAATTGAAGAAGAAGTTCTGCAACCTTATCGGGAGTATGAACGTTTCACACAAAACCTGGGCAATGATGCCTTGCTGGAAATGGTGGCAATTCCTGGCGGTCAGTTTTTGATGGGTTCTCCAGAGAATCAGCCAGAACGTTACAGTGATGAAAGTCCACAGCACACCGTCACCATTCAACCCTTCTATATCGCTAAGTTTCCAGTGACACAAGCTCAATGGAAAGCCGTTGCCGCTCTTCCTAGGGTCAAAATAGATTTAAATCCAGATCCATCCTCCTTTAAAGGGGCTAATCGACCTGTTGAGAAGGTGTCATGGGACGATGCAATTGAATTTTGCGTTCGGCTTAGCCGCTTCGTAGAAGGTCGATTATCTAACAAAACTGGAAAGCTGTATCGTTTGCCCAGTGAGGCAGAATGGGAATATGCTTGTCGTGCCGGAACGACTACCCCCTTTCACTTTGGCGAAACAATTACGACAGATTTAGCAAACTACGACGGTAAGTACACTTATGGTTCTGGACCAAAGGGTGAAGATCGTCAGCAAACAACAGAGGTAGGAAAATTTCCACCAAATGCTTTTGGTTTGTATGATATGCATGGTAATATATGCGAGTGGTGCCAAGATGCCTGGCATGATAGCTATGAAGGAGCGCCTGCAGATGGTACCGCTTGGATGAGTGAAAATAATAATGATTCTCGTCTGCTGCGGGGCGGCTCGTGGTACGACGATGCGTGGTACTGCCGCTCTGCGGCTCGCGATTGGTACCCGCGGGACGACTGGTACGACAGTCTCGGCTTTCGTGTTGTCGTGGCGGCGTTCAGGACTTCTTAGCCCTTTATACTCTTTCCCTTTTGCACTTTGCGCTTTATTTTTTTCTCTTCACTTTCCGCGCGAAGCGCGATAATTTTTTTTAGTATTTTTGGATGATTCAGAATTAGTAAATCTTAAGTAGGGTGCGTTACGGCTTTAGCCTAACGCACCATGTTATATCATCGTGGTGCGTTAGGCGCTTTGAACATGTTTTTCGTTAAAATCATGTCGAACGGGTGCGCCTAACACACCCAGCCCTTTCAACGCGAACAAATGAACTAGTTTGCCTATGGGCAAAAGCGTTTTCTAGCAAGCACTTGAATGGTCACAATTGCCGACTAAATGTACTGATGAAATGTACTAAAAGGCAAGTGAGGGTTGAATGAAGCGAGCGGTGCTGATAGGTGCCAACTTCAGGGACAAGCGATCGCCTACGGTGTGCACTCTGTGGCATCGCACACTCAAAGACTTTTCGTGTGTGCAGCAGTGGCGCGAGGGGGCGTTGCCTCGCCCCCTCAGGACTCCCCTCGGAGCCAGTTGCTGACTGCTCGCTACAAAGATTGTAATGAGGTGCTTAAACATACAAAGCGAGCAGTCACCTGCACGCACAGACTGGCTAAAAAACTGAGATGCTTTGATTCACTTTGGCAGTATCTGCATCGGCAACTTAAAACCAAACAGCCACCTTGCTACTAAATATCTGTTGATGTGAGAACTAACCTCTAGGTTTATTGATCTCATAGGTATCTAAAAGGCGTGCAGTAGAAACATGACGATGTTTTGTGTCCACAATCAAAGGTTCTCGCTTTTTCTTGTGACCTCGTGTTGCTTTGAGAAAACGTTTGAGATTAACACATAATGCAATTTGTTGTAAAAGGTGTACTATTTGGTCTAAAGAAAACGTCCTGAATACCTCCCACTCCAGCGGTGGAATCGCAATCATCATCCCGCGATATGTTCCTTGAATCTCATCGACCAAGTAGAAATCAGACAAGCCAACTTCAATTTTACTAACTCCATGTACGCTCCCTAAGGCACCTCGTAAAGTCGCAAGTATATTGTATGCAATCAAGACAAGTGAAAATGAAAATAAGGCAGCTTTAGGGTAAGCTAAAGTCTGAATTTCTCCATTGAAATTCTCAGTTACAGTTTGGAACAGGTTCTCCAAACTCCAACGATTCCGATACAGTTCGGTAACTTTAGCAGCGGTCGCGTCATCTGAAGTTAAGAAGGCAGAAGTACGCTCGTCTGAAGGCAGAAGGAGACCCTACGCATAAATGCGAGGAATTTGATAAAGTTTGCACTCTATTATTTTTCTCCATACTTAAAAGTAGGGGCTGTCTTACCGTATGGCAGAGCACAGAGGACTTGTATCTGTATAAAAGCTTACTATCTTTCCTTCTGCCCTCTGCCCTCTGCCCTCTGCCTTTCTTCGGTAAGTTTGTTAAAATCGCTATTTCCCACTCTTTATCACGTGTTGGTATAAATAATTTCAGTAAAACTCGTCTGAGTTGTAAAATTTCTCCCTTGTAGGAGATTTCTATTTCCTGCTCGAAGAGTTTTCCTGTTTCAGTTTCCCCTAATGGCTTTAATTCACTTAATTCTCGGAACCCTAAAGACCCATGTTGACGAATGACAAAGAATGCTTTTTTGAGTCTAATTGTGAAGAGAAAATTTGCTGTGCAGAAATTCCGGTCACCGCACCACAAATCAAGTGATTTCACTTGAGAAAGTAATTGTTCAAACAACGAGCGCTCTTGTGCGTGGCCATCCGCACAAAGGATAATATCTGTGACTAATTTTGCCCTAGGGTCTAAAATCACTATTGCTTTACAAGGGTTAGCTTTAGCCGCAAAAGCGCGAATTGCATCTAATCTATGCTCGGTTGCTGCAAGACATGTGCCATCTACTATTTTGAGTCGATACCCTGGTAACAAACTCGGTTGTTCTCCTCCCATTGCTTGAATTAAAGAAACTAGATCATTTGATGTTTCTCGCACTAATGCCTGACTTACACCTAATTCAATTCCAGAGAGCTTTTTATATAATGCTGTTGTACTTACACTCAACTCTCCCGCTCTTGCTTTGTAAGCCGCGTGAACTGATTTGTGTATTCCGCATACCACTAAGCTCATTAAATCTACTTGGCGATGAATTAAGTAAGTCCTGTTGGTATTGCACACTCGCATACTTTGTAAATAAGCTATCCATCCGTTCCGGAGCAAATATACGCTCCATTAATACTCGTGCCATTACACTTACAGGACTTTCTTGTACAAATTGCTCAAAAATGGAGGATAGCATCTTCACACCCAAACTTGCACTTATATGTTGAGGATACATCGAAGTTGTACCTCACATTCCGTACTAGAACAGGGTTTGAGAACTCAATATCCTAGTTCATTTGTTCGCGTTGAAAGGGCTGGCCTAACACACCCTACAAGAATTTTATTTTTACTTCACAACTGGGTAGGACAAGATATACTTCAAAGTTATAAATTGAGTTTTAAAACGCTCAAACTTAAGTGCTGTAATCTATTTCACACGCTCATAGTACTTTAGTTCTAAAATGTAAGAGAGGATTCAACCATAGCAAAAAACGCAGCTACTCTTGATGATATTCGCAAGTGGTCGCAAGAAACACCATATGGCTGGCTGGCATTTACTGCGTCTATTGTTGGCTTTATAATTACTTTCCTGTCGTACCTTCAAAATTATTTTAAACAAGGGTAAATTACAAAAAGGCTCACGACTTTAGGCTTATGAAGTATTAAAGTTTTACTTTCCCTAAATTTATTTAGGGAAAAACAAAACTGCTAACCCAACAATAGCACTAATAAAACTGATAAGGCTAAATATCCAATGTTCCTTGAGAAATTCTCCTAAAGCTGCTGGATAGCTTCCATAAATATCTTTCCATTTCGCATTCGTTTTGAGAACTCCGTTGCCAAGCCGTTCGGTAATGTTAGCAATGACATCAACTTTTCTCAGGGTAGACTGATGAAGTTTGACGTACTCTTTTTTTTGAAAGGCAGTCGCTTCGTCTGCTCCACTCAAAAAGTCTTTGTCAGTTATTTTATTTTTCTCCATCAGTTTTTGTAAACGAGGGTGGCTTATGTATTTAGTACCATAAATAGCAACAAGCAACCTTGCTAAGTCAAGCATATTACTTTCATTTATTTCCAAAGGATTTCCACCTAAAACTCTGTAGCGATGAGCTATGGCGGGAAAACCATAATTTATATCTCTCATATTCCAATGCACCCAGGTGTAATGCTGATGGCTAGAAACATATTGATAAAAATCATCTAGCATCAACTTTTCAAGAAAATTATAATTCATCTCTATATCATCTTTAGAATATGCTTTAATTTCTGCAACTTGATGTATCGAAAAAGAAGTTGTTTGACCTGAGTAAAGGTTTCTTACGGCGATAGACGTGATTCTGGGTGAAGAACCATCAGGTCTGTCATAGAAACTCTCACAAGAATAGTGAATAACAGTTACGTTTTTTGGGTTATTGATAATATCAGCAAGCTGTTTTCTTGCTTCTTTAAGCCTTTGAATTCTGTTTATAGCTTCGCCCATTCTCGATAAGTGTCCTAATCATTACAGGATTACTTAATATATTTTATAACTTACAAAAACTTATTTAGTAGAAATTACTTACTGACGTGTCATCAGTTCAGTAAATCTTAAGTAGGGTGCGTTAGGCGCTCATGTCATGTTTGTCGTTACAAATCATGTCGAACGGGTGCGCCTAACACACCCTACAAGAATTTTATTTTTACTTTATAAGGACTTCCAACAAATAAATTATCCCCTAACAGTGGGGTGGGCATCCCTGCCCGCGCAGTTTATAGGACGGGCTAGAAGCCCATCCCACAAGAAAAAGTTGCATTTTTTTTAATTTGGAAGTTCCTGGGTGACTTAATAAGTCTCACAAACTCAGTTTCTCCCAGAAACTATCATTAAATATTACTCAAGAAATTCAGGTCTTACCTTGTGGTTAGACTGTAACTGTTGTTCTAAAGCTGTCCAATTTTCCTGCTCAATCAAGCTAATCAATTCGTCGAGATTATGGCGATACTGCTGCAACGAATTGAGCAATGCTTGGCGATTGTACTGCGCCATCATCACTCCTAATTCTGGATTGCCGCCACCAACACGACTTGTATCTTTAAAGCCAGAACTAGCAAACTTTTGGGCTAATTCCAGCACATTTGAGTCAGTTTCACTCATACAAGCAGCAATCAATGAGGCACTAACCATCACGGGCAAATGGGAAATCCAACTGACTGCTCGATCATGCTCTTCTGGGGAACAATGGTAGAGAGTCGCCCCAAGTTCGCGCACTATTTTCTCTACAACTGTAATGGCAGCAGTTGGTGTTGTTTCTGTTGGTGTCAGCACATAAGGTTTTTTTTCAAATAAATTGGGGATAGCTGCTTCTATACCACTATCGGTTCTTCCCGCCATTGGGTGTCCACCGATAAAATTGTCCCAGAGGGGAGCGATCGCCTTAACAATTGGAGTTTTTACCGAACCTACATCAGTTATGACTGTGTTGGAAGGCAGATGAGCGATCAGCTGCTCAAATGTCGGAATAATCAACCCTATAGGTGTACAAATAAATACCACTTCTGCCGCTGTGAGCAGGCTGATGTCAACTGACGCCTGATCTACGCTACCTAAGGCGACTGCCCGCTGACACGTTGATTCTCGACGGCTGACGCCCAAAACATGATGTCCTTGCGATCGCAAATCCAAACCCAAAGAGCCGCCTATCAGTCCAAGTCCTAAAATACCAATATTCATGTATCTGTGATTTTGAGATTCTATGTCATATCTTCCACCTCGCCGTCCCCAGACTGGAAGTTTATGGTTCTAAAGCGAATTTTGCTGCCTTCGGGTGCTTATTCCCAAATTGCCAAGCAAGCAATGCCCGCAACTGAAATAACCTCATAATATGGAAATTCGGCGTCGCTTTAGGGTTTGTACGTTCCTTTGTCAATAGCGACTAAAGTTTATTTCCCAGAGCTTATATAGCTATTCTTTCATTTAAAGATGCAGGAACTACCTAGAGAAATATTTCTGTTGTAGTGAACTTCCAGCCAAAGACATTTCTAACCTCGGTTTCAAAGTTCCTCAATAGGTAGAGTTATTAAATAATCTTTAAGAAAAAGCAATAAGTAACGCTACTATGATAAAAGAAACGATTTTTTTTTGCAAATAGCAGATACCGACTTTTTCCAAGCCCACATACAAACAATTTTAACTAATTATAGTACTCCAAATTTAATTTGGCATGACCACCCTAACGAAAGGAAAACGATTTAATAGAGAGGATACTACTCATATCTATAATGATAATTTGACTGAAATAGTAAAATCAATGACTTCATCGTTGAGTAGAATTGTTGATTTTGTGAAAGGATTCCACTATATAAGTCATTAGTTAGTAGTTAGTAAGCTACAACTAATAACCAACAACTTTCACTCAGGAGGAAAAAGATGCGTGATACCTTTAATAAAATGATGGGTCGGACTCGCTATGTAGTCTGTCGCATTATGCTGCATTTAAGTGGATCTGAGGTAGCACCAATTCTGGGAGTTTTAAATCGTGCTGCAAGGGAAGCCATAGATACCGAAGGTGACATAGAAGTTTTGGGAGAAGGATTGGTAGAAATTTGCCAAACCCTACTACAGTACGATGAATATTGGCTTTCTGCTGCTAATGAAGGCGACGTATTTTGGACCGAGGGGGAAGCAGGAGACTACGTGAATGAATTATTTACAGACTCCGCCCAACGTTACCTCAGTGAACCAGATTTTGGTTCTGACTCTGGATACGATGAACCTTTATCCATTCCTGTCACGCGTAATGTCGTTGTGATGATTACAGTGGCTTTTGAGGGAGAAGTCCCAGATTTGGAAGCTGACCTAGCTAATATTACTGCACTCAAAGAAGGCTTGAAAGCTCTAATAAACTTACATTACAAGCATAAACTACGGGCAATTCAAGTGCATTTTTCACCAGCTCGGTTGGGCGACGAGCTCACTAACGACCAGCTATTACAATATTACCCAGAATTAATTCCCTTGTAGTTGGTTGGGTCGTCCACACTTATCACCCAATTGAGAAATTGTTAAGCTCGGAGATAGGATGATAGTCAAATGTTCATGACAATCGTGCGTAAATTCACAGCAATTTTTTTAGCTTTTAGTTTGTCTTTGACAACTGTCGCCTGTGGTGGCGGCGGATCAAGCCAAACGACACCTCAAGCTAGCAACACCAATCAAACGACTGCTATCAGTAATGCTACTACCAAGCTAGCTGATGGTCAGTATCCGGTGCAGCAAGCAACTTTTAACGATGCTGACGGGGAGTACACGGTGTTTCTACTCAACGCTAACCCCCCAACTTTGAGAACCCAAAATTTACAAATGGCGCGGCTGACCGATGATGAAATCAAGCAAGGTAAGAAAACTTATCTAAAGGTAGAGAGTGGACAGCCAGCCTTATACCTAACAGAAGATTTCAAAATTGAGTACGTCCACAACGTTACCGAGAATAGAACCAACCCCCAAACGGGACAACAGGAAACAGTCGTAGTCCGTCAACAAAATAGCTTTTGGGCACCTTTTGCTGGCTCTGTTGCTGGATCTTTGGCAGGTCAGGCGATTGGTAGTATGTTGTTTAGACCGCAATATTATGTGCCGCCTGCATATCAGCCTGGTGGAGTGCTGACTGGCTACGGTGGCTATGGTCGCAGCTATGGAGATGCGGTTCAAAGTTATCGCACACGCTATAATGCGCCGCCTGTAGTAGAGAGAAACCGCACTGCTTTCCGCAGTACAGGGACAATTAGAAGGTCATATCCTGGTGGTTCTTCCACGGTACGGCGCACTGTCCCCAATACCAATACGGGCGGCCGCGCTACTGGTTCCGGTTTTGGCGGTAGTACCCTAAGACCTTCTGGTAGCAGCACGACCAGACGCAGTCCTGGCGGTAGCAGTTTTGGTAGTGGCGGTCGTTCTCGAACCCCACGCTCAACTGGTTTTGGTAGACGTAGATAATTGTAGAGACGCGCCATGGCGCGTCTTTTAGATAATTGTAAAGACGCGCCATAATGGCGCGTCTTTACATAATTGTGTCTTTACAGAGTTTATGCTATGGCAACAGCTGGGTTCTGCCAACGCCCAACTGCTTTGCCAACCACTGCAAGTTCTTGCATCAAACGGTCGAAACGTTCTGGAGTCAGAGATTGTGGACCATCAGATAAGGCTTTTGCCGGGTTGGGGTGAACCTCAATCATCAAAGAGTCACATCCAGCGGCGATCGCCCCTAGAGACATCGAAGGTACATGTGTAGCCCAGCCTGTGCCGTGGCTGGGATCAACCATAATTGGTAGGTGAGTCAGGCTTCGCAACACTGGCACTGCTGATAAATCCAGCGTATTCCGGGTGTACTGGTGGTCAAAGGTGCGAATTCCCCGCTCACACAAAATCACATTTGGATTTCCTGCTGCCAGAATATACTCAGCAGCCATCAACCAATCTTCAATGGTTGCAGCCATTCCTCGCTTCAGAAGAACTGGTTTTGACTGCGCTCCCACTTTCTTCAATAGGGAGAAATTCTGCATATTCCTTGCGCCTACCTGGACGACATCCGCTGCTTGGGCGATTTTCTCCAGGTCTGCACTATCCATGACTTCTGTGATAATGCCCAGTCCGGTTTCTTCCCGCGCCTTTACCAACAATTCCAAAGCACTCTCGCCGTGTCCTTGGAAGGCGTAAGGCGAAGTCCGGGGTTTGTATGCGCCACCTCGTAAAAACTGTGCCCCAGATGCTTTGACTCGCCGCGCTGTCTCTACTATCATTTCTTCATTTTCTACTGAGCACGGACCAGCAACGACAACCACAGGGTGATGTTCACCAAAAAAAACTGGTCCATTGGGAGTGTTCACCACTACCTCAGAAGCTTCCCCGTGACGAAACTGGCGGCTAGCTCTTTTGAAAGGCTTTTCTACCCGCAACACCTGTTCGATCCAGGGGCTAATTTCCTGGATTCGCAAAGGGTCTAAGTCAACGGTGTCGCCAACCAGACCAATTACTACCTTGTGCTGACCAACAATTTTTTCTGGTGTCAGCCCCCAAGTGCCGAGTTCCTTGCTCAGACGGTCTATTTCCGCCTCAGGGGAACCAATTTTCATGACTACAATCATGTTAAAGTTCCTGCTTAGTTGAGTTGTATCTTAGAATATATTGCTAGTTATATTCCGTAATTAGACCTTTGACTAAGTCTTTCTTAATGAAATAAAACCAAATAAATAAAACCACAGATAAAGTTTAGTGTTCATCTGTGGTTCAAAATCATTAAGACAAGATGATTGGAAAAAGTCCACCAGCAAAGAAAAATCAATTATTCAATAATAGCGCTTAGCAGTTTCGTGACTGAATCTTGCAGCTAAACAAAGCATAAATTTTGAATTAGTAATGTTGAAGTTACAAAATTTAAACTTCAACATTATTTTTTTCAAATCTACCCAACACCGCAGTTATTTAGTCTCTCAACGCTGCTCACGCCCTTAGCTGAACTCAAAATTATTAATTCAAAATTGAAAATTATTTTTAAACTTTGAATTTTCAGAGAAGTCTGATCCAAGGAAACTTCGGAGCAGCTGAGTGCCAAAGGCACACGCTACGCGTTCGCACAGCGTCTCCGCAGGAGATACGCTAACAGAACTTCAGTGCTTTTGAATGTTTGAGCAGCGAGTGGGGGCTTGTATTCTTTTTTTGAATTTTCATAGCACCTAGCGCCTAGGGCGTTAGCGCGTGCCGCAGGGAAGGTGCCATACTTTGAATGCCCAAATTTGTGCGCAAATGTGGCTTACTATACATTTTTTTGGCGAGTTTCACGCCAAACTGCCACCATTCGCCCCAAATTGGTCCTAAACTCATTCCAGCCGAGCAGACTCCCGACTCTGTCTTCATCCCAGGAGGCAGAGAGAACACCATAAGTTATCCCCAGCACCCCCAAACCAAAAAATCCCATGTTCACCAGTAACACCGCGATGGGAGGTAGTTTGATGCCAGCGTAGATTAACAGCAGATAGCTGACGATGAGGCTACTGATACCCAAAGCTGTTGGTATACCCGAGAAGCCAGCCACTCGGCGAATCATCCGTTGGCTGACTCCCTGGGGGATTGCTATTTCTTGTTTGGTGAAAGGTGGCTTCTTGTGATCCTGTTTCCCAGATTCCTGCTTGGTTTCTGGTTGTGCGCTTTTTGCTTTTGCTGGTTTTTGGCGCTTTTTATTTGGTTCAAAAGGCAAGCGACTGCGTTCAGATTCGGCAGACATAAGCAGTATTCTCTATCCACGAATACCGAGACGAGCAATCAAAGCTTGATAACGTTCCCGGCTACCCTCCTGAATATAAGATAAAAGACGCTTGCGTTGACCAATCAGCTTCAACAATCCCCGCCGCGAAGAATGGTCTTTCTTGTTGGCTTGCAAATGTTGACTAAGACGATTAATGCGCTCCGTCAGCATAGCGACTTGGAGATCGGCAGATCCAGTATCGGTTTCGTGAACTTGGTACTGTGTGATTAACTCTTGTTTGCGCTGTTGCGTTAAAGTCATGACCCAATGAATTATTTTCTAAATATATGCAGCAGTTTCCCATAATATCATAGCCATCATCTTTAGGGTGTGGGGTCTTAGGAGGATGAGGCAGCCTGTGGAGCCAGCGCCCCTTCGGGGTATCTCCTCCTCCAGAGGCTGCGCCAACGCCAGTCGCCTGCTGCGGGAAACCCTCCTCCATAGCGCTGGCTCACCGTGGGCGGGTTTCCCGACTTGTAGACGCGCAGCGGCTTCCCGCTAGGGTGGCGACTGGCGTGGAGATGAGGGGACGCAAAGAAAATTTTCTTTGCGTCCCCGCATCCACGTATCGCGCTTCTCCTATCGGAGACAGGAGAGGGAAAGCCGTCATTGGCGGTGTCTCAGCGTGTCTCCTTGTCACCGTGTTCTCCTCTGTATTCCCCTAGACATTTGGCAAAATATAGTGTGGAGCTTTACAAAGCACATTGAATCCCAATACTGCTCGGATAAGCAAATTGCAAACCCGAAAACCCTTGTAGAGACGTTGCATCCGAAAGTTCTACAGGTCAAAATTTTCCAAAACCTACGTAGTATTGCATTGAATCCTAGCATCTACCTTAAGCTTGAGTTATGGTAGTGGGTGCGGCTAATTGTTGTTCAGTTGGTTCTAATTTTTACAGTCAATTCTTTAGAGGAGCGCTTCGGTCCGCACGCTGCTATGAGAATTTTAGTCATTGAAGACGATGAGCTAATAGCAAACCCCCTTGCTCAATTGCTTACAGACCAACACTACGCTGTCGATATTGCTTGTGATGGTGAAGCTGGTTGGGAGCTAGCAGAAGCTTTGAGCTATGACCTAATTGTACTAGACCTGATGCTACCCAAGTTAGATGGCATCAGCCTTTGTCGGCAGATGCGATCGCATGGGATACAATCACCGATTATCCTGTTGACAGCTCAGGATAGCAGTACAAACAAAGTTGTTGGTTTAGATGCTGGAGCCGACGACTATCTCACCAAACCTTTTGATTTCCAAGAGTTACTGGCTCGTATCCGCGCTTTACTGCGACGGGGAAGTTCTGCCTTACCTCCACTGCTAGAGTGGGAAAACTTGCGGCTAGACCCGAGTATTTGTGAAGTGACCTACGATAGTAAACCGCTACATTTGACTCCAAAAGAGTATGGTTTGCTAGAGCTTTTCCTTCGCAATCCTCACCGCATATTTAGCTGTAGCGCGATCATAGACCAGCTGTGGTCTTTTGAAGAACCTCCTGGAGAAGATACCGTCAGAACGCACCTGAAGGGGTTGCGGATGAAACTCAGAAAAGCCGGAGTTGCCAACGAGCCGATTGAAACGGTGTATGGTATTGGCTACCGCCTCAGAGTAGCAGAGGAGCAGGGGAAATCAATTCAAAATTCAAAATTCAAAATTCAAAATTACGAGTCTCCCCCATCTCCCCCATCTCCCTCATCTCCCCCATCTCCCTCATCTCCCCCATCTCCCCCATCTCCCTCATCTCCCCCATCTCCCCCATCTCCCTCCTCCCCCACGCCTGAAGAGATAAAACAGCAAGCTCAGAGAATAACTGCTAGCGTTTGGGAGCGTACCAAAGACAAGATAAGTGACCGCGTTACGGTCATTGAACAGGCTACGACAGCATTGCTTCAAGATGCGCTTGAGGATGAACTGCTCTCAAAAGCACACGCAGAAGCTCACAAGCTGGCGGGTTCCTTAGGTCTTTTTGGCTTTGGCTATGGTTCGGATCTGGCTCGACAAATAGAAGAGTTGCTCGAAGCTGAGAAGCCGTTGATTCAACAGCAAAAACTGCACTTGTCAGAACTGGTTGTGGCGCTGCGCCGAGAGTTGCAGGTTGCAACTACAAACCCTACCCCTGAACAATCATCAGCAGCTGATGAACGTCCTTTTCTATTAGTGGTTAGCCAGGATAAGTCACTGGCTACGGAATTGGAAAGATCAGCCGCCAATGGGGGAATGCGCTCCCAGATAGCCACCAACCCAGCACTAGCCAGGGAGCAGCTTGTTAACAATCGCCCTGATCTGGTGGTACTTGAGCTTTGCAGTAATACCAGTGACGATGGTTTGAGGTTGTTAGCAGAACTCAACTGTTGTACACCTCCAGTACCAGTGTTGGTGATCACAAACCAAGATAGTTTGCTTGATCGAGTACAAATAGCTCGTTTGGGCGGACGGGGTTGTTTACAGAAACCAGTGGCTTCAGATCTGCTGTTGGAGACACTCACAAATCTGGTACAGCGATCGCGTAAGGCTGCGGCTAAAGTGATGGTTGTAGACGACGACCCGGTTATCCTATCGGCTGTGTGTTCTTTATTACAGCCTTGGGGTTTAAAAGTTTCTACTCTGGAAAATCCTTTGAAGTTTTGGGAGACCTTGGAAACCACAGCCCCAGATTTGCTGGTTTTAGATGTGGAAATGCCTCAAATGAGCGGGATTGAACTGTGCCAAGTTGTGCGTAATGACCCCCGCTATTGCGGCTTGCCAGTGCTATTTCTTACTGCACGCACTGATGCGGATACGATGCGACGCGTGTTTGCTGCTGGTGCGGATGATTATGTCAGCAAGCCTATTGTTGGTCCAGAACTGCTGACTCGCATCCTTAACCGTTTAGACAGAACGCGTATGCTGCGGACTATATCTGAAATAGATGCTTTGACTGGAGTGGCTAATCGTCGCCAGTCAACTCAAGAGATCAACCAGTTACTGAGCTTAGCCCAACGCCACAACCAGCCTTTGTGCTTTGCTGTCCTCAAAATTGACTACCTTCACCAAATTAACCAACAGTACGGTCATGCTGTGGGAGATGAAGTGTTGTCCAGATTTGGAAGACTGTTGCGACGAAACTTTCAAAGTGAAATTCTTTGCCGCTGGGGTGGTGCTGAGTTTGTTGTAGCAATGTATGGAATGACACAAAGAGACGGGAAGCGCTGGATAGAGGAAATCTTGGAAATTTTAAGTAAAGAGGAGTTTTTAGCTCCTGAAGGCAACCAATTTCAAGTTTTGCTTAGTGCTGGTTATTCACAGTATTTACACGATGGTAATAGCTTGCAAGGGCTGTATCAAGCAGCATTGGCAAAATGCAATCGTGTGTTATCACAGAGAAATCTGAGCAGTGGAACTTCCCGTTACCACTCGCAACTTCATACAAAATAACCCCCTCTCAAGATGAAGTTGCTAAGCCATTCGAGAGGGCAGGGTGGAGAAAAATTCAAAATTCAAAATTTTTTCTTGATTTTGAATTTTGAATTGTCAAAGCCCCCACACTCAATTTCAAAACTTATTAATGGGGCTTTCATTTAGCCATGAAACCACGCAGGAGTACAACTAAAACAAAGTTTTCGCAAAGGCTATTCATGCCTGTAATAGTAGGCATCAGCGTTTTCATTCTCACTCTGTTATTGTGGCATAAATTACTTTTTCAACAAGACCTTTACATCAGGAGAAACGTTGAATTAGCAGCAGCAAATGTGAGTTATGAAATCACGGCTCAGATTCAAACTCGTACAAAGGCATTGGATCGCATGGCTAAGCGCTGGGAAATACGAGGTGGGACTCCGAAAACAGAGTGGGAAGCAGATGCTTCAAACTATTATCAAGATTTTCTCGGTTTTCAAGGCATTGAATGGGTAGACAAATCATATTATGTGCGTTGGATTGTTCCTTTAGCAGGAAATGAAGCGGCACAAAACCTCAACTTGGCTTTTGAGGAACGGCGTCGGAGTGCTTTGGAAAAAGCGAAGCAAAGCCGCGAGGTCACAATGACACGCACAGTGACTCTGACTCAAGGAGGTCAGGGATTTTTGGTGGTCATACCCTTGTTTTTAAACAACGATTTTGATGGATTCGTAGTCAGCGTTTTTCGCACGCAGCTGTTGCTCGACACTATATTAGACAAGAATCTGACGCGGAAATATGATGTCGCTATTTTTGATGGCAGCGAACAAATCTACGCCACTCAACAAAAACCTATTAACACCCAGAGGCAAACGAAATGGTTACACAAAGCAGAAATCAAAATTGATGGTGTCACTTGGGACGTCAGCGTTTCACCAACGGCAGCATTGCTAGCTCAGGAAAGCTCCCTTCTCCCGAAAGTAGTGTTGGGTGGCGGCTTGGCGACTGCTGTGCTACTGGCATGGGGAGTCTACCTTAACCAGAAGTCCAGACGCTATGCACAGCAAGTGAGGGCAATCAACCAGGACTTAGCCAGTGAAATTACTGAACGCCAGCAGGCGGAAGTGACATTACAAAAATATGCGGCGGAATTGGAAGACTTGTATAATAACGCACCTTGTGGCTATCACTCTGTAGACTCAGACGGTACCTTGATTCGCATCAATGATACCGAACTCAAGTGGTTGGGTTATACACGAGATGAAGTGATTGAAAAGAAAAAGTTTTTTGACCTGTTAACCGACTCTAGCATAGCCACTTTCCAAAAATGTTTCCCCATTTTTCAGGAGCGTGGTTGGGTGAATGATTTGGAATTCCAACTCATTTGCAAGGATGGCACAATTCTACCAGTACTTTTGAGTGCAACTGCCATTAAAGATGCGGCAGGTCAGTATGTCATGAGTCGGAGTACGGTTTTTGATATCAGCGAACGGCAAGCCGCGCTGCGCGAACGCAAGCAAGCAGAAGCAGAACTGAGTAACCTGAGAGCTGCTTTGGAAAGTGCGGTAGAAGGTGTCTCCCGGTTGGACAAACAAAGACATTACATATCTGTTAACCAGGCTTATGCCAGCATGACAGGCTACCAGCCAGAGGAGATGGTGGGTCTGGAGTGGCAACTGACAGTCCATCCAGAAGACCGGGAAAAAGTCATGGCAGCATATCAAAAAATGCTCAATGACGGTAGGGCAGAGGTTGAAGCCAGAGGTGTACGTCAAGACGGCTCGGTGTTTGATACGCAAGTGGTTATGATCAAAGCCTGTGATCCACAGCAGAACTACATCGGTCATTACGAATTCATGAAGGACATTAGCGATCGCCGCGAAATAGAACGGCTCAAGGATGAATTTGTCTCCATCGTCAGCCATGAATTGCGGACTCCCCTAACTTCGATTCGCGGTTCCTTGGGTTTGGTGGCTAGTGGTGTACTGCACACCCAACCGGAAAAGGCTCAACGGATGCTAGAAATTGCAGTCAATAACAGTGACCGTTTAATCCGACTCATTAACGACATTTTGGATATCGAACGCATCGAGTCAGGCAAAGTCACAATGACAAAACAAACTTGTGATGCCGCAAGCTTAATGCTCCAATCAGCAGATGAAATGCGTTCTCTGGCAGATAAGGCAGGAGTGACTTTGTCTGTTTCTCCCGTATCAGCTAAGCTGTGGGCAGATCCTGACCGAATTGTCCAGACTTTCACTAACTTGCTCAGCAACGCTATTAAATTTTCACCTCCAGATAGCGCTATCTGGTTAAGTGCCGAAATTATCGAAGAAAAGGGGACAACAGGAGTAGGGGGAGAAAATACTTCCTCATCTCCCCAATCCCACATCCTTTTTCAAATCCGTGACCAAGGAAGGGGTATTCCAGCGGATAAAATCGAAACTATCTTTGGACGCTTTCAGCAGGTTGATGCCTCGGACGCACGTAAGAAAGGCGGTACTGGCTTAGGGCTTGCCATCTGTCGCAGTATTGTGCAACATCATGGCGGGCGGATTTGGGCAGAAAGCACTTTAGGGGAAGGTAGTACTTTTTACATTTTGCTGCCTATACAGCAAGAGGAAGAGCCTATCGCCCCGCTAACTGAGTCCAACTCCACTTATCCATTGGTATTAGTGTGTGATGATGACTCTTCAGTTCGGGCTGTCATGCAGACAATGCTAGAACAACGGGGCTACCGAGTAACCAGCGTGGCTTCGGGGGAAGAGGCAGTACAATTGGCACAACAACTACAGCCTGATGTGATTTTACTTAACCTGATGATGCCTGGTATGCACGGCTGGGAAACTTTAGCCGTTTTGAAGCAACAGCCACAAACTAAAGATATTCCAGTTATTATTCTCAGTGGTCTAATGCCGGATGCTAGGATAGCTCCCCATCTAGGGGTAAACGACTGGATTGTTAAACCACCAGACGAGAGGTTGTTGTTTGAAGCTTTGGAGCGGGCACTGGCAGGAGAACATAGCCAGAGTATTAAAGTTCTGATTGTAGAAGATGATTTAGACCTGGCACAGGTGTTGATTGCCATATTCGAGCGCTACGGCATTGAAACACACCATGCCCGGACAGGACGAGAAGCCCTGCACTTGAGTCAGCGTCTTATCCCTGACTTGTTGGTCTTAGACTTAGAACTGCCAGAAGTTGATGGCTATGGCGTAGTGGACTGGTTGCGGCACCATAAGCGTTTATGCTTAGTACCTATGGTTGTGTATTGCGCTAAGGACTTAAACAACTTTGACCGGGAACGGCTTAAACTCGGGCAGACTCTATTCCTGACAAAAGGTCGCGTGACACCAGAGGAATTTGAACAGCGCGTGATGACTCTGCTTCACCCAATTATTCCAGTTAAGAAGGGAGGCAACGGTAGTGATAGCTAAACGCATTCTTATAATTGATGATGAAGAAGATATCCGAGAAGTCGCCCAACTGACCTTAGAAGCCGTAGGCGGTTGGCTGGTGTTTACTGCTGAATCTGGCTTTGAGGGGTTGCAGGTAGCTGAAGCTGAAAAACCCGACGCTATCCTCCTAGATGTGATGATGCCAGAAATGGATGGTATTGCTACTTTTGGGCAACTACAAGCAAATCCTGCTACCCAGAACATTCCCGTAATTTTGCTAACAGCCAAGGTGCAATCTACTGACCAGCGCCGATTTGCTGAACTTGGCGTGACTGGCATGATTGCCAAACCTTTCAACCCCATGACTTTGAGTGACCAGCTTACAGAAGCTTTGGGCTGGTATTAGGCATTTGAAAAAATTTTCCCTTCTCCACGAATTCTTCATTTTTAGACTTTAACTTTAAAAATATCAGGTGACCCCGGTTTGGAAAATCACCAACTGCAATAAATTAACGACTACAGTGAGTTTACTGAAATAAGCTTTGGTAGTTAATTATTGCAGATTTTTTAAGACCACAAGGAATTTTGAGAGAAGGGAGAATATTCATGTACGAACAAGATTTTGAAAAAGAATTTGATGAATTTAATTCTGCTGTCGCTTTGTTCGCATATATTTTAAAGCTTAGAGATAAAACCTTAGTAGAAACTTGTGAACAGACATTAATAAGCATACTGGGTTCAACATGTACAGCAAATGTAATGAATGCGGCAATGTTTGACCTAGCTGAATCTGCTCCTGAAACTTGCAAATGGCTTTGGCAAAATTTCCCTTACCTTGACGCAAGCATTTCATTAAAAGAGCATTTTGTTATGCTTGCTATACAAAAATTAATTAGCCAGGGTTGCATTTTAGGTAAAGATTTTAGCGCTACTACTGACGGGATAATACTGATTAATCCAGCTGCAAAAGTTGTGTTATTTCAAAGTATTTCTGATGCAGATAGTATTTTGATGGGAGAAATTATCCAAGTCAATGATCAGGTAGTCTTTTATTAATTCAGCGGAATACCTACAGCACGAAATTATTGCACAAATTCACAAATTATTCTTCAGTATTGGGACTCAATTATGAAAATCACAAATTTGATAAATTTCAAAATAAACCTTTTACAAAGACTACGGGAATGCCTAGAATCTTTTGAAATTCGTAACTACAAACTTGCTCAATTTTTGTGTAAACTTATTCCATCTCGTTGTCCTTTTGAACGTAAAATTAGTCTTTTTAATCATACCATTTTGTACATTCCCCCGTTGTGTAAGCTGAATCCTTTCTACGAACAATTAGTTATGCTTCGCTTCAAGTCTTTAGTCTATCTTGCAGATGAATGTGGTGAGGATGTCACAGCTTATTGTTGAGTTACATTCAATTATTTTCTGGCACAAATCCGGGCGACTATAAGTCGCGGTGCATCTTACACAGACACAAAACCTGCCTGCCCAGGTTTCAAAAACTTGAAGTCCGCCTACGCGGACTTTGTTTGTTTAGCCCTAGGCTTCTTTTCTGAGGGCTTTGTTGATGACGTGAAGTTTTCCTACCCCCAGACAAATACTTTGGCTTGGTATGGTTCTATATCAATCATGATGCCATCTTCCCCAGCTTCAACATCATAATTACCTGTCCACTCGTGCCATGTACCAGCACTGGGAAACTCAGGAACGTGATATCCACTAAGGTTTTGGTCTGAGAAATTTGCCACGACAACAACACAAGAACCTTCTTCATTCCAACGAACATATCCCAGCACCTTTGCGTCTACATCCTCATGGAAAAACTCAATGTTATCACTTTGCAAAGCAAGATTTTGTTTACGAAGGGCAATAAGTTTTTTATAGTACTCAAATAAATCGCGATTTTGGTCTTTCTCCAACAACGGCCATGCAATCTTCTTTGGCTGAGTGACAGTTTCACTTTTGCGTTTGTGTTCCCCAAATTCTTCCCCCATCCACAGCATGGGTATACCCATCGCCGTTATCAACAGTACTGCTCCTAACTTGGCTCGTCTAAATGCGTCTTCGTCAAAGATACCGCGTTCGCCCAATTCTCTCAACAGATGTTCGCGATCGTGAGTTGCTAAGTAATTGACTACATTTATAGCAGCCGCATAACCCTGTTGCCTTGGATCTAAAACCTCCTTAAGCTTTTCAGATTCAAGCTTTTCACCACAAATGTGTGGAATCACAAAATAGCGAAAACTTTCATGCCAACAAGCATCTAGCGGTCCTTCTGGAGTAGTAATGGTACTAGTATCGGGAATGTGTTCAGCAATGTTGTAAAACGGTTTAGGTGCAGTATTCTTTTTCGCTTGCGTAGCTAACCAGTTTAGGAATTCATTGTTAGCCAATTGACGCACTGCATCAAAGCGAATTCCGTCAATGTGATACTCCTGAACCCAAAACCGGACGACATCACCAACGTATTTCCATGCAGGCTTAACGTCTAACTTTTCGTCATAGTTATCATAGTTAAACTCCGGACCCCAGTAATTATTAGGGTCTTCCGGATAATGCATATGTTCGTAATACCAGTAATTCCTGTCAATTAGCATTAACGGGCATTCTTCATCAGTATGGTTATAAATTCCATCAACAAAAACGCGAATACCCCTAGCATGACACTCGTCTATAAATCGCTTTAAATCTTCTGTTGAGCCATAGCTGGATTCTGTAGCGAAGTAATGACGTACTTTGTAGCCCCAACTATAATCACCAGGATACTCATTGACTGGCATCAATTCAATCGCATTAATTCCCAATTCACTGAGATAATCTAACTTTTCAATTGCATCTACATATTTTCCACGTTTGTAAGAGTCAACTTCACCACCAGTAAAATCAGCAACGTGCATTTCGTAGATGACTAATTCATGATTTTCTGGTAACGGCGTATCGTCGTGCTGCCAAACATAAGTATCAACAATCTTTTTGCCGTCTTTAATTCTTACTATACCGACTTTTCGCTCTTCATCAACGTCTGTTGCATAGGGGTCGATAACATCTACCCATTGATCCGGCTCAAAATTTGGACTTTTAGTTTGAACACGGAACTTATATTGATAGGCACCATCTTCTAATTCTACTTGAGTGCGAAAATAACCATCCTCTGCTTTTTCCATTGGTATCTCTTTCCACTCCGAAAAAGACCCAATTAAAGCAGCTCCTTGATTACGAGGAGCAAACAAATTAAATTCAATTAAACTTGCCATTTCAACTGCTTAATAAATTGAATCAAGTCAATGACAGTAAATGTAAATATTTTGTAATATACATATCAATAAATCTTCTTTCTTGAGTTATATTTATTTTTTCTTGAAAACTGAATTATTTTTGTAAATTCTGTTATAGCGCAACTCAATTGAATGAAGTACAGATTTATCTGTGTCCATCTGTGTCCATCTGTGGTTCATTATTTCTTTGGTGTACCTTACTCCGGGTTGCAAATCGGTATATGAGGTCAGTTTGTAGTGGACCGCCAGAAAACGTGTGCCTTACACTACCGCTAATACACCCTACATTTTTCGATAATTGGATGGCGAGAAAGAAGTAAAAAATAAGAAAAAAGTGGGAAATAGCATTCTCTAATTCCCACTTTATTTCAATGCATTTATGAAAAGATAAGTATTTTTTAAGCAGCTGGTGTAGGGACAGTTGTTACAGTGCGATTATCTAGGATAGGCTTGCGAGTTTTCAAGTCAAATTTATATCCATGTGGCAAAATATGAAGCCTTGCTCCGCAAACTGCCAAAGCCTCATCCTTCAGGATTTCGTCAACGTTGCTGTGTATAACCTCTGAATCATCGACAACTGTAACAGAGCCTTCCCCAATCACTTCAAACTGGCTATCAGTCACGACGATCGCCGTGTTCTCGTCAATGCCAAATCCTAAAACAGCAGGCTGCTGTGCCAAAGCTGCAATTAAGCGTCCCAACCGTCCCCGTTGCGAGAAATGCTGATCAATGACAACCCCTGGTAGGAAACCCAAACCGGGACCCATGTCCACAATTTCCATCCGAGGGTTTGTCTCTGAGTCGCCTTCCACAATCATGACATCTGGCATCACAGCCGCTCCCGCACTTGTCCCTCCCACAACTATGCCTTCAGAGCAGCGTTTGTGAATAGCTTTATCAATTTCAGTGTCCTTGAGAACGCTGGTAATGCGGGCTTGATCTCCTCCAGTAAAAAACACACCAGTGGCTTTATTAAGCGCTTCTAACGCTGTAGACGAAGACGCATCTTCTCGGCTTTCGGTGTCAAGTATACGAACATCCTCAGCTCCTAGCCGCTCAAATACTCTAATATAATTCTCTCCGACTTCTCTTGGCAGTTCTGTCGCCGCTGTCATAATGGCAATCCTGGCTTTCGTACCCCCAGCACGGCGAACGAATTCCCGAAGAATTTGGCAATCCCCCTCCTTATCTTCAGCTCCCCCAATAATGACCAATTGTCGTTTAATTTCACTGTCTACCATAGAGCCTCTTCATACGAGTTATTTATTTCTATAAAACATGATAATTCAAGCTATAAAAACTCCCATTTGGTAGAGTAAAATACAAAAAATAAATATGTATTATGTAGTAGGTAGTGTTCAGCCGCTAAAGAGTACTATATAAAAAAGAATAGAAATAACAACTCTGTGATCACCGCAAGTTAAAACAAATAAAAAGTCAAAAGTCACAACAGTTAAGAGTCTTTGACTTTGAATTGCATAAAGCTTGTATCTACTTCGTTATTGGTCTTAAGCGCAGCTTTTGCAATTGACAAGCCTCTAGAAAACTTCTCTAGAGGCTTTGTTGTCTTGACTAATTTTTCAAACTAAACAAAAAGAGTGTTAGTTATCCACTATTTGTCCATTACCATTACTCTTAAGCCACTTTGAATACAAATCTTCTTTTATCGAACTGGTTTGATTCGTCTCATTCTGGTTGGAAACTAGTACTTTGAGGGTCGTTTGGTAAGCGTTATTAACTAGTTCATGACCGTAACCAATCACTACTCCAGATTCGCCTGTTTTTTGGTGAATTGCACAATCGCCAACAGTAAGCATCATGACTGCCTTGTTGTTCAAAAAAATAATTCTGGTGTCTGGTAATGACTATAAAAAATATCCACAAACCATCTACCCAAATTGGATAGCTTTTCCCCATCCAGATCTGATAAACCTTGAATAAGGAAGTCGAGCCGTGGGAGATGTCAAAGTTGTACTTTATTCAATTTCTCGGAATTTTTCTCAGGAATTGCAACAAAAGAATGAAGCTTAAGTAAAAGGCAAAAGGTAAAAGGTAAAAAGTCAAATGATTTAGTTTTCCTTTTTCCTTTTTCCTTTTCCTTATTCTACACCTGATGCTTATTTAATATTAGCTCTAGCATCCCTGACTGCAGCAACGAAAAATAATCCTGTCAGTGGAATGCTTAATGCCAGAATAATTGCAGTTGTTTGAGTACCCAAGTCCGGTTGTCCAGAAGCAAGTTCAAAAATTGAACCTACCGCCGCTATAGCTGTGATACAAGAACCAGCCAGAAATAAACCGCTTTTTGGAGTAACTGTATTCACTACCTGACCACCCTATGCTACTGGTTTTACAGCTTGATGTGAAAAGCCATGCTTAGATAGCTCTTGTGCCAAAGCCAAAGAATTATCTACACGATCTACAAATACCACACCATTGAGGTGATCCATCTCGTGTTGAATACAGCGTCCGAGTAAATCTCCAGCCTTTAATGTCCGGGGACGCCCATGTTCGTCTTTGTAAGAGATTTCTACAACTTGCGGGCGCTTCACATCGATGTAGACTCCTGGAATGCTCAAACATCCTTCCTGCGCCACACAAATTTCGCGACTAACCTGCTTGATAGTCGGGTTAATCAACACCAGTGGTGGGTTAGCTGGGTTATCTGGTTCGCAGTCAATGACAATGAGTTGTTTGTGAATTCCCACTTGGGGTGCTGCCAAACCAATACCATCCTTACTGTACATGGTTTGCAGCATTTCACGTACCACTTGACGAAGTTCCTCATCTACTTTAGACACGCGCTTAGCTGGTTGACGGAGGACGCGATCGCCTAGGTAATGAAGTTCTAATGGCGGATTTTTTAACTTTTTCTTCTCAACAGCGATTTCTATAGGCATGATGCTGTAACTCGCTCTTTTAGGTCTTGTCTTATAAAGTGTAAGTTCTTTAATCTTAACAATTTCAGCCCCCCAGTTCGATTCGGTAAAACCCACCATCAAAGGATGTGACACCTACACATACCGATAACAATGGTATCCACGTTAATCGAGAGTGCAAACTTTATAACCTCGACTGTTTCACCTCGCCCTTAAGGGGCTTTGCGGTATTGATAGAGAGGTTCAAGCTCAATCTGGAACCACAATATTTTCTAAGCCCACCTCCGCTGGCGGGTATTGTGGGTTCATTGACTCAAGCGTATCGGCAATTGTACGAGCAACAACGAGATTACGATACCACTTTTTATTAGCTGGCACCACATACCAGGGAGCATATGCAGTCGAGCAATTATTAATTGCATCTTCAAAAGCTGCTTGGTAATCATCCCAAAACTGACGCTCTTTGATGTCATTGCTAGAAAACTTCCAGTGCTTATTTGGGTCTTTTAGCCGACTTTCCAAGCGTCGTTTTTGTTCATCTTTAGAAATGTGGAGAAAAAACTTAATCACTCTGATATTATTTAGAGTCAGCATATGCTCGAACTCATTAATTAGCTGATAGCGCTCCTGCCAAACCTCCTGGGGTACTAACTGCTTCACCCTAACAATCAACACATCTTCATAGTGAGAGCGGTTGAAGATAGAAATCATCCCGCGTTGCGGTGTCCGCTGATGGTAACGCCAGAGAAAGTCATGACTTGACTCCTCATCACTTGGCTTTTTGAAAGACCACACTTGGCAACCTTGGGGGTTCAATCCGCCAAAAACGTGTTTGATTGTGCCATCTTTACCACCTGTGTCCATTGCTTGTAGCACAATCAATAAGCTGCGATTATGTTCGGCATACAACCGTTCTTGCAAATTCTGAAGGCGCTGGCGCTGGTGTTCAAGTTCATCTTCAGCGTCTTTTTTGTTTTTGTAGCCTTCAGAGGTGTTCGGATCAATACCAGCTAAAACAATTGGCTGTTCTGGTCGAACTCGATAGCGGGCATAGTTTGGTTTTGGTGGCGGGGATACTACAATTTTCTCTGGAGCCATTTCTGATGCCACCTCGGTTGTCGCTTTTGCTGCCGCGTGGAAAGCTTCAGATCCACGCTGTTTTGCAGTCAAAATGTTGTCTGGTAGATTGCTTGGTGTGTTCATGGCAATTTCCTTATGGAAAGAATTTTGTAGCATTGTTTCTTAACTTAAGGAAATTGAGTGAACACTACCTCTATCAATGGTCAACTCAATTAACTGTTGTAGGAGACATATTGTCAGAAGTGTTGTGGGGTGGTTATGCGATCGCTGGAAAGGTAGTTAAAATTGGTGACAGCGTTTACGGTGCAGCGATTTGCCGAAACCTAGAAATCACAAATTATAAAAAAACATAAAAAATTTCGATTTAAGAATTTATAATTTATGATTTACGACCCAAATTTCTAACTATGCGATCGCAGTGGGATGCTTTGCTGAAAAATCTCGGTGAATGGCAAGGTTCATTCACCCGCCTCTCGCCTCAAGGTGAAATTCTGGAAGATATTCCCAGCATAGTTTCTTTAGAAGGGTTGAACAACAACCAAACAATCCGCCAGACTATAAGTCTGGGGGGAAGTGAAAAGGTTTTAGAATACTCTTCTTTAGCACGAACTGTACTGTTTTTTGAAAATGGGGCGTTTTCTCAAGGTTCGATCCAGCTAGGACCATTTTCTGAATTTGGGGCAGAACTTGGGTTAATTCACGAAAATCGCCGCTTACGCCTCGTTCAGTTGTTTGACAAAAACCTCCAGCTAGACAAACTCACCCTCATTCGAGAACATCTGGCGGGAACTCAACCAGAACAACGTCCACCCTTAAAAGTAGATGATCTTCTGGGAGAATGGCAGGGTGAGGCAGTGACAATATATCCAGATTGGCGTTCTTCCCAGAGTTACCCTACCAAAATGCAATTAGAACTTGATAGTGCTGGGCGACTAAGGCAAAGCTTAACCTTTGGCGATGTCTCACGACACGACGCTACGCATCTACGCACGATTACCTCAACCGCTACCGTCAAAGACTCTATCATCGACTTCGACGAAGATCCGCACAAGCAAATACAAGTATTACTCCTACCCGATGGCGCTTCTGCCACTTCCCCACTTAAAGTGCAATTACGTCAACCACTTTTTCTTGAGGTAGGTTGGCTTATCCAACCCGGCTTGCGCCAACGGATGATTCGCAGCTACAGCGACAAAGGCGAGTGGGTTAGCCTGACGTTGGTAACAGAACGCCGAATTCCTTGTTCCAACTGAAGTTTGTAGAAATCACAAGGAATACACGAACATGTCATCGTTTGTAGTCAAACTCTCGCCGCTACAAGTGGGATATTAGATCAGCAGAAAGTACCGCTTCGTAACTACTAAACCAAACTTAGACAAGTTGGGACTTATGAATAGGGAACCATAAGTCCAAGATGAATAACAAGCTGACCATAGAAGAGCTAACAACACTGGTCGTTCAATCTCAAGCAGGAAACCTCAACGCCTACAGCAAGATTGTTCGGAACTTTCAGGATATGGCAGTGGGATACGCCTACTCAATCGTGGGCAGTTTTCAGTTAGCAGAAGATGCGGCACAGGAAGCATTTATTGATGCGTATCTAAACCTAGAAAAACTCCGCTCAGCCCCTGCCTTTCCTGGCTGGTTAAAAAAAATTATCTTCAAGCATTGCGATCGCTTGACACGGGGCAAGCGCGTCTCAATCGTGCCATTGGAAGATACAGCTCAATTGCCCTCAAGTCATCCCGAACCAGCCCAAATCGCTCAACAGCGAGAGGTGAAAGACAAAGTGCATCAGGCTATCCAGGCACTGCCAGAAAGCGAACGTATCGTGACTACACTCTTCTATATCAGTGGTTATTCACAAAAAGAAATCAGCACATTCCTAGATATCCCAGTATCCACAATCAAAAATCGCCTGCATTCTGCACGTAGCCGACTAAAACAAAGGATGATTGATATGGTGTCAGATAATTTGCATGAAAAGCGCCCCTCCAAAAACGAAACATTTACTGCTCAGGTGATAGAGATACTCGACGCATCTGTTAGCGGCGACAGCACAAAAGTCGAGTTTCTGCTGCAACAAGAGCCAAAATTGGCGAACATTAAGAGTCGAGAAATCAAGAGTACGCCTTTGCATTTCGCCGCCCATCGGGGGCATTTAGAGGTAGTCCGGTTCTTAATCGCCGCTTGTGCAGATGTCAATGCAAAAGAAGACAATGGCAGCAACAGCACGCCCCTACACTGGGCGGCAACGGGTGGATATCTGGACGTATCGCAACTGCTGGTTGAAAACGGCGCTGACTTAAATGCAATTGACGGCTGGTACAACCTCAGCCCACTCGGTTGGGCAACAGTCGTCAAGTGTTTTACAAAAGACCAGTCGATTCCTGGTGAGCAGTACTCTCAGGTGTCAGAGTATCTTCTGGCACAAGGAGCTTCTCTGGATATATTTTCGGCGATCGCCCTGCGAAAAGTCGATGAAGTCCGGTGTATGGTGAAAGCAAACCCAAATTTGCTTTCCCAAAGGCTTGGTTTTGCTCACAACGAATGGCAGCCACTGCACTTCGCAGTGGTCGAAAACCTGCTTGATATCGTGCAACTGCTCCTAGATTGCGGGGCTGATATTCACGCCCGAACTGCCTGGGGCATGACTCCTTTATGCCTTGCTATTCATGCCAAGAACGAAAAAGTTGCAAAGCTGCTAACGGAACGAGGAGCCAAAGTCGATTTGTCTGCGGCAATTGTATCAGCACAATGGCAGCAAGCCAGAGTCATTCTTGATGCCAACCCCACGCAAGTGCAGCCAGGAGGGCAAAATCAGTTGCTGCTACATTACACAGTTCAACAAGGTCTTGTCGAAAGTACAAAAATGATTCTAGAGTACACAGATGCCAACATCAGAACCAGGCATTTGTTTGGCGATTTTGTCACCAATCTCACACCTTTGCATATGGCGGCTCTTTACGGTCATGCTCAAGTGGCTGTTGCTCTGCTGGAGCATGGTGCCGAAGTTAATGCTAAGGACACTGAAAGTTTGGAGATAACGCCGTTACACCTTGCCGCAATGAAAGGTTATGTGGATATGATTCGACTTTTAGTGGAGCATGGCGCTGACCTAACGCTTTTAGACAGCGTTCATGGCGGCACGCCCCTAGGGTGGGCAAATCATTTCTGCCAGGATGCGGCTATGACCTTGTTGAAACAATTCGGGGCAAAAGAGTAATACCTACCTTTTAACCGACCAGCGGGAGGTTAAAGAAGGGGGAAGATCAAATTTTTGATACATTTGACGATGGGTTAATAAATTGAGTAAATTCACCGTCTTTAAATGTCTCTTCCCAATTCGCTGGTACGCGATAGGGATTAGGATTGTCTTTTGTGGGTACATACATGAAGATGTACTCACACTGAACTCCATCTAATTTAGTCTCCGGAGTTATACCCCAATCTCCAATATATGCGCCTGTAAGAATTGCACCTCTAAAATCAGTTCTGTCTAATTGCGCTTTTGTCAGGTTAGCTCTGGAAATATCAGCATTTTGCAAGTTAGATTCATTCAGCCTAGCTGCAATCAAGCTAGCATCTTTGATATTCGCTCCCTGCAAATTGATACCTTGCAAGTTCCAGCCATCGAAATTTTTGTTCTGCAACTCTTTTGTTATCAGCAATTGTCGTATATTTTCATCTTCAAGATAAGTTGTCCTAATGTCAGCAAAATTCAGGTTTTTCGCTTGAAACCAGCAGGTGCGTGTCAGGATAGACTTGATGAAATAGGTATTTTTCAGTCTTGCCTGCGTAAAGTCGGCATCTGTCAAATCGCTTCCTTGAAAACTGGTTCCGCGTCTTGTTACTAAGCCAAAAGCAATATTGCGAAGCCAGCTTTGCTTCTCATCTTCAAATAAAGCACGGCAACTAACGTCAGCAGACAGGATTAATGTTAATACTGCTACTGTCACTGCCGGTGCTCCTGCTGTTATACCACCTACCTTTGCCCCTGCGACAACCACTGCTCCGGCTACCGCCCCTGCCATTGCTACTGTCACTGCTACTGCAAATAATCCAGCTATAGCCCCTGCCACTACCGCTGCCCCGGCTATGACCACTAGACCTGTTGCAGCCACTATCACTGCTACAGCCCCTATGATAACTACTGTCACAATCGCTGACAATTCCATGACCCGTGTCTGGGTGCCTGTGCCAACCCATGCTACTGCCACGACCCCTGCCCATACTACTGCTGCAACCCCAGCACATACAACTGCCACTGCCAAAAATCCACAGGCTGCTGCGACTCCTCGACGCATAGTGATGAGAAAAAAGAGTAACAATACTATGCAGCTGATGACGGCAACATAGATATTCTCACGGTTGCCATTTACTACAATGAATCCTAACAGAGAGCCACCGACAGTCGATAGCAATCCTGATACTGCCGACAGCAGTAATGCAGATATTAGTATGGTAATTGCCCAACGCCGTTGTAGTCCCGCTCTCGCATGGCTGAAGTTTGCTCCTCTAAGGATGGCATCTGTGAAGTCAGTACCTCGGATATCGCAATAGGAGAAATCTGCACCTGTTAAGTCTTGCCCTTTGAAGGATTTGCCTCTGAGCTTAGCACGGCGGTAGTTTTGAGCCACGTTCAATTACAATAAAATTGGGGGTACTTTTAACTACAAGTTGTAGAATATCAGTTTTTGGCAGGTTTAGATATCTGTCAAGTGCCTTAATATTTTAGTTGACACGCAAAAATGCACTTAAGGTCAGCTGATGCGCTTCAAGAAACTATAGTTAATTTACTTAAAACGCTTTCTCCAACCCCATCTATCTCTCCACAAGGGTACTCCCGCCACACCGCAGGTTGGCGGTGAGGGGAATTGTGGGGCGGTTAAGGGGGCATTGAACCCCCTTAACCGCCAGGACTACTTTGTTTCTCAACGTAAGATTTAAGTTCAGAAAGTGTGACACCTCCACAAGAAGCAACGAAATATGCGCCTGTCCAAAATACGGGTTTGTTATAAAACTGGTTGACGTGTTCATGAAACTCCTTGCGAATAAGACGACTAGATACGGTTTTAAGGTTGTTGACTAGTTTGCTTACTTCAACGTCTGGCGGGTAACTAATAACCAAGTGAACATGGTCTGGCTCTCCGTTGAATTCTGTAACTTTGCTTCTCCACTTAAGGCAGGTAGTTTCAAATATTTCCTGCAATCGTTTCAATATTGCTTGATTGATAACTTTTCTACGGTATTTGCTTACAAGCACCAAGTGAATATTAAGACTGTAAACCGACCTATAGCCTATATTGTAAGTCATGGCACTAAATGCTATCATGACTATATGTTACTCACTTACCAGTACAAGCTCAATCCCACACCAGAACAGGTTGTCACTCTTGAAACCTGGGGTGAATTGCTGCGTCGTCACTACAACTATGCACTCTCGGAAAGGTTGGACTGGTTAAATAGAACGAGATGTCAAATTGACCGTTGCAGCTTAGTTTCTGAACCAATTGGGAAAATACCAGATAAAGCAGATTACTATACACAAGCGTCAGACCTCAAACGGACTAAAGAGTTATTCCCTGACTACAAAAACATCTATGCTGACTGCCAACAACAGAACCTGATGAGGTTGGACTCATGCTGGAAGCGTTGGTTAATTCCTGACAAAACTGGTAAGCGGGGAGGACGACCGCGTTTTAAGAAGCGTAGTGATATCTGTTCTTTTACGTTTCCGCGTGTTAATGCCCCGAAGGCAGGCGCACACCTATCAGGAAATGTTCTGAAGTTGTCTAAAATTGGCGAAGTTGAAGTTATTCTGCACCGCCCAATCCCAGAGGGATTTGAGATTAAACAAGCAACGATTAGAAGCAAAGCTGACGGATGGTATGTAAGCTTTTCGTTGGAAGATAAGACCGTTCCTACTGCATTGCCTATTGATGAAATTAAAACAGCTACTGGCATAGATGTTGGGCTAGAAAAGTTTTTAACGACTGCTGATGGACAAAGTGTTGCTGTACCACAGTACTATCGGAAAGCACAAGCAACTTTAGCCCGCCAACAAAGCAAACTTGCACGTAAAACTGCATGGTCTAAGAACTACCAAAAACAAGCATCGAAGGTTGCTAGGCTTCATTTGCACGTAGCGAGGCAGCGTAAAGAGTTTCATTATCAAGTTGCACATTGGTTGGTTGATTCCTATGACTTAATTATTTTTGAAAACCTGAACATCAAAGGGCTAGCTAGAACACGACTAGCTAAGTCAATACTAGATGTTGCCTGGGGCGCATTCCTCCAAATCATGCAAGCAGTGGCAGTAAAATGCGGCAAGCTGACACTTGGAGTTGACCCTAGGGGGACAAGTATCAATTGTTCGGGGTGTGGTGAAAGAGTTGAGAAAACTCTTGCAGTTCGTGTTCATAGTTGTTCTTGTGGACTGGTCATTGACCGAGACTGGAACAGCGCATTAAATCTTTTAAAACGTGGGTCGGTTGGACTACCGATTCCTGTCTGTGGAGGCTTAGACAGTAGTCAGCCTGTGAAGCAGAAAGTCTCATTCGTGAGTTTGAGATGCTCCCGCTACACTGCTTGCAGTTAGCGGTGAGAGTTGTCACTAGATAAACCAACTCCTCATCATAGGGATTACGTAGATGATGCGCTACTGAAGGTGTTGGAAAACCCATGAAATCCCCTGCGCTGACTTCAAATTCCTCACCATCAATTTCCGCTACCCCACGACCGGAAATAATGTAAATCCATTCTTCTTCTCGATAATGAGCATGATAGATAAACGATTCTTTCCCAGGTGGTATCTTGGCAAGACTTACGCCTACCCTTGCGAGTCCTGCTAAACGACTCATCTGAGTTCCAGTGATGAGCGAGTTAGGGTTCCAAGGGTGAGAGAAAGTAGCTTCTTTCTCTGCTATTTCAGAAGCTCGCAAAAGAAAGGATTTTTTCTCTGACATCTTGATATCTACTCCTTATCGATACAGCGTTGATAAGCTGTCGCGCCTACAATTTGCATATAATGAGAGCTTAGTAAATTCCAGTAGAGAGTGCTATGCCTGCAAAGGGGCTTCTGTCGGAGCTAGCTAAACTAGCGAACAAGAACGTTGCAAAGCTTTGTAAAGTAACTTTTGATACTCTTTATCTCTCACGCCATAAGCACCAAACCTCTCCAAATGAGGATTCATCATTTGGGCATCGAACATCACAAATTCCCTTTGGCGCAACCTTTCCACCAACTTCACCATCGCCACCTTTGAACCCTCCGGGATGCGGTAAAACATCGACTCGCCAATAAAAGCACCCCCAATCACAATTCCTAAAATTCCCCCAGCGAGTTCATCTCCTTGCCAAGTTTCAAAACTATACGCCCAACCCGCTTGGTAAAGTTCCCAGTAAATCTCTTTTAATTCTGGTGAAATCCAGGTGAGTTCTCGGTTAGCACACCCAGCCACAACAGCTTTGAAATCGCGGTTAATCGCAACGGTAAAACGCTCTTGATTGAGAGCACGCTGCAGCGACTTGGGGTAACGAAATCGTTCATCTAAAGGAATGAGAGTGCGATCGCGGCTTCCATACCACCCCAAGACATCATTCTCATCAGCCATGAGAAAATAGCCTTGAGCATAGCTTTGAATAATAGTGGCGATATCATATTGCATAAAAATCAGCAAAAAACATATTTTGTAGTAAGCACTGCGATCGCCTACTACGAAAGTATTTTTTGGCAACCTGAGTCTTTAATATAAAAATAAAAGAAAATGACAGAACCAATTCCACCGATCACTTTACCACCACCTCAAAATCCTATGCTTGAGGGAGAATGGTTGCGCCAGCGCTTGCATCAGTGGCTTGATGAAGAATTTATCCCCGAAGCAATCAATCAGACAATTGCCCAAAGAGCAGCACAAATTTTTGTGCGCCAACGGATGGAAGGAGAAAACGACTTAGGTTCTCTGGTGATTGCCATTGTCACAGAGATGCAGTCGTTTGATTTTTCCAAAAGTTTCTATGGAGAGTTTGCTATAGCCAACGCTGTTAGCGATTTACTCCTAGATAGTCTGGGAATTGATAGATGTTGCGGACAATAATTTTTGTCCTTCGTCATTAGTCCTTTGCCCTTAGTCATTTGCTAACGACTAATGACTAACGACTAATGACTAATGACTAATGACTAATGACTACCAACTAGATTTCACCACTCCGGGCAAAAGACCTTCATGTGCCCATTCCCGCAGGACATTTCGAGATAGACCAAAGTCACGGTAAACTCCTCTGGAACGACCAGTGACCCAGCAGCGGTTGCGGCGACGAGTAGGAGCGCTATTGCGGGGTAGCTGTTGAATTTCGCGGTGAATTTCCAGCTTATCAAGAGGAGATTCTGCTTGTCTGAATTCTTCCAGCAACGTTTCGCGCTGATCAGCGTACTTAGCCACCAGTTTAGCGCGTTTTTTCTCGCGCTCAATCATGCTCTTTTTTGCCATAATGCTCAGTAATTTATTTTAAGGCAGTATTCTCCATTCTATAGAATGGCACATCTTTTGACATGAATTAAGTTCGTAATTAGCGCTTAATCCCTCAAGCACTAACTACAAACCCTGGAATTTTTCCTTCTTCAGACCATTAAGGGCTTTCCTCCACTTTTGCCTTCACACTCACCTGTGGCACGTTAAAAGCAGAAGGACAGAGTTCAGCCAGTTGACAAGCTTCACACGTGGGCGATCGCGCTTTACAAATCGCCCGACCGTGATAAATCAGCCGAATTGACCAATTTTCCCAGTCTGGTTGAGGCAATAGGAGCATCAAATCTCGCTCTATGCGGATGGGGTCTGGGTGTTCAGTTAAGCCCAAGCGCTGGCTTAAACGCTTCACATGAGTATCAACAGTCACCCCAGCATTGATTCCATAAGCATGAGCGAGGACGACATTTGCCGTTTTGCGCGCCACACCAGGAAGCTGCAACAGCTGTTCCATCCGCTTTGGCACATGACCGCCAAACTCATTGACAATCATCCGACACGCTGCTTGAATATTCTTCGCCTTATTGCGGTAAAACCCGGTGGAACGAACCAAGTTTTCTAACTCTGTCAAATCAGCATTTGCCAGACTCGCTGCATCCGGAAACTTACTAAACAAGGCTGGTGTTACTTGATTCACTCGTTCATCCGTACACTGAGCCGAGAGAATGGTAGCCACCAGCAACTGCACTGGGCTTGAGTAGTTTAAAGAGCAAGTTGCATCTGGATAAAGGCGGTTTAGGCGAACTAGGATTTCTAGCGCCCGTTGCTTCACAGATGACCGTTTGCGGCTACTAATCACTGGAATAATTTTTGCACCCACTCCAATTGGGTAGTTTCTTTGAGTATGAGAAAAATTCCTAGCCCTAAAAGTATCACCAAACCAGTTTGCATGACACCTTCTTGAACGCGATTAGGCAAGGGTTTACCGCGCAAACCTTCAATGAGCAGAAAAGCGAGTTGTCCCCCATCTAAAGCTGGTAAAGGCAAAATATTGATCACAGCCAAGTTAATGCTGATCAAAGCGGCAAAGAAGAACAAACTGCCTGTATCATTCTGGGCAATGTTGGCACCTATTTCCACAATTCTCACTGGACCAGCAACTTGGTTAGCTGTCTCACCGAAGTTAGTGATTAATTGCCCAAAACCTTGGAATGTCATTGAGACAATCCGCTGGAATTCTTTAGCGCCAGTCTTGAAAGCTTCCACGGGGTTGCTCACGCGACGACGCTCAAGTTTGACGTTGGGACCAAGTCCGATGCCGATACTACCCTCACCGTTTGAGTTTGCTTCAGGAACTACGGTCAAAGACAGCTTTTGGTCATTACGGGCAATTTCTAGTTGGATTGGCTTATCTGGATTAGTTTTAATTATTTCCCTTAAAGCCTCTAACTCTTGCTGCGATGCCCCAAATTGTCTTTGATTAGCTGCTAGGATGACATCTCCTTTCTGAATTCCTGCTTTGGCTGCGACAGAACTTACATTTGGTGCTAGCTGTTGGATCAAAACTCCTGGTTGGGGTTGGCTTGCTTGTGGTATGCCAACAAAACCAACCTGCGTGACTAAAAGGAAGTAGGCAAATATTAAATTCGCTATCACTCCCGCACTAATGACAATTGCCCGATCTAAAATGGGGCGGTTACGCAAAAGATTCGGGTCATTGGCTGGAATATTGGTATCTGGGTCATCGTCAGGAAAACCGACAAAACCACCGAGAGGAAAAGCTCGGATAGCGTATTCAGTTTGCGCTCCTTGATATTTCCAGATAACCGGACCAAAGCCCAGAGAAAAACGATTGACGTAAATCCCCTGGGACCTTGCTGCAATAAAATGTCCAAACTCGTGTACCAGGATCAGAACAGCCAAGACTGCGATCGCTGCTAAAGGCGCAAAAACTGACATAGAAAGAATCAGTGAACTTATTCAGCTATACTTTATTCATTTTAAAATGTGTCCCAGTCTACCACTGGTCTGGTGTGCTGATTTTCTAGCTTTTTCGGTAATTCTTAAGGGGGAGTTGTAAATTGTTAGTCGTTAGTGGTTCTTTGTGACAACGCTCCAAATGTACAGACGCGCCGCCAGAACCGGCACGAGGGAGATCCCTTCGGGTATGCCTTCGGCACGCCTGACGGCGAACGCCAGAGCCGGCACGAGGGAGACCCTCCAAAGAGCGCTGATCTCACCTCCTGCAGCGCTGGCTTGCCATGGCGCGTCTCTACAGCTAACAACGCTCCAACTAATAACCCTACATCACAGCACTTCACGTCCTATGTAAGGTTGCAGCGCTTCTGGTATGCGTACGCTTCCATCCTCTTGTTGATAGTTTTCCAAAATCGCCGCCATTGTACGTCCCGCAGCTAACCCAGAACCATTAAGGGTATGCACGAACTGGGTTCCCTTCTTACCGCTTTCTTTGAAGCGAATTTGACCCCGGCGCGCTTGGTAATCCATAAAATTGGAACAGCTGGAAATTTCCCGGTATTTGCCAGAAGAGGGAAGCCAAACCTCTAAGTCATAGGTTTTGGCAGAATGAAATCCTATATCCCCAGTACATAACGCTACGACTCGGTAAGGCAGGTGCAACGCCTGTAAAATTGCTTCTGCATTACCTACCAATTTTTCCAGTTCCTCACTAGAAGTGCTGGGATGGACAAATTTCACCAGTTCAACTTTGTTAAATTGATGCAGCCGAATCAGTCCCCGCATATCGCGTCCATAACTCCCAGCTTCCCGACGAAAACAGGGAGTATAAGCACAATGGTAGATCGGCAACTCTTCGGAATTGAGAGTTTCACCACGGTAGAGGTTGGTTACGGGAACTTCCGCCGTAGGCGCAAGCCACAAATCATCAGCCGCGCATTTAAAACTTTCTTCAGCAAATTTGGGCAGCTGACCCGTGGCTGTCATAGACTCGGTATTAATCAAAAATGGGGGAATGACTTCTACATATCCTGCTGCTATCTGGCGATCGAGCATAAATTGAATTAATGCTCTCTCCAGCTTCGCACCAGCGCCTATGAGCGTCACAAAGCGACTTTGTGCGACTTTCACAGCTCGCTCAACGTTGAGAATACCCAACTTTTCGCCAATTTCCCAGTGAGGAATAATCTTTGGGTTTTGAGGAATGTACTCATCGCCCCAACGACGCACTTCTACGTTATCTTCCTCACTCTTACCAATAGGTGTGGAGTCGCTTGGCAAGTTGGGAAGTGTCAGTAAAAGTTCTTCGATTTTAGCTGAGAGTTCTTTCTCCTGGGGTTCGAGTTTCCCAATTTCTGCTTTCACAGAACTGCCTTCATCCCGGAATGCTTGAATTTCTGGTCCTTTGGGGTTGGAACCAGCTTTTATCTTTTCAGGAATTAATTTAGCAATTTCGTTACTACGTGCTTGGAGTTGATTTCGCTTCGCTTCCAATTCGCGTTGCTGTTTATCCAACTCTAAAAGCGGCTGAATGTCGTAGTTTCCACCACGAGTATTCAGCCGTTCCTGAACGAATTGCGGATTTTCTCGTATTAGCTTAATATCCAGCACAGATTTGTCCTAGTCCCTAGCCTGCGGATTTTCTTTACAGTTAACACATCAAAATATAGTACTTCCGGCTAGTAACAAGTGCAAAAGTCAACTAGCTCTCAAAAGTGAGTGACCTGAACTATTGCTTTGACATCAACCAATAGCAGGATGCTTTTCTCCCGCAAGTGTGTAGTAATCTTGAGGTTAAAATTTCCACTTTCGCAAATTTCCAGTAAGAATTTTTGATGAATTCTTCAAAGAATCACTAGTTCGTCATTAAGGCAGTCCGCAGCGAACAAGAAATTATCAATTAAGAATTACGCTAAGACTGGGGTTTGGAGATGCGATACAGTAGCCAAATCGACGCAACAAGCCCCGCAAAATGTGCTGAAACCGTATTAGTGTTTGCCTGCACGACGAAAATATCCAACGATTGGATAATCCGGCTAGGGTCGAGTTGGGTGTAAACTCCAGTACCCACTTGCGGTAAAGTCAATGACTTTGTGAGCAGGATGCCAACAGTCGCTTGCGCCCCTAACAGGGTTAACAATATTCCCACCAAATGGACAATAACCGCAAAGCGTACGACTTGAACAGTTTCGACTTTGCGCGGGCGGTTGTTAGGATTTGAGGATTCGAGTCGATTACCAAGCCTGGTGTAACGGAAAGCTAAATAAATGCCCACTCCCAAGCCAATGAGCCCAGCAACTGCAAAAAAGGCACCGAACCCAGTTCCTGGATTATTACTAGTGCTACCAGATCTCTGACTTAAGACGGCAAACAGCAAAATCCCCCCAGAAACAACACCTAGCACTAACTGAATCCAAAAGCTAATCCAACCTGTGAGGCGAAACGTTTGGGCGATTGCTCGGAGTGAAGAGGATTCTGACATACTGATCACCAATGTGCTGGGGTTTGATAAATTTACTATCACACTTAGCAAACGGCACTGGAGTATTTCTAGTAGATAAATTCCGTAGTGAATACTTTTTTGGGTGTGTTCGCTATCCGTAAAGCTGGAAATGAAACATGATATTTTGTCTAATCTTTACGCAAAGACCCTAGGATATTTACTGTCCAGCAAAGTTTTGATTAAGTTCTACATAAATACAGCATTTTACCTTTAAAATTGCTTAGACGGCATTTTATGCTTAAGCAGTCCTTACGCCCTTGGCATAACTTGACACTAAAGACTGTGGCATAGCCGTTGTCAAATCGCTCCTCAATATGATCTCAGAAGCTTGGGTAGGGGTGCAAATTTTTGTATCCCTAAGGTTGGTGCATCAGTTCCACGATTAGTCAGCGTGGAATTTGTCTCATGTCATTTTTACCCTTTGGTGATCCAGCCTAAGGAACGCTAAATACTAATCTTAATTGAGTAGTATTTTATACGATTTCCGTGGATTGTATGCTCAACCCTTAGGCATTTTTTAGCCATTCACTAACCATGAAACTTGAGGATATATATCACTTCTTTGAAAATCCTCCGCCAACTTACCTTTGTCAGGAGCTCGCGGTTTGTTATATCTTGTATGTCTTGGTACAAGGCGAATCGTATGGAACGGAGTTGATCCAACGATTGGAAACTGAACATCCAACCTACCGGCTTTCGGATACCGTACTTTACAGTGCGATTAAATTTCTCGAAGACCAGAAGGCAATCACTGGGTATTGGAAGAAACTGGAAGGACGCGGACGTCCTAGGCGCATGTACCAAGTGTCTCCAGAATGGCAATTTCAAGCAGAGGATTTAGCTCGTTTATGGCAACAGTACATAAGCGGGAGAAAAAATTAGCGCTCTCATTAAATAATGAATAAGTCACCTCCTGTAAAATACTCATAATTTAGTTTATGGATACTGCTACTCTACCATCGACGTTGCTGCTCACTTTTTTATTATCGGTCGGGCTATTTTTCTTTATTCGTGCCTCTACCAAAGACCGTACAGAAACAGAAAAGCTGGTTTGCGAGCAAGACGAAGCTACTTTAATGCCTCAATTGAGGGAGTATTTTCAAACACGGTCTTACCGAGTAGCAGCGGTAGACCCGAAACAAAACCAAGTGACTTTTGAAGGCTTTGTTCAACCTAGCTGGTTTTTAGCTGTGTTTTTAACACTTTTAGCCGCTGCGGGTCTTCTTTGTTTATCACTAGTTTTGTCACTACTTTTTCCCAAACTTAGTACAATTTTTCTTGGGCTGGTGCTGCTGTCGCCTTTGAGTGGTGTTTTTTATTGGAAAAAAGCTGGAAAACTAGAGAAGGTATTGCTGAAGGTGGAAGCAACCCAAGGCGACCAACATCCAAGTAAAATCACTGTAACTGCCCATCGAGACGAACTTATTGAGTTACGCAGAGCTTTGGGATTAAAAATTAGTGAATAGCTGTTATTCTTTGACTCAGACAGGCAATTTCAGTTTCTTGCCTGCACCTTGTCTTGCATTATCACACTGTGACAATCAGGATCTGGTGTCATGCTGAGTCTTGTCCAACCTATCGCTTGAGGGTAGGGTTTGTGAAGCGTAGACTCCAAACCGGGTTTCAAGAAAGAGTAGGGTAAGTCGCATCAAGAAAGTTCTAAGCGGTGAAGCGCACGCGTAAGACGAGCGTAGCTCCGACCTAAGAGGCACGCAATGCTTGTGATTGACATTCAACCTACTTTTTTATAAGCCACTTTTGAATTTTAAAAAAATGGAATAGAGAGAGGAGGTAAAACGACTCCTGCTGTATTGCTCTTCTCCACAAGTTGTAGAAAAAAGCTATATCGCTTGAAAGAGCAGCAAGAAGCTTTGCTCAAAACGGGATCGCTCTATCCCCACTCCCTTATACGTTCTGACACTTCTCATCAACTCATACAAACACAAGGTTTGATTTGTGTTGATAGTTTTAGGCAAAATGGCTAGCTAACACTGGCAAGTGAACTGCATCGTTAAAAAAAAATGAAACTTTGAAAAAAACTAGCAATTTTGTCACTTAATGGTTGTCATAAGGCAAACTCAAACTTTATGATAACCATTGTTAGTTTATCGACTAGCAACAGCTAGTGGCTCCTGAGCTGGAGAACCTTCAAGGATTCTCAGGCTAGGGAATAAGAAGTGGTTTTCTTCAACATATTGAGCACCAAACAGCCCCTTTTCAGCCCAGAAATAACGGTCTGTTGTGTGTTCATTCCGCTTTACAAGTAGCAACGCGGGTGGCAAAATCCCTTCAGCTTGAATGAATTTTCTAGCTGCTGTCACAGGCTTATCTTCGCCACTTTCGATGCTAAATTGAGGCACATGTTCTAAAATTCGCCGCCCTTCTTGGCGACGACGGCTCTTCCTCTTGCGTCTCCTTGCCAACGTTCTGTCCTCCTCTTACAAGCAATAGATTGTAGTGATAGCTACAAAATCCGTCGTCATTATAAAAGTTCTAGTTCAAAAATACAAGAGTTGTTAACCTTTTGATACAAAAAAGATAATTTGTTTTTTAAAAGAAAAATTAAAAGTAGCGAACAATATAATTCCTTGGAACGAACCGTTAGTTGCTTTCTTCAGTTAAGCTTTGTTAAATAGAACAAGCCAACTCCTGTTTGTTTTCGTCCCTATAGTCATGTCATCTTAAAAAGGGCTCTTGAAATGTTAATGTCTGCCAGTTCTGAGTTTGTTGCTCTATGCCGAGAGCAATTGGCACTGTTAGCCCAAGGGCTGGAAGCATCTTTGAGCGTTGTCTATTTGACACAAGAATTGATAGAAGCTTCGACAAATGAAGCAAAACTCATTCCTGTGGTGGTTTACCCAGAAACGGCAGTGGAACAGCAAAGAGCCAATGCTTTAGTATTGCCGATCTCAATACCTATTTCCAAAAAGAATTGGGATTCGTACACAAGAGACGACGCTACCTTGGATAGAACAGCGCGTTCTCGTATGGGCGATGTGTTCAACCCCAAAAACAACCGTTCTAAGCGGAGGTTATTGAAAGCAGCAGAGGAATTTCCAGCCCGAGCACGAGAAACTGGGACACCAGATGCAGCATCACCTCATTCAACAGAGGACTATCTACTAAGAGGTGACCAAATTGTTTTACCTCTTGTCCATGAGGATGTGATGATAGGGTTGCTCGTCACAGTCAGGGAAGACCGAGCATGGAATGAACAAGAAAGGAGTGAAATAAAACGGATTGCTCAAACGCTATTGCTAGCCTGTGTTTTGGATCAGCGTCGAGCATGGCTACACCAGCAGTTGCAGCAACAACAAATTCTCCAAGAAAAACAGCAGGATTTACTGGATAATTTATTGCACCAGCTTCGCAACCCGTTAACGGCATTGCAAACTTTTGGTAAACTATTGCTGAAGCGAATGCGACTAGGAGATGCTAACCGAGAGGTAGCAACTAGTATTGTGCGAGAAAGCGATCGCCTCAAAGAATTGTTGCAACAGTTTGATGAAATTATTGACTTGACAGCAGAAGATTTAGGACCACTGGCGCTACCGCAAAAAGAAGCCTTTGTAGAAGCAAACGTGCAGAAAGACGCGAAAGCACCGCTTTTGTTGCCTGGTACAGGAGAAAAAGAAGTTAACTGTTCTGTACTTGATATATTAGAACCATTGTTAGTGTCAGCCAAAGCGATCGCTCAAGAGCGAAATTTGCAACTCATATCTGAAATTCCTCCTAACTTACCTCTGGTACGCGCCAACCTCAAAGCGTTACGAGAGGTCTTAAGTAACATTATTGACAATGCTTTGAAATACACACCCACTGGTGGCAAGATTTTCATTCAGGCGGGGCAACAAAAAGCTCATTTTCAGGGAATTACCATCAGTGACACAGGTCCTGGCATTCCAGCACAAGATTTAGAGCATCTTGGAGAGCGACATTACCGAGGTGTGCAAGCTCAAACGGAAATTCCAGGGACGGGGTTAGGATTATCAATTGCCAAACAGCTCATACAGCAAATGCAGGGCGAAATAGAAGTTTTCAGCCCTGCTGTGACCTCGCTTATTACATCACCCGATGCACCAGGAACGACCTTTATTATTTGGTTACCCAAAGTGAAGACAGAAGAATCAAGAGTGAAGAATCAAGAGTGAAGAATCAAGAGTGAAGAATCAAGAGTGAAGAATCAAGAGTGAAGAATCAAGAGTGAAGAATCAAGAATATCTTTTATTTCAATGAAACCTGAAAGTTCTGACCGATGGTCATTTGCAAGTCGGTGTTTGGAGCAATGGCGATTAAGTCCACACTGTTCTTACCAAAGAATAGACTAATCAATCCACCAATAGCAGCCCCGCCCAGAACTTCTTCTGCAGCAATAGCGCGATCGCCAGTTACAACAGATACCGCTGCTGCTGCGCCTGCACCAAGTGCGGTATTTCTGAGAATTGTTTTTGTATTGATGCCCTTTTTGACAGTTTCGGTCTTGGTAATCACTTCCGAAGTCGCGTTGATTGGATACTCCTGACCATTAGTTAAGATGAGTTTTTGGGCGATGAATTGAGAACCGCCCTTGTCTTTGACGGGACGCAGTTCACCAACTACCCGACTGCCAGTCGGAATGACTACAGTTCCTTTATCAGTAATCACGTTTTGTGACACGGTCAGGGTTAGAGGTGCTGTTTCATCCTTAGTCACAAGAATTTTTTCTGCTTTTTCATACTTTATAGGAATCACAGTACCTTCAGGAATTGTCACCGCTACTGGTTTTGATGGAGTCGGTTCACCAAGAGCTACAACGTAGGGCGAGTTAATTGCTGCGGCTTTACCAGAGCTAACCAGTGCTTGGTAGACAAAGGCTGCTACTTGTGCGCGAGTTGCAGTTGCTTGCGGACTTAGGAATTTAACATTGGGATAATTGACAACAATTTGTTTCTCTGTAGCCGCAGCAATTGGACTACGGGCATAGCTAGAGATGTTATTAGAGTCGTTGTAATATTGCAGGTTGCTTTCGGCGTCACCGCTAACGTTGTATTTTAAACCGTTAGCCAGGGAAACTAAAACCTGTTCGCGGGGAATATTTTGGTTAGGCTCGAAACGATTGCCAGGATATCCAGACAAGAAACCGGTGGTATATGCATCCTGAATCGCACTCGATGCCCAGAAGCTGCTTGGTACATCGTAAAATCTGACTGCCTGCCGTTCTGGCGCTTTTTGGAAAGCTTTGCCAATCATGGCAGCAAATTGAGCGCGTGTGACTGGCTGTTCTGGGCGGAAGCTACCATCTGGAAATCCAGCGATAATTCCCCGTTGTGCCAGTTGTTGAATAAACTCTGCTGCCCAATAGTTGGATTGAACGTCCGTAAAACTTGTTTGGGCGAAAGAAGCTGTAGGTGTCACTAGAGGTGCGATAGTACCTGCTGTTATGCCCAAAGCCATGAATGCAGCACATCCAGATTGCCAACGAAAGTGACCAAACATTATATCCTCACTCCCCAAAAAAATCTGCTCTTTTCTGATTGTTAATTCGACTATATTTGAGTTAGGAAGTTCCTAAATCGTTATGGCTTTGGTTAATAGTTTCATTTTGCTATAAGAGTCATTGAAAGGATAAAATATCAAGTTTGAAATGAAGGAAAAATGTGAAAAATAAAGTTGAAATAAAGTAAAACTACTTTATTTGTATCTTTCTCCTTTGTTTCATCCTTGAGACTTTCTTCAGTCAAGATTTTCCTATGTGTTTTGCCAATTTAAAAACCAGGGCTATTTCATTCTATGCACGACTCGCCCAGAAATAAACTTCCGGGCTAATAGCCGAAGTCCGTTAAAACGAAACGGCACTTTGTACACTCGGGGGAACACCCAAGGGCGCAGTACCTCCTAAAACTCAGAATTTGAGTCTGTTAAAACCGACTTAAGCTATTAGCTGTGGAACTTAAGTTCCACAGCGAGTAGAGGAAGAATGAAATAACCCTGGTTAAAAACTATTTCCATCCAGCTTATTAAGTAAGACGTGCCATCGACAGAATAGTTGCAAAAAAATTAAAAATTTTTATGTGATGCTACCTAGAACGATAAAAAACTTCATCCTTCCAAACTCCCTTTCACTAAGCTCAAAACAGGGAAGTGTGGAAAAGAATATTAAGACGGGGGAAAGCAACTTCGTATAGCTACGAGTACGGAACTTTCATGACTGAAAAATCAAGCGGCACACTTTAGTTAGAAGTGGCAATGCCCCTACGGCGTTGCGCTCCGTGATTGCACGAAGCGCGTCCTACTTGCTCTGTCTCCTTGTACAAACAGAGGAGGGGTTGCTCTTTTGGCAACCCCTTGGCAGTATACGGGCGATTGTCCATGTGCCCAGTGCCGGAGGCGATCGCACTCTTGGCGCAAAGTGTCTTGGAGGCAAACGAAGGGCGATTGTCCATGTGCCCAGTGGCGGAGGCGATTGCGCAAAGCGCACCTGGAAGAGGTGATCGCACTGCCCATTGATAAGGCGCACAATCTAAATTAAGATTAGCCTAGTAATAGCCGCGAGATACTAACAAATTAGAGCGCAGTACGAGATTCAAATCTCCTCTTTGGGGTTCAACAACCAGAACCTCAGCTTTGTTGCGTCGCAATAGAACGCTTGCTGCAGCACCAGCACCCGCACCGAGTATCGGCTCTAAAGCTTCAATTCTGCGGTTACCTGTCAGCAGTGAAATGACACTAGCAGCACCTGCACCAATAGCAGCATCTTGCAGAATCGTACCAGTTTTAGCTCCTTTGCTGATTGTTTCCTTTCTGGTAATGATTTGAGAATTTGCATTAATAGACTGCCGATTACCATTAGGAAGCACTAACTCTTGTGCTACAAAATAAGTCCCTTTTACACCATTTCTGGTTATTGGTTGCAATTGTCCATCAATTTGACTTCCTTCTGGAATTAATACATTTCCTGCCCTATCTACAATGTTTCTTGCTACCTTCAGCTTTATGGGTGCAGTTTCATCAGGAGTGACAACAATTTTATCTTTGTCATAGGTGACTGGAAGTGTGACCCCAGCAGGAATTGAAACTGTTCCTGTTTGTGTTTGTGATTGACCGCGAAAGATTGATTGTGCAGAAGCGGGAGCAGAGACAAACATGGGTGCAATGGCTCCTGTTGTCATTGCCATTGCCATAAGTGCAGCGGTTCCAGTTTTCCAACGATTCAAGTGAGTCATAGCAGAGCCTTTTTTGTTTCTTTCTTAATGTGTTTGACGTGCTGTTACTGAGATTGTTTCTGGCTTTTTTTAAACCTGTCGCTAGGCGTATTCCGAGGCTTAAATCGATTTTATGACGGTAAGAATGTGCAATTGTTCCTCTCTATTCTTATACCGCTTCTTGGCGCTAGACAATAGTAACGAAGGATGTATATGACGCAAAGTTTGTGAAATAGTTCCTGAATATTTTTACATGATCTATATCTACCGATGTATGCCCAAGCATAAGGGGAGTGAGGCAAATTGCAATCTCTTACTTTCTATTGTAATGTTAATTTCTTGTGATGGTATTTAAGACTGATACACTTGTTGTTTATGCAAAAATAAGCTCATTACTTATTGCTTTGCTGTAAAATTGGTACAGTATATTCCCTCAGTAACTATTGATCGAACCAACAGCTATAGCAACATCTTATTATCAATGCTTTAGACACTCTAGAATGACTTGGCGCTAATATTTATGATGAAGATACGGGTGATTGGTACATTAGGACTCCTAGCCGGATTAATCACCCTGCTTTAGACAGCGCACGCACTCGCGTTGAGACTAGAAGTCTCGATGATGTCGCCTCAATTGGGGGCTTTGGGGTTGAGGGGAAACCCGCGCACGGTGCTGTGGCTATAAAAGCGAAGCCTGCCTAGGCAAACTATGTATTCTTAAGTGCGCGTAGCCGCGATTTCTAATCGTCAAGTATTTTTCTAAAAAAAGTAACGAATCAAATTTTATGAGTCGAATTATTTTAACCACCCTCGGTTCTTTTGGTGACTTGCATCCCAAAATTGCGATCGCCCTCGAATTAAGAAAACGTGGTCACGATATTGTATTTGCAACCCACAAAGAATATCAATCCAAAATTGAAGCTTTGGGGTTTGAGTTTCATCGGATGCGCCCCGATAATACTGCTCTGGACGATCCGCAAGAGATGGCGCGGATGATGGATTTGCAAACAGGCTCGGAGTATATTGTCCGCAAGTGGGTCTGTCCCAGTTTACGCCAGATGTATGCAGACTTGATGAATGCTGCGAAAAATGCAGATTTTATGCTTGCGGGTGAAGGAGTGACTGCGGCTCCAATGGTGGCGGAAAAATTAGGGATTCGGTGGGCATCAAGTGCTATGGCTCCAATCTCGTTTTTCTCTGCCTACGATCCATCCGTGTTACCTCTATTTCCATTTCTAGCCAAGCTACGTCGGTTTGGCTTATTTGCTAACAGGGGAGTCATCAATTTTGCCAAGCTGGTTAGTAATTCTTGGGCAGAACCCGTCCATCAATTTCGCCGCGAACTTGGATTACCAAGCTTAACTGGCAATCCTTTTATTGACGACAAGTTTTCGCCTTACCTTGTCCTTGCCTTGTTTTCCCCTGTTCTGGCAAAACCGCAACCTGATTGGGCTGCAAACACAGTCATGGCAGGTTTTACATTCTATGATGGTAGTTCGGATAAGACGGAACTTATGCCAGAACTGAAGCAATTTTTAGATGCAGGAGAACCGCCAATAGTTTTTACCCTTGGTTCTGCCGCAGTGATGTCTCCCGGTAACTTTTATCAGGAAAGCATCAAAGCCGCAAAGCAGCTTAATCGCCGTGCTGTGCTGTTAATTGGTAAAAATCCGCCTCCAGAAAATCTTTCAAAAGATATTCTTGCGGTTAGTTATGCACCATACTCGCAAATTTTTCCTCACGCTTGTGCGATTGTCCATCAAGGAGGAATTGGGACAACAGCCCAAGCATTACGGGCTGGTCGTCCTACCTTAATAATGCCCTACAGCCACGACCAACCGGATAATGCAGCACGAGTCGAACGCCTGGGAACTTCGCGCACGATTTCCCGCAAACAATATTCAGCGTCTCGGGTTGTAAAAGAGTTGCATGAGTTGTTAAATCATCCCAGCTATGCAGCCTCTTGTGCGGAAATTCGACGCATTGTTCAGGCAGAAAATGGCGTGGGTGTGGCTTGTGATGCGATTGAAAAATATTAGGTACATATGTTGGACTTTTGATACCGCGCTCTAGGTTAGACGAGAGCGAACGAAATGAGTACTTACCAAGCGGATGCTTTGCTGACGCCTTTTAGCCGCTACTCTCTTCTTAATTGAAAGCAGGAGAAGTTGCGGAGATTTGGATATGGGCTAGAGAGCGAAGGGACTATTGGGGAGAATAATTTTTGCTTCATCTGTGCTTGATATATAGAGAGTTTAAAGAATCAAACAAACTTCTTGTTTATGGAAGGCAAAAAGGAAAGAACCGCAGGAAAGATGAATTTTTCCACGCTGGTAGTAAAAAATGTTTGCCTAATATGAAAAAAACACTCATTATATTGTTAACATTCGTTAACTTAAGGTATTAAAGACTAGAAACATTATTTTTAGCTAGCTAAACTAACAAAAAGAGCATATGTACTGTTATTTCTAAAAAAAAGGTCTAGCGCCCAATCCTCGATGATTCCAATCCAACTTACTCTCAAAAACTTCCTCAGTTACCGCGATGCTACTTTAGATTTTCGCGGGTTACACACGGCTTGTATTTGTGGTTCCAATGGCGCTGGAAAATCTTCCCTCCTCGAAGCTATCACCTGGGCAATTTGGGGTGAAAGCAGAGCTTCTAGCGAAGATGATGTTATCCAAACAGGTGCAAAAGAAGTTAGAGTTGATTTCATCTTTGAAGCAAACCAGCAAACTTATCGAGTGATTCGCACCCGAGTGCGGGGTGGAAGTGGTGCTTTGGAATTTCAAATACAAATACCCACTGGGTTTCGCGCACTTACTGGCAAAGGGGTAAGGGCAACACAAGATTTGATTTTAGAACATATTAAGCTTGATTACGAAACTTTCATTAATTCGGCATACCTGCGTCAAGGTCGTGCCGATGAATTCATGCTCAAGCGACCTAGTGAGCGTAAGGAAATATTAGCAGAGTTATTAAAACTCAATCAGTACGATGAATTAGAAGAACGGGCAAAAGAACTATCACGCCAGTTTAAAGCAAGAACGGAAGAACTAGAGCGCGTTTTGGATTCGCTGAAATCTCAACTGCAACAACGTGAAGCAATTGCTCAAAAACAAGGCGACTTGGAAGCCGAAATCAATCAACTGCAACAGGTACAAGCCTTTGAAAATATTCAATTACAAAGTTTGCAAGTTGTCCAGCATCAGCGGCAAAACTGGGAGCAACAACTGAACTTTGTTAGGCAGCAGTACCAGAATCTTACTCAAGACTGCGATCGCCTGCAACAAGAGCAGTCAGCAATTGACTCTGGGCTATCTTCTTTAGATGAACTTTTAACTCAAGAAGCTGAAATTAAAGCCGGGTACAACCAATACCAAGTTCTACAATCCCAAGAAGAAGCGATGGGCGCTCAATTTGAAGAATACACTCGCGCCCAACAAGCACGCCAACAAAAGCAACACCAGCTAACCAAACAAATTAACGAAATTGAGCGGCAATTACAACACGCAGAGGCACAACTCGCGGCTGTGCAGCAACAAGAGCAAGAACTTCAGCAAACTCTCAGTAAGTCAGATGAAGTAGAAGCAGCTATAGCACAACTTGCTGCTGCGCGCAACCGTGTTGCTCAACTCGATCAATTGCAACTGCAAGTTTCTCCCCTGTTGCAACAACGCTTGTCATTGCAAAGCCAACTGGATCGCGCTCATGCTGGTTTAGTTGCTCGACTCGAACAACTCGAAGCAACAGCCAATCAATTACAACGTCAGCATAGACGCCAACCGCAACTGCAACAAGCAGTCATGGAAGTGGCAATGCAGATTGACGAATTGGAGAAGAAGCGGGTTTATCTACAACGAGTGCAGGAAAAAGGACAGGAAAGGCGTCACCTGATCGAACGCTTGCAGGCTCATCAACGGGACTTTGAAAAACTGCTAGGAGAACTCCAGCAAAAGCTGCAAATGCTCCAAAATCCCAATGCTCTCTGTCCTTTGTGCGAACGTCCTCTAGAGGAACATTACTGGAATCGTGTCGTAGACAAAACCAAAATCGAGTACAAAGATGCTGAAGATGAACTGTGGATAGTCAGGGAGCGAATGGCTGTTTCAGACAGAGAAATTCAGGTACTCAGGCAAGAATATCGTGAAATATCACAAGAATTGTCTCATTATGATACTTTACGGGAACAAAGGGGACAATTGGCAGCACAGTTGCAGGCGACAAGCGATGTGGAACAACAGCTACTAGAAATAGTCGCTGAAAAGCAGCAATTAGAGCGCTGGTTGCAAATGGGTAACTATGCTCATGAAACCCAAGCCGAACTCCAGCAACTTCAACAATATTTGCAACAACTCAACTACAATGAACAAGACCACGCCCTTGCCCGTAACGAAGTAGAGCGGTGGCGGTGGGCAGAAATTAGACTCAGCCAAATTAAAGATGCAGCTAAGCGTCAAGCCCAAATAGAAGCACGAAAACCAGAAATTCAGGCGCAAATTGCCCAATTACAAACCAGAATCCAGCAAGAAGCCACTGAATCTGAATGTGCCAGACAAATAGCCGCTCTTGAGCGCCACATAGCTGAAATTGGTTACGTGTCAGAAGAGCATAACAATCTTCGCATGGCTGTACGCAAAGCTCAATCTTGGCAGTTACGCTATCAACAACTTGTGGGGGCGCAGCAGCAGTATCCCCAACTGAAAACAAGATTACAAGAGTTAGAGGTATCTTTGCAAGCGAGATTAACAGAACGGCAAAGACTTGCCATCCAAATCGAAAGCATCGTCCAGCAGCTCGAAGAATCAGCAAATCCATCTGCTCAAATCCCAGCATTAGAGCAGCAATTGGCATCACGCCGACGGCAACTTGACGAACAAATTGGTCAGTTGGGACGCTTGCAGCAGCAGGTTCACCAACTAGAAACATTGCAACTTCAGTATGAACAACAGCAGCAGCAATTGCAAGAAGCAAGACGACAACATCGCATTTATCAGGAATTATCACAAGCTTTTGGTAAAAATGGTATCCAAGCATTGATGATTGAGAATGTCTTACCGCAATTGGAAATAGAGACAAATCAACTACTTTCGCGACTGAGTGCCAATCAGCTACACGTTCAATTTATTACACAAAGGGCTGGAAAGAGTGGCAAGGCAAGCAAGAAAAATGCCAAGTTGATAGACACCTTGGATATCTTGATTGCTGATGCAAGAGGAACGCGGGCTTATGAAACTTACTCTGGTGGAGAAGCATTTAGAATTAACTTTGCGATCCGTTTAGCCTTGGCGAAATTATTAGCGCAGCGGGCGGGGGCGGCGTTGCAATTGTTGATTGTGGATGAAGGGTTTGGGACACAAGATGCAGAAGGATGCGATCGCCTGATTGCAGCGATTAATGCGATCGCATCTGATTTTGCTTGTATCCTGACAGTAACTCATATGCCTCACCTTAAAGAAGCCTTTCAAGCCCGAATTGAAGTTAATAAAACTCAACAGGGTTCGCAGGTGCGATTAATGATTTAAGGGACTTCCAAATAAAAAAATATCCAACTTGTTTTTAGATTTTTGGGCGGGCAGGATGTCCAACGCCCTTCGGGTTCGCCAGTTCCCTACGGCGGGAGACCCGCCTAAGCCCTTCGGGCACGCTTCGCGAACAGGACTGGACTCACCAGTCGCCTGCTGTCGGGAAACCCTCCTGCATAGCGCTGGCTCCCCCACTCTCATTGGATAATGAATTTGTTGGAAATCCCTAAGCAAAAGCTATGTTTTTTTGATGATTCACTATGTACAAAAAATTGATGCCTTGCTCTACTTGTCATCTCAAAGAGGTGCATCAGGTCGAGCATCGCTATCGCTATGATTATTGTTTGATCCAGAAAGTTTACTAGGTTTAGGGGTTTTTGGGTTGAGAGTCACCAAAACAGAGAGAGGTCTATTCAGGAGCTGCGGATCGCTTTTGCTAAATTTTTGAGAACGCGATACTAAGGCGCAGATTTGGCACATGGTTGTTTTCCTCCTAGTTCTTCTTGACGATGTAATAGTTATTGAGGAAATCATGTTCGAGCCGCTTGATTTCGGCAGTAGTGAATCCCGCATCTGTTAACATTTCCAGAGCTTTTTCCTCACCCCACACCGCACCAAGCCCCATACCACCTGCTGCTAAAGATACTGTCATGCAGTGCAGACAAGAAATCGTGTAGAGCAATGGTGCGCTTGGATGATCCATGTTGCCGTGAACATTGCTGGAAGCACGAATATCCTGCATTAGGTAGATGCCATCAGGGCGCAATGCCTGGTATATGCCGTGTAACACCACATCCGGTCTTGCTTGGTCATGAACAGCATCGAAGGTGCAGATCAAGTCATATTGCTCCACTTCATCTAGTTTGGCAGCATCTTTGACCTGAAACTGAATGTTGTTAAGTCCTTGATGGCTGGCTTCTGATTGAGCCGTTGCGATCGCCTCTTGTGAAATATCGTATCCTTTGAAACGGCTGTTAGGAAAATGCTTTGCCATCTCAATCAGCGCACGACCACTACCACAACCGACATCAAGCACATCAATACCCTTCTCTAGGTCTTTGGTTAAACCAGGAACAAGAGGAAGAACAAACTCCTCTAGCGCCGCAACGACCGTTTGCCCGCTATCTTCCGCCATAACTTGATGGAAGCGCTTGTAAGCAGAGTAAGGAACGCCCCCACCCTTGTAAAAGCATTCAATCACCTGATCTTCAACGGTTGCTAGCAGAGGAAGGAATTGTGCGGTGACAGCAATATTGTTGGGACTGGCAGATCGCGTGAGAAAGGCAGCATATTCAGGAGGCAAGGAGTAGGCATCCGTAACAGGATCATACTCTATGATACGACCCGTCACCATTGCCCCCAACCACTCCCGCACGTATCGCTCATTCAATCCTGCGGCATCCGCAATTTGTTGACTTGTGGATGGTGGTAGCCCAGCCAAGGTATCAAATAATCCGGTGCGGTGTCCGATGGAAGTCATCAGGGCGATCGCGCCACTGTTAAGAATGTCTAGCATCCGCTCTGCGAACGCTTCTGATTTCGTTTGATCAAAGGTTTGCATAGTTATGATTTTTTATTAAACAAACTAGTTAGTATAGTAAAAATACAAAATTATCGTGTCAATCCTCATAGTGCTACCAGAAATTAATTGTGCGTTGTCTACAACCCTTGTAGAGACGTGCCATGGCGAGCCAGCGCTATGCAGGAGGGTCTCCCTCGTGCCGGCTCTGGCGTCACGTCTCTACATTGTTTTTTGGAGAGGTCTATTTGTTAATTTAAACAACAGCCGTGTTTTTCCGGTTATTGATTCTGTCAAAATGTAATGGTTGAAAAAACGAATCTGACTACGTGCATTCTGAGGACACGGTGCCAAGTTTGATGACGTTTTGTAAAGAATTAGCGGTTTGGGTAAAATCGCCACTCTCTAGCTGAGAAGTATACAGGTGTTAACTTGATTTCCACTAATTGTGGTTGATTTAAGGTGCAGTTACTACACAGCTTGGGAGAGTGTAATGGCTGGTTTGCGAAGTACTTGTTGGGGCGCTTTCTTAGGAATTGCGAGCGTCGCTGGTGTCTATATTTTATCGGCAGATTGCGCTTCTGCTCAAATTACCCCTGATGCCACTTTACCGAATAATTCCATTGTCAACATAAATGGCAATACCTTCAATATCACAGGTGGAACACAAGCAGGCACTAATCTGTTCCACAGCTTCCAACAGTTTTCTGTTCCCACTGGTGGCGGAGCTTTGTTTAACAATACTGTTGACATTCAAAACATCATCAGCCGAGTTACGGGTGGGTCGATATCTAATATTGATGGGTTGATTCGCACCCTAGGTACGGCTAACCTGTTTTTGATTAATCCCAATGGCATTATTTTTGGACCCAATGCCACTTTAAATATTGGCGGTTCGTTTATTGCAAGTACTGCTAGCAGTATAAATTTTGCCGATGCTACTAAATTCAGTGCTACTCCATCACCAGACAAACCTCTGTTGACAATAACCGCACCTGTTGGACTAAACATGGGCAGCAATCCAGGACCGATTCTGGTACAAGGACCAGGGCACGACATTAATTATGAGGATATTACCAAGCTAGGACCCCGTCGCCAAATTGACACTGGCATTACGGGATTGCAAGTCAAGGCGGGGCAAACCTTAGCGCTCGTGGGAGGTAATGTGTCTAGCTCCGGTGGCATTCTCAAGTCACCATCCGGACGTATTGAAATCGGCAGTGTTGGTAGCAATGGAGCTGTGAGCCTCGTGCCAATACAACAAGGTTGGAAGCTCAGTTATGACACTCCCAGTTTTGGTGATATCCAATTTTCACAGAAAACATTCGTGAGTACCACAGGAGTAGGCGGTGGTTCGATTGCGATCACTGGTAGGAACATCAGTTTCACTGGTTCGTCAATTGTACAAGCTGATACCCTTGGCGATAGAAATGGGAGAGAAATTAGCGTTGTCGGCGAGAACATAAGTATCAATGAGTCCAACATCACAGCGAACACCTACAGTTCGGGAAATGGTGGACAAATTAAGCTAGTTGCTAACAACATCACCTTTGAGAATCAGCCTAGGGAGGATGGCACTCCCGTTAGCGTGGGCACTCAAGCATGGGGCAAGGGTGACGCTGGAAATATCAACATCAGCGCAAATTCTTTTTTGCTTGGAAATACAAATATCCTTAGCAATACAGAGGAGCCTAGCATAGGAAAAGCCGGAGACATCAACATTCAAGTCGCAGGCTCTATGGTGGTAACATCGTCTGGTATACTAAGCGATACGAGCACGGATAACGCTGGAAAAGTTAACATAAGCGCAAATTCTTTACAAACTGATAACTCAGCAGTTTTAAGCCGTACAGCAAAGCCAGGTAACGTCGGAGAAATCAACATTGGGGTTGCGGACTCTTTGGAAGTACGAGGGACAGCTATAGATACTGTTAGCTTTGGCAACGGTGACGCTGGAAACATCAATATTAGCGCAAATTCTTTTTTACTTGAAGGGTCAGGAATCAATACTTATACCGAGGAAAATAGCCAAGGGAACGCCGGAGACATCAACATTCGGGTTGGCGATTTTTTTGTAATAAAGAATACGGGTATACTCACTGATACTTTTAAGAGTAACGCTGGAAATATCAACATCAGCGCAAATTCTTTGCAGATTGAAAATACGGGGGTGTATAGTCGTACGATATATACAGGTAAATCAGGAGATATCAACATTCAGGTTGCAGGCTCTTTTTTAACCAAAAATACTCGCATATCTACTGATTCCTATGGCATGGGTGACGCAGGGAAACTCAACATCAGTGCAAATGCTTTGCAGATGGACGGTTCGCAGATCAGGAGTGCGACGGGGGAAAATGCCACAGGGAACGCTGGAGAAATTAACATTCGAGCAAACCGTATGGACTTACGGAATATTTCATCTATAGATACCGACATCTCTGGTAAAGGTAACGCTGGAAACATCAGTATTGTGGCAGATACCATTCAGCTTGATACTCAGAGTCAGATTAATGCATACACCACAATGGGTCAGGGTGGAAATATTGGGCTACAGATAGGAAACTTACTTTTGTTGCGTCGTGGGAGTACCATCTCCACTACTGCAGGCATTGCCCTTAAAGAGGGAGACGGCGGCAACATTACCATCAATACTCCTAACGGTTTCATCGTTGCCGTCAGGGGTGAGAATAGCAACATCACTGCTAATGCTTACACTGGCATTGGTGGAAGAGTGGATATTAAAGCATTTGGCATCTATGGCATTCAACCCCGCCAAAGCCTAACTTCCCTGAGTGACATTACTGCCAGTTCAGAGTTTGGTGTAGACGGCACTGTAGAACTCAACACACCTGATATTGACCCAAATCGGGGATTAGTGGAACTACCTACAAATTTCGTTGATGTTTCCCAACAAATTGATACTAGCTGCAATCCTGGTAGCAGGCAAAGAGCCAGTTCATTTCTTGTCACCGGACGCGGTGGCATACCCGCCAGTCCCTTAGATATGTTGACACCAGATGCAGTGCAGGTATATTGGGTGACTCTCAATCCTAGCAGCGATAACCGCGATCGCTCATCTGTTACCAGCAAACCAACTACTGCTACACCAGAACACATCGTAGAAGCTACTGGGTGGATGATAAACGAAAAGGGAGAGGTAGTACTCACAGCTAATCCGCCTTTGATCAGGTCTCATGGTTCATGGCAGAACCCTGTGTCTTGCGGTGCTTTTTAACACTGCTATTGCCTTGGAGATGTAGTCACAAATCCTCGTATCGAAGCTGTTACGGCTGGCAACCTCTGCACCCTCCTGCTGGTACATAGTATTCAGAGATTTCTCAATCTCAGGATTACCGCCAGTGAACTCCTCAATTAAGTCTCTCCAGCGTCTAGCAAGCAACTGTACTGGCTCACTTTTTGGCTCGGTACCTTTTTCCATCTCAACACGAACCTGCTCGATGAGTTCTTGCCACTCAACTTGACTCTTTTGAATTCTTTCTTCACCAAGCACCTGTCTGCGTTGCTTTAACTCTTCTAATTGTTCTGGGGTGTAGTATTTTTCAAACATAGTGATAGCCTCAATAATTTCAATGAACTTTTCAACGCAGATATCCTCCGCTGCATCCAAACTCGCGGCAATTGCTTCCAAGCGATTGCACAATCTCTGCTGCAACGCAATTTGCTCCCGTAGGCGCTCTAGGTGAAGTTGAATCACACGCTGCGGCGTGAAATCAGCACTCTCCAAGCAATCCCGAATCTCCTCTAAAGAGAAACCGGCGTTGCCGCAGGGACTTGATTTGCTGCAAGCGGACGATATCTTCAGTGGCGTAAAGACGGTAACCTGAGTCAGTATGGTGAGATGGCTTCATTAAACCGATTTCATCATAATAATGAAGCGTGCGAACGGATAGCCCCGTTTCCTTAGCCAGTTCGCCAACCTTCCACCATTTGGACTCCATCATCTGTACTCCTTTTTGTCAAAGCACAACCGCCATGAGTCTATGCTACAAACCTCACGTTGCGTGAGGGTCAACCCCTAAGCCCTTCGGGCACGCTGCGCGTTCGCGTAGCGTGCGCTTTGCGCTTACGGGGAATTCAAAATTCAAAATTCAAAATTGAAGACTCTATGGATGAATCTGGGGGCTGAAATAATGTTGCTGGGCATTTTTTCCTGTCCATAGTCACAGTTGCTGATGCTCCCAGCAGCTTTGGGTATTGTGGAGTAGTTTTTGTTGCAACCAGTTTTTTAGTATTTGGAAGCGCAGATGGACAAGGCAATGAGAACTGCGATCGCCTGATTGCAGCGATTAATGCGATGGCCCTTTTCTCCCGCCTGCGGCGATTCGCGTCTGATTTCGCCTGCATCTTCACCGTAACTCATATGCCTCACCTCAAAGAAGCTTTTCAAGCCCGGATTGAAGTGAGTAAAACTCAGCAGGTGGCGCTGCGGGCGCTATGCGCCCGCAAGCTTGAGGCGATTGCAAAGGTGCCAGTGCCCCGAATCGCAATCGCGTGATTCATATTTTGGTTCAGCAACGCCAAAATGTAAATCAACTCACGTCTGCAAAAACGGTCATCGCCACATTGACATCCTCCGTTCCCAACCTTGCGGTATGGAAACGCATTCCCAAGATTGCTCTTTGGGAGTTCCTGCCTCTACGACTCTTAACTGGACTAACGAGTCCCCGTCAGACCGTCTCCGCAGGCATTTTAGTTTAACGTCCACCAACAGCCCGTAGGCAGACGGATCTAAATATTTTGTTTGTAAGCTAGCTGTTAACTAGGGTTGTCTCGTCTGTGGGATACCTGCCGCGTCACCATTACCAATACCAACACAGTTCCTTTAGTGTGGGGTGATATTTGTCTCGACGGTCAGCCACGGGTGAAACTTACCTGAATTTGTTACGCGCATTACGGCGATATCTATCTTAGCATATATTTTTTCGTTTTCCTAAGAATTTGTCAAAAAGCTTGCTGTCCTTCTCCCTCTGTTTGCTGTGCAAAAAAATTGGTCGAAGGACGCAAACTTTTTGATCCGCCATTCACCTACACCCAAAGTTCGTTATGGGTGCAGTACTCTCAAAGGCTCTTTGATAGACAGGCTTATCGATGCAAAAACTGGCGATGGTCTGCTACAACTTTTAGACTATGGCAGAGAAATCATAATTCGGGTTGTTGTAGCCTGGATTTGACATGGCAGATGTTACAAGGTCAGGACTGCTGAGTAAATTGCTGACATCAGTGCCTATAGCAAGGCTTGGGGTACTACTACCTAGCGATATCAGTTCGCCACTCACAGAGAAATTCCAACCTTCATTACCAACGAGTGTCTTGCCATCACCACTGGCTTCAATCCGGTTTCCAAGGAGATTGCTGTTACTTACACCCGCTGTGTTGCCACTACCAAGGATGTCGTTGTTACTACCAGTCTGTGTATTGGCATTACCAAGGATGTCGTTGTTATTGCCTAAGTTCCAGTTACCGTTACCGTTGGTTGTGTTATCGCTACCAAAGCCCCAGTTGCCATTACCTTCGGTTTTGCCGCCATCACCGTAGTTCCAGTTACCGTTACCGTTGGTTGTGTTGCCACTACCAAAATTCCAGTTACCATTACCGTCGGTTGTGTTGTTACTACCGTAGTTCCAGTTACCGTTACCTTGACCACTGTTGCCGGTGGCATTTGAACCATCTAAGTTTTGAAGATCAGATGTCCAGTTGTCGCTGTTATAAGGTACAGGTAGACCGTTGCCAGTTTCAGGTAGGTTGCTACCACTCTCGTTCGAGGGAGGAGTGCTGCCAAATGGTAAGTTGCCGGGGAGGTTGCCTCCAGCGACGGCATTGTTAGCACCAAAGACACTATCACCACCAGAACCGCTACCACCACCAGAACCGCTACCACCAGCGACGGCATTGCTACCACCGGAGGCACTATCACCACCAGATGCGCTACCACTAGCAAAAGGATTGCTACCACCCGAGGCACTATCACCGCCAGATGCGCTACCACCAGCAAAAGGATTGCTACCACCGGCTGATGCAAAAGCAGCTTTGGGTATTGTGGAGTAGTTTTTGTTGCAACCAGTTTTTTACTATTTGGAACCGCAGATGGACAAGGCAATGAGAACTGCGATCGCTTGATTGCTGCAATTAATGCGATGGCGCAAAGCGCCCGCCTGGGGCGATCGCATTTGACTTCAGTAAAATTTCTAGATGAAAATATATTTTTCTTTACATATTGCTAGTTTTCTATAGTTAGAGTAACACTTAAGGAGAGATATCTGGAACTTAATTACTCTATATAGTGTCGGCAGATCAGGATAAAGCACCAGAATAAAGATTGCTCTATCGGCTGTTGACTGGCGACACAATCAAACCATCCTTAACGTGGATGACTCGCTGAGTTTGAGCAGCAACATCAGCCTCATGGGTAACGATAACAATCGTGATGCCTTGGTTGTTCAAGTCAGTCAGCAACTCCATCACTTCCTGGGAAGTCTGGCTATCTAATGCTCCTGTTGGTTCATCCGCCAGCACCAAAGCGGGACGATTGACCAAAGCGCGGGCGATCGCCACCCGTTGCTGTTGTCCACCAGAAAGTTGATTGGGGCGATTGTGCAGCCGTTCTGCCAGTCCGACTCTGGTAAGGGCTTCAATTGCCCGTTTGCGTCGTTTCTGTCTGGGAATGCCAGCATAAACCATCGGCAGCATCACGTTTTCAACGGCAGTGGCGCGAGGCAGTAAGTTGAATTGCTGAAAAACAAAGCCAAGCCGCTGATTGCGGATGTATGCTAATTCGTCATTATCTAGAGTTGTGAGATTCCGACCTTCCAAGACGTAGTGTCCATCGGTTGGGCGATCCAAGCAACCGATGATGTTCATCAGGGTAGACTTGCCAGAACCAGACATTCCCATGATGGCAACATATTCTCCTTCCTCAATGGTCAGGTTGATACCTTTAAGAATCGGTACTTCTGTATCAGCTAACCGATAGGTTTTGGTAATATCTTCCATCCAAATCATGGTTGCCATATTAATCACTCCGTAAAGCAGCTATGGGGTCAAGTCGGGCGGCGTTGCGGGCTGGAATCACCCCTGCGACCAGCCCAGTCACTAAGGAAAATCCAAATCCGGCAATGATTGACCAGAAAGACACTACAAACGGAAATTTAAATATGTTAGCTGCTGCCAGGGCAAGGCAAATACCAAATCCAATCCCAATCACTCCACCGATAATAGCAACCACGACTGCTTCAGTGAGAAACTGGCTCAAAATCGCGTTGTAGGTCGCTCCTACGGCTTTGCGAATGCCAATTTCTCGGGTTCTCTCCACAACCGAAACTAGCATGATGTTTGCAATACCAATGCCCCCAACAACCAGCGAAATACCTGCGATCGCCCCCACCAAAACCGTAAACAGTCCCACAACACTGCTGAAGGTGTTGATAATGTCAACTTGATTGATGATGCGAAAGTCGTCTGGTTGTGGCGGGTAGATATTATGCCTAATGCGGAGCAAGTTTGTCACCTGAAACTGGGCAGCGTCAAGCTGCGCCTCGTTCTGAGCCTTTAACCATAAACCATTAATAGCAGTACCGTTAAGAGCATTATTGCCGACAATTCGCGCAGACATATTCGTAAGAGGAATATACATTTGGTCATCTACGTTCTGTGCGCCTGCTGCTCCCTTCGATTCCATCACGCCAATAACTTTGTAGCGTCCGTTCTGAATGCGAATATCAGAACCAATAGCAGATGAGCCAACACCAAATAAATCATCGCGCACTTTACTACCTAGCACGACAACAGGATTAGCGTTGTCTAAGTCCTCCTGACTAAAGTACTGTCCTTCTTGGGGGTGAATATTTTTCACCTCTGGGTAATTCAAATCAGTTCCCAGTACCTGCGTGGAAACGTTCTGTCCTGCATAAACGACCTGTACCGCACGTTGTAGATAGGCGGTGACAGACTCGGCAGCAGTAACCTGTTGGGAAACAGCCTGGGCATCTTCCCATGTTAGCGTTGATGCAGAACCAAAACCCTGGCTGATACCTCCAGAACGTGCCGCTCCCGCGAGTACCAGTATAACATTCGAGCCTAAAGCTTGAATCTGTTGCTCAGTAGCTTTCTGGATACCTTGCCCTACAGAAGTAACAGCGATCACAGAGGATATACCGATGATTACCCCCAACATCGTCAGCCCTGTGCGGAGACGATTACTCCACATGGCTTCTACTGCCATTGTCAGGATTTCAAGTAACGAGACTTTGGTTGGGCGAATAGACTTTACCATAGAATGACCTCCTAACGCATACGCCTTGGTTGTCCCCCGAAAGGCGTCATACCACGAGGTGTACCACTACCTTGAGGACGTGCCCCTGGCGGAAAACTAAGCATCACTCGCTCTCCTTCACTCAGCCCAGAACGAACTACCGTTTTATTCCCCACTGTCACCCCAGTTGTAATTGGTCGGAATCTCGGTCTTCTATTGTTTTCTTCCCCTGTGAACACCATCACTCCACTGGCATTTTCCTGGCGGACAATAGCAACTGTGGGAATCACCAGCGCGTTATCTAACTTGCCAACGTTAAAGTCCACATTCACATTCATCCCCGCCCGCAGGAGATTTTCTGGGTCAGAAAGGGATGATTTGACTTCAAAATTTGTGACATTCTGCTCTACAGTCGATTGAGCAGCGACCTGGACGACCTTTCCTGTAAATTTTTTATCCGGGTAAGCATCTGCCTGGATAGTCACTGTCTGTCCCACTTTAATTTGAGAGATATTCGTTTCAGCGACTTTTGCCGTCACCTCATTTTGAGACGCTAATGCCAGGATAGAAGAAGACGTTGCCGAAGTCACCTCGCTTCCTGCTGTAGTAGGAGTCACGAACGCGCCAGGGTCGGCAAACTTACGTGTGACAAGTCCACTGAAGGGGGCGCGAATCACTGTATCATTAATTTGTGCCTTAATTGTCTGCAAACTTCCTTGGGCAGATACGACTTGGGCGCGCGCCTGCTCAATTTCCTCTGGTCGAGAACCATTGTTGAGTTTAGCAAGTTCCTGCCTTGCCGCAGTCAGACTCGCTTTTACTTGTTCCAAATTATCCTTGGCGTTGCGCTCGTTGGTTAAAGCTTCGTCTAGGGTATCGCGCGAAACTGCACCTTCTTGCGTAGGCGTACTCAACCGCTTAACACGTAAGCTTGCCAAATCGAGCTGAGATTGCGCTTGCACAAGCTGTGCCTGATTATTCTTGACGTCAGCTTGTGCCTTCGCAATGTCTTCAGAACGGCTACCCGCTAGCACCAGCCGCAGATTTGCTTGAGCATTTTCCAGTTGCCCCGTTGCCTGAGTGAGTTGCCCTCGCAGGTTTGAGTCATCCATATACGCTAAGAGTTGTCCTTGCTGAACGCGATCGCCCTCTTTCACCAGCAGTTGCTTCAACACGCCCGACGTTTTTGGACTAAGGTTTATTGAGCGTTCAGGCTTAACGTTGCCATTTGCCGAAATTGTCACAGGAAGATTTGTCCGCTCAACAACAGCCGTCTGTATCCGACGTTGGCGTTCTTGACGCTGTGTCATCATGAACTGCTGTGTTCCTAGGTAACCTCCTCCACCCAGAAGCCCCAAAATCAGCAGTCCTACAAGCCACTTTGGTATTTTGATTTGCTTCAAATCTTTTACAGAACTGGTTTTTTTCCAGGACTGCGAATTTTTTGCTAAATCGGATATTTCCTCTACTTCTGCCATATGCTTTCAAAATCTCCTGTGATACAACGGCTCCAAAGATTCTTCAGGTTTTGCATCTTAACCAAAAATTAAGGAAACCCCCAATCCTTTATTTTGAAGGAACTGGGGGAACTGGAGCATGAAACTTGTCATAATTGATAATTCGTAATTCTTAATTCTTCATTGATATCATGTCCGTTTAATTACTTATAATTCCTGCCTTTCCTTCTCCAACCCTCTCCTTACCAAGGAGAGGGTGCCAGAGGCGGGTGAGGTTTTTCGTTTTTTCCAAGTGTTCATCCGGACATGATATGACAACTCAATTACGAATATCATTTGCGCCTAAACTGGCGAATCTTTTCTAATTGCTCTGGTGTCAGAACAGCCTGCATCCGTTCCTCAGAAGATTTCCTAATTTCTTGAATTTTGGATACCTGTTCATTGGAGAGATTGAGTTGGGCTGTTGGCGCTTGTCTATTTCCTGTGCGGGGTGCTTGAGATGCATTTGCCCTAAGTTGCTCGCGCTGTTGGGGGGTGAGCAAGCTTTCTATTTGGGAGCGAGTCTCTTGTCCTATTTGCTGAAGCTGGGCTTTTTGCTCCGCACTCAGGTTGAGTTGTGCGCCACCCATTCTGGAGTTATTTGGTTCAGCCTGTACAACTGTGGGTGCGGCTGTGATAGCAATTGCTGCAATCCCTGCAATGAATACACTAGGTTTAAATTTCATAACAACTCCACTCATGTCTCAACTCTGGTTGCTGCTGATTGCAACATCCCTATCGTAGGTGGTTACCCTTATAAACTATATGAAGCAAAACTCCCAAACATATTGGGACAAAAGTAACTATTAATTTGTGACTTTTGTCATAGTCTTTACAGCAGTAAAATAGGATAGCAAGCGCTGGTATCGAAACCATACATAAAATATGGTAGAAAGCAGCGTGAACTACTCATGGTTGCCTTCGGCGCTCACCATGAGCTTCTGTACTCAATGGCGAGTGCCTCAGATTAGACTTTCGTCCAAGCTTTGGTCTTACCTCGCCTCCTACAGCAGAGACGGCTGAACCTTCCGCCTTTAGCCATCTGATACCCTCTGCTCTAATATTAATAGCCGCATCTCCATCACGGTCATGATGAGTGCCACAGTGAGGGCAAGTCCATTCCCTTACATTCAATGGCATCTCACCCATCTGATAAAAACAATTAGAACAGAGCTTGGAACTAGGGAACCATCTATCAATTTCAACCAACTTTGCACCTTTGCGCTCTAGCTTGTATGCCAAGAAGTTGGTGAACGTCCCCCATCCAACATCAGATATTGCCTTTGCCAAATTGTGAGCCACTGCGTTGCGGGGGTTCCCCCCGTTGTAGCAAGTGGCGAACCCGTAAGGGTGATTACGAATCATGCCCTTGACATGAAGGTTCTCTACTATGACAGCTTGGCTATCGCTGACCAACTTATAACTAAGTTTATGTAGAAAATCCTGCCGCGAATTACTCACCCGTTCGTATACTTTGGCAACAACTTTTCTATACTTGTACCTTGAATTACTCCCTTTTTGTTTACGCGCTAGCTTTTGTTGTTTGCGCTTTAAATTCTTCTCGTGCTTGGCAAGATGCTTTGGATTGTCATATTTAGAAACTTTCTCGCCGTCACTGACAACTGCAAAGTGTTTCAATCCTAAGTCAACACCGTAAATCTTGCCTTCTGTCGTGGAGGGATTTTCACCCTCAATCTCAGTTAGGATAGATACAAAGTATTTACCAGACGGAGTTTTGACTACTATACAAGTCTTGATTTTTCCCTCAATTGGTCTATGTATTTTGGCTTTGACTACTCCAATATTGCCTGGGAGTTTGACATTGCCCTCTACAATCTTGACGTTTTGAGGATACTGAATAGACTGTTTTCCATGCTTAGATTTGAACTTGGGGAAACCAGCACGTTTATCAAAAAAGTTTTTGTATGCTGTGGTTAGGTTAAGTGTTGTAGCCTGCAAAACCTGACTATAACAATCAGCCAGCCACTCAGTCTCTTCTGCTTTTTTGAGCGCTGGAAGAAGTGCATTGAGTGCTGAACGTCCAAGTCCTTTACCCGTTTCTTTGTAAGCATCAATAGACTTATTTAAAGCATAGTTCCACCACCATCTAGCACAACCAAATGTCTGTGCTAACTGTGTTTGTTGTTCTTTTGTCGGGTATAAACGAACTTGTACAGCTTTATGCAACACTCAACATCACCTCCTTGGTCTTTCTATTCTATCACAATATAGAATTAACGATAAAACTATGGAAATATTTGGAGATTCCTCATACATCTCTTCCCTCAGCAGTCTACGGCTACTATTGGTCAAAGATGTAATTGTCATCTCCCGCAGTAATCCCCAGCTTGTGAGTAAATTGAAGGTGGGGACTTCCGCGATACCGTTAAAAGTTTCACCATATTTGTTTCCTGTGAACAGTCAGATGTCACGTTCTCTCCCTTCCCTGCGCTTATTACTTTACCTGGAATGGCTGTTATTGGGCATGAGTCTCCTGGCAGGATTCTTAATTCCCCCCATCTACCCATCCCAAGCTTCTCCGTGGTTGACTGTCCTGAGTATTGTTGTGTTTGGAGTGATGGGTTTAAGGTTACCAACCCGCAGATTCAGTCACAAAGTTATGTACACGGCAGTGGAATTAGGGATTGTTTTGCTGCCAGCTTTTACAAACAGTCATCTTCGCTTTGCTCCCCTGCTTGGTTTAATTGCGGTCATTCGCAGTTGCCAAATGTTCAAGTTACAGGGTCGCTTGATTGTTGCAAGTCTAGTATACGTATCATATCTCTACATAGTATTTTTGCGAAGTCGAACCACTGTTTTATTCAGAATGCACGTAGGGGAGGGAAGACCGTTTCCGGAACAAATTGCGACTAATACAGCCAATTTGCTACTGAACAACGCGATTTCTTTTGCTTTGACGTTAACTTTTGTATTGCTCTTGGTTAATGCTGTGCTATCAGAACGCAGAAGTCGGCAAGAACTGGCAATTGCCCATGAGCAGCTACGCCAATATGCGTTGCGAATTGAAAACCAAGCAACTTTACAAGAGCGCAACCGCATTGCCCGTGAAATTCATGACTCCCTGGGACACGCGCTAACCGCCCAGACTATCCAGCTAGAGAATGCTTTGTTATTGTTGCCGTCAAACGTTGATCAAGCCACAGAGTTTCTCAAACAAGCAAAACAGTTAGCATACCAAGCATTGCAGGAAGTTTCTCGTTCTGTGGCAACACTGAGAGCCGATCCGTTGCGCGGAAAGTCGCTAGAAAATGCAATTAACAACCTGATCCGAGACTTTAGCAGCGCGACAACGCTGACGCCAGACTGCAGAATGAGCCTTGCCTATCCTGTCACTCCTGAGGTGGGTACTGCTATCTATCGCATCCTGCAAGAAGCACTGACCAACGTCTCCAAACACAGCGCAGCAACTCAGGTTACGCTAGAGTTGCACTCCCAGGACCGAAGGCTACACCTGCTCGTGGAAGACAACGGCAGAGGCTTTTATCCAGAACAAAACACCACAGGTTTCGGACTTCAAGGAATGCGAGAACGAGCGACTGCACTAGGAGGAAGTTTTCATATTGTCAGCGAACCTCAAAAGGGATGCCGAATTCAGGTAAAATTACCCATAATAGATTCTAATATAGTCAACTCTGAAAGAGCAACAAAAATCTAAAATCCAAAATTTAAAATCTAAAACCTTATGATTCGTCTGTTGCTAGTAGACGACCAAATCATTATTCGTCAGGGACTCAAAAACCTTCTAGAATCAAAACCAGATTTGCAGGTGGTTGGAGACGCTGAAAATGGTCAACTTGCAATTGAAGCGATCAAGGCGCTTTATAGAACGCCATTGCAACCAGATGTGGTACTGATGGATGTCAGAATGCCTGTGATGGATGGCGTTGCAGCAACTCGGTTGATTTGCCAGCGTTTTCCAGAAATACACGTTTTGGTACTAACAACATTTGATGATGATGAATACGTTTCGCAGGCTATGCGTCATGGGGCGAGAGGTTATCTTTTGAAGCATACCCCGCTTGAGGAGTTGGCGATCGCCATTCGATCCGTGCATCAAGGCTACACCCATATGGGACCAGGACTGTTTGAAAAAGCTATGACGACTCCTCAGATATCTGACTCAGTACAGTCAGCTATCCCACCAGAACTAGCGCAATTGTCCCCTAGAGAAAAAGAGGTTCTGCGTTTAATTGCAATGGGATTAAGTAATCGCGAAATTGCCCATGTACTTTACATCTCAGATCGCACAGTTAGAAATCATGTGACGAGTATTCTAAGTCAGTTGCACCTGCGCGATCGCACTCAAGCAGCTCTCCTCGCTAGTACTTTTCTCCCACAGTTAGAAATATCATAGAAATATCAACTTATCAGTCATACACCACATTGTTCGTGCGTGAAGTACAACACTCTTGTCTAAAAGCCGAGACACTAAGCCCTTTTTACTTCTGTAAACACAAAGCGCCCCCGAAGCGGGATACAAAGTAGATCGCTTCCCGGAGGGCATATTCTGACGAATAACGGATGATTCTGTTGTAACTGATGTTCCTAGCATTTAATAAACGTAAATCGCCCCGCTTTGATCAAAGTTAAGCGTGATATCAGAAGCTCCTGCCTCAACTTGGTAAACTTGAACGGTCGCGACATTACCATTTACTGCAATATCGTATCTAAGTTTGACCCTTGGCTGTAAAGCATTAACTAAAAGGTAATCCGGAAGAGAAGTATTACTGAGTACACCACTCGCTCCTACTGGTAACTCTCTAATTCCCCCTTTCCCGCTTGTCAAACCGTATTGCAGAGGCAATCCTGTCTGATTCACAACTTTGATTTGTACAGGTTGCTTGGGGTTTTGCACGCGTGCCACAGGTTGCCAGTATCCTGGTTGATAAGTACGTGCGGGTGGGTTTGCGGCGTTGGTGAGTGTAGGAGTGACTAAGCCGAGAGTAGCGGCAAGTACAGCAGTTGCCAAAAGTGGTAGTTTCATAGTTATTGCCTTAAAATTTTGAACTATGTTTAATAACTACAATCACCTAACAAACCAATTCCCGAAATCCTCCAGCTGTATCATCCAATGGGGTGAAAAATAATGAATGCAAGAAGTCTATTGTTCTGACTTTTCACCTCATGTGGAAAAACCAACGTGAAACCTAACCCCCTAGCCCCGTTCCCTACAAGAGAAGGGGCTAAGGTAAAAACCTCTCCCCTTGTAGGAGAAAGGTTTTCCAGATACCGTGAAAACTCAGGTCTAGTGTTGTGGCTTCCCGCAAGCTAGGAAAGCAATCGCAAAGCTTGATTCTTTGTCCGGTTTGCGTAAGTTTTGTATAAAAGTCATTGCTACAAAACTTCCAATGAAGTGTGCGGGTGTAGCTGAATTATTTTCCCCTTTCCCTCGCTACACCCCTAGGGGCGCAATGCCTTGCGCCCCTGCCGCAAGCGACGCTTTAATATCTAGTGGAGCCAGGACGGCTTACTTCTTCATTGGGATCGCGATATGCTTGGGGTTCAGAGCGTTTTTTCGCAAAACCTGCAAGACCTGCAAGACCAAGTAAGCCAAGCCAGCCCCAATCAAAACCGCGATCGCCCCTCACATCGCTAGTTCCTTGAGAAGTGGTTGGGGCTGTGGTAGTGGTAGTGCTGGTACCCGTGGTTGTATCAGTACCTGCGCCTCCTGTGGTGTCTGTACCTGTAGTGCCCGTCGTGCCTGTGCTACCTGTACCTGTGGTGTCTGTACCTGTGCTACCTGTACCTGTAGTACCTGTGCCTGTGGTGTCTGTACCTGTGCCTAGACCTGTGCTACCTGTACCTGTAGTACTTGTGCCTGTGCTACCTGTACCTGTGCCTAGACCTGTGCTACCTGTACCTGTAGTACCTGTGCCTGTGGTGTCTGTACCTGTGCCTAGACCTGTGCTACCTGTACCTGTAGTACCTGTGCCTGTGGTACCTGTACCTGTACCTATGCCTGTGCTACCTGTACCTGTAGTGCCCGTGCCTGTGCTACCTGTACCTGTACCTGTACCTATGCCTGTGCTACCTGTACCTGTAGTGCCCGTGCCTGTGCTACCTGTACCTGTAGTGCCCGTGCCTGTGCTACCTGTACCTGTAGTGCCCGTGCCTGTGGTACCTGTACCTGTACCTATGCCTGTGCTACCTGTACCTGTAGTGCCCGTGCCTGTGGTACCTGTACCTGTACCTATGCCTGTGCTACCTGTACCTGTAGTACCTGTGCCTGTAGTGCCTGTAGTGCCTGCGCCTGTGCCACCTGTACCGGCACCAGAACCAGAAGAGCCGGATTGGGCAGAAACAGGTACAGTTAAAGATAAAGTGGCTAAACTAACAGCAAAGGCACTAGCCCAAACATTTTTTGCAAAATTAGAAAGCTTCATAGTTGCGATTCCTTTGACATTCCAAGTATTGGCAATTTTTTGATTTTTAAAACGCTATTTCCCTTACTTAATCAGCTAATTTATTAAGTAAGCATGACGAAAAGAAAGAGATAACTGTATGACCCTGAGTAATAAAATTCTTAAAAAACGTGACTGCTAATCTAGTTAATAAATTCAAACATTAAAACTGCTAACTCAACTAAGCTTTTGCCAATCATCATTTGATGATTGAGTAGTTACAAAAACAAAAATTCCACTTTCTATAAAATTTGTGATTTTTCTTATTACTATCGTCACTAAGTAGAATAACTTCTATTGTTTTATCTAACCTTCTACCGCAGGCATAAACTGACTAAACCTAGAGGAATAGGCTTGATTTTAAGTAACCTGTAAGTATGGATACTGGTAGCTGTCATCCTTAGGGAAGCAGCTACAGTGGCTGTGGGCTATGGGGTGTAGTAAATTTTTCATCCCTACACCCCTACTCACCGACCCCCTGTTAATGTGCTCAGAGCAACTGCAAAATCTGTTGCAGAGGAATATCCACTAAATTCGGCCGGTTGTTGAGTTCGTAACTTAATGCAGCAATGGCTTTCTCTAAAACAAAGGCATCCAAAAGCACTTGCAGTTCTGCGGTTGTCTTTGGCAAAAAGCTATCTTTGGAAGCTGTTTCCAGATAACTATTCAAGAAAGCCGCACTCACCCAAACAGACCAAAATCTACTCCAAGCTTTTATCAAGGGAAGTTCTCCAGAGCGAATCATCCCTCTTTCTATTTCGGTGCGAAGCGCGTGGCTAGCAGCGTAGTCGAACGATAACAGCATTCCTGCCACGTCTCGAAGGGGAGAACGCTTCATGCGCCGTTCGCTCAAACTGCGACCCTCTCTGCCCTCAAAGTCAAAGATGATGAAATCCTTGCCCGTGTATAGCACTCGCCCCAGATGGTAATCTCCATGATAACGGGTACGCATGGCAGTAATTTTTTGGTTCAGGAGTAACTGGTAACGACCCAGAATTTCCTGTTGGCGGTCAAGCGCAGCCCTTGCTAGTTCTTGAGTGTCTGATGGCAGTCCATTAAGCTTATCTTGTAATAAAAGGAATGTTTGCCCGGTTAGGTTGCGGGCGTATTGGTAAATAGACCGCTGGTAAAAAGATGAAAACGGTTCAGGGGCAAAGTCGGGATTTTCTGGATCAGAAGCTAAGGCAATATGGAGTTCGGCTGTACTTTGACCCAACAGTTGGGCGCTGACTAGGTATGAACCGATGGTTTGGTTTACTAATTCTGTGGACTCGGGGACAAAGGGACTTGCCGACGCGGAGAAATTTTCTCTCTTCGCGTCTGGTGGATCTGTTTGCGTTTTTGGCTCATTAAAAGCTTTCAGCAACTCTAACAGGGAACCTGAGGGAACGGGTACCTCTGTAATCTCTGCCTGTTGTGTTGTCACCAGTTCAAAGTAGTCCTGCAAGCTATCGAGAGTGTAGTCCCAGCCAATGCGGGTATCTTGAATATACTCTTGCAGTATTCCTACGGTCATAGGTAGGGTAGGCTGAGTTCCTGTCTTAGTTAGGCTGCGGTACTCCAGCGCCCCAGCAACGGGGGCATAGTGTTTTAAGAATTTTTTCTCACTTAGAAAGCGCCGGAGTTCTAAATCAGGGTGCATCCCCTCCTCGACTTTGCGGAGTATTTTCAAAAACAGGCGCTCTCCATAAATTATAGAAGTATTCCTGTGTTCTCCCTGGAGGACAGTCGGTTCAACGTAGGAGTCCTCACCGCTCAACTGTGGGAATAAATCAGTCGCAGTCGCAATCAATTCTCCTGCCATCCCCTTGTAGGAGCGATTCTGGACAATTGCATCCACCAGGAGATTGAGAAAGTTCTTGTCTGCTGTGGCATCAAATAAAATCCCTACTTCTTCTCTGCCTTGAACCTCAAGGCGAGCCACCACAGCTTGAGGGGATTCTGCTAAAATTTGGCTTGCTTGCTCACCTTCTGCGTAAGCTAAGAGCAAAAGGTAAGTTTCGGGGTCTCCCTGGATATAGTCCACTCGCAACCAAACCACCTTAGCCTCTGTGCCCTTATAGGACATTAAAACCGACTCAGTGATTTGTGTAGATTGAACACTCAGGGTTTTGCTGCGGAACCAGCTACAGGTATACAGGTAATCCTGCAGAATATACTCCAGAGTCGCTTTCACTTCTCGCTGGTTAAAAACATTGTGCCACTGACCGCTCACAACCAGCGTTGTCAACTCGGATTGAGGTTTAGGCGGCTGGGTCAAGCTGAGTTTAGGCGATAAAGCAAACCAGTAAAATCCATAGGGACTCAGGCTGAGGAAGTAGCACGAATCCCCAACGGGTGGAAACTCTATTTGGCCAAAAATTTCCACTGGCACAAGTCCCTTGAGGGCTGATAAGTCTAATTCGACTGTTTGCACAAACCGGGACAAATTCGCGACTACTAAAATTGTTTCCTCTTGATAGGTGCGAGTAAAGGCAAGAACTTTGCGGTTTTTTGGATGCAGTATTTCAAAGCTGCCTCGACCCAATGCCTCGTAACGCTTCCTAGTGGCAAGCAGGCGTTTTGTCCAATACCACAGGGAATTCGGGTTAGCCCGTTGTGCTTCAACGTTGACTGCCTCATAGTGGTATTCTGATTCCACAATCACGGGTAAATACAACCTTTGGGGGTTGACACGACTAAAACCAGCGTTGCGGTCGGAACTCCACTGCATAGGCGTGCGAACACCATTGCGATCGCCCACATACACGTTATCTCCCATGCCAATTTCATCCCCGTAGTAAAGCACGGGGGTTCCTGGCAGAGACAACAGTAGACTATTGAGCAATTCTATCTGACGGCGGTCATTTCCCAAAAGCGGTGCTAACCTGCGGCGGATGCCCAAGTTTACTCTCATCACAGGGTCTTGTGCATAAACCCGATACATATAGTCTCGGTCTTCATCCGTGACCATTTCCAATGTCAGTTCATCGTGGTTACGCAAAAACAATCCCCACTGACAATTATCGGGAATGGCAGGAGTTTGGTTGAGAATATCAATGATCGGGAAGTTATCTTCCACCCGCAACGACATAAACAAGCGCGGCATCAGGGGGAAATGATAGTTCATGTGACACTCATCCCCAGCCCCGTAATATTGTGCCGCATCTTCCGGCCATTGATTCGCCTCGGCTAGAAGCATCCGGTTGGGGAATTTTGCATCGACGTGCGATCGTAGCAGCTTCAGGAAATCATGGGTTTCTGGCAAGTTTTCGCAGCTTGTTCCCTCTCGTTCGTACAGATAAGGCACTGCATCTAGGCGCAACCCATCTACCCCCATCCCCAACCAAAAATCGAGGACATCGAACACTGCCTGCCGCACTGCAGGATGCTCATAGTTTAAATCTGGCTGATGGGAGTAGAAGCGATGCCAGTAATATGCTTTGGCAATTGGGTCCCAAGCCCAGTTTGAAGTTTCAAAATCTTTGAAAATAATCCGCGCTTCTTCGTATTTTTCTGGAGTATCACTCCAGACATAGAAATCCCGTTCTTTACTGCCCTTGGGTGCGCGACGTGCCCGTTGAAACCAAGGATGCTGGTCAGATGTATGGTTGACAATTAACTCAATAATGACGCGAATGCCCCTCTGATGTGCAGCTTCCAAGAACTCTTTAAAATCGTCTAAGGTGCCGTATATCGGGTTAACACTGGTGTAATCTGCAATATCGTATCCATCATCCTTTAGTGGCGAGGGAAAAAACGGCAGCACCCACACGGCGGTCACACCTAGGTCTTGCAGGTAATCCAGTTTTTCTGTCAGTCCTCGAAAGTCGCCAATGCCATCACCATTGCTGTCTGCAAAGGCGCGAACAGGCACTTCGTAAATAATGGCGTTTTTAAACCATAGGGGGTCGTCTTTCAAAATTGAGTTTTGCATTTTACTTTCAACTGTTCCTGGTTTGTAGCTGTCAAAGTGATTTGGCAGTAGTTAGGTTAGTAGATGCGGTAAAGCGTTTGGATAAACCTACACCACTACTGAATGATATAGGCGCGTGACTATCTGTCAAAAAATTAACTTGACTTTTAAGTAATCAAGTTAAGACGGCAGTATTTTCCGTTACCAAAATAGCTGAATTAATCAAGTTCCCCATCTAACGTAAGTAAGAGCAATACTTGTTTAAGAAAATTTACAATAACACCAAAATATAAGTAATTTCTCTGAGTAAGGAATTCTCTCAAAAGTATTTTTTGACTTTCAAAGTAGTTTTATATCAATGATTTTGTATATAGTAATTCTTAATATTTTACTAACAACTGACTCTTAAGATAGACGAATAAAAAAAATAACTAATTTATTGACAATTAACTCTTTTTATGGCGTTTTTATGAAGACATACTGATGGCAAAAGTGCCATTGCTATTGCTCGCTCAAAAAAAGAGATGTAAGTTTGAAGAAGACGTCAAAAATGATTATTTAAAAAAATAAAAACTTCAGGAGTCTGAAAATGAGAAATTAATTTTTATTAGTCCGATGATACAAATAGATAAAGTAACTCCCAAACACGAAAGTCTTAGTGACAATTATCAAGTGCTAAGAATAGCAGAGGTTGCCGCTCCTTGGGTTTCAGTACCTCCAAAAGATTACGGCAAAACAGAATTAGTCATCAGCAATCTGACTGAAAAGCTAATAAAACAACAGAACACAGAACACAGAACACAGTGGTCAGAATAAATTCTTTCTTTTTCTGCCCAGTGTTAGAGAAAGAAGAATTTCATTCTGGTTCCTGAGTCCCTAGCTGCAAAGTTGTTTCTTGGAAAGACTTTCTTAGTCTCCACGGAAATTCCGGAGGGCTTGACGACGCTAGCGTTCAGAACTCTTAATTTATGAGAAGTCGTCAGAACACAGAACTCAGAATGCAGAATGGAAGACGTAGTGGACGTTGACTTTTTTTGTTTTTCTCCTCGAAGAGCGCGTTTAATATTCTGACTACTGAGTTCTGAGCCCTGAGTTCTTTCTTGTTGAATATTCTGACTACTGAGTTCTGATCCCTGAGTTCTTTGTTGGTAAGTCTTGAGATTGATGAATATTCTATCTGAAATGACAAAAATAGTAATGTAAATTACAAAAAATTCTGCTTTGTATACATTTGTATGCAAATGCAAGTATGAGGAAAATATGGTTGTAAGCAATCAAAAACACGCTGTAGGAGTATTTGCCAGCCCTAAAGCAGCGGAGCAAGCACTCAATGAATTGAAAGATTCAGGCTTTTCAATGGAAAAAGTTTCCATCATTGCTAAGGATGTAGATCAGGGGGAACAGCTTGCGAATACCCAGGTCACCTCGCGCATTGGTGATGAAAATGTAAATACTGCCACAGGAGTCGTTGAAGATACTCTCACAGCAGCTACTTGGGGTAGCGTTTTAGTTGGTCTGACAAGTCTGGCACTTCCTGGCTTAGGAGCTGTGTTAGCTGCAGGTTCCATTGGTGTAGCATTAGCCAGCAGCGTTGGGGGTGTGGCGGTGGGAGCCGCAGCAACTCATAATGTAGTCAAGGCGCTGGCTGATTTCGGTATTCCCGAAGAACGAGCTAGAGTTTATAGCGATCGCCTTCATCAAGGTAATTTTATGGTGATAGTAGATGGCACAGATGAAGAGATTCACCGTGCTGAAGCAGTGTTGAGGGAGCGCAACATTGAATATTGGGGCATTTATGATTCCCCAACGGCTTAAAATCTGGACGAATGGCACTAAGCTTGTCTGTCGCGTTTGGTAATTCCCATCCTCAATCTCCTACCTCACCTGGACAAACCCCAACACCCAAACCCCCAACTCCATAGCCTGAACATTCAGCAACACAGGGGATATCACAGCAAAAAGCCCCCTTCCGTTTGGAGAGGGCTTTTGCTTCACGTTATTGATTCTGTTCGTTGAGCCCTGATAGTTCGGCAATGACACGTTCCAAGCCAGCAACGACTCGTGCCAAGCGCTCGTAGTCAACTTTGTCGGGAGTATCTCCTTGGGTGTGGTAATAAGGATAGCGGAAAGGGGCGGTATCTGTAACCATCACGCCAGGATAGCCCTGCTGCCAGAATGACCAATGATCTGACCAGCCAACGCCAGGAATCTCGCTAGCAAGAGCCGCACCTTCAGAGGGAAATTGAGTATGGCGACGGAAGGAGGCGATCGCATCCCTAACCAGTCCTCCAGAATTGATATTGCCGACAAAGCCAATGTAGTTTCCTTGTAACGGATAAATAGAACTCAGAGGAGCGGGATATTTCTGGCTGCCAATCTCATCGGAGTAATAGCCCATTGTTTCCAAGCTAAGCATGGCAACAACTTTTTCTTTTCGCTGTTTGCAACGTTTGGCATACACTAGACTGCCCATATTTTCTGTCTGAAAAAAGGGCGGTTCTTCATTGACAAACTCGACAAACCGTAAGGTTCGCTCAGGCTTTTTACCAGCAAATAGACGAGCAAGTTCTAGGGTAGCAGCGGCACCAGTGCCATTATCGTTTGCTCCCGGACTAAAGGACACTGAGTCATAATGACCGCCGATCATCACAATCTCGTCTGCTCGTTCTGACCCTTGAATTTCAACTTCAAGGTTGTAGTAGGTTTGGTTGTTTATTGTGTATCCCTGCTGTCTGACTGAGTACCCAGCAGAGGCAAAAGAAGCTTTGAGGAAATCAGCAGCAGCCTCCAAACCTTTGTAGTACACGTAGTTACGTTGTCCAATCTCACTGGCAAGCTTTTCCACATCTCGTTTTAGGGCATCCCGTAGTGTGGTTTCTTTCTGAGTCAGTGCAGGCAACTGACCCCTGAAGCTTTCCCCTGGCATCTGAATCATGGCAAAATACGCCCCACTTATGAGAGTACTTAGAATGATAGCCAAGACACTCAGTCCGATTGCAACTGTGACTTTTGGCATTTCCACATTTAACTCCACGTTGGCGATATTAACAGCAAAGCGCGAGAAGGACTTACTGCTTATTGCTTATTGCATATTTCGTATTTATTAACACGAGCAAATTTAACAGTAGCTTCTTCCTTAGAGAGAGGAACTCCCAAGAGTAACAGTGTTACCTGTTAAAGAAAATCAAGCTTATAAAGGAAGGGGTATTAGTATGAGAACGCGCTACTTTGCTCTAATCTTGGGAATCTTCATTCTGCTCCTCGGTCTATCAGGATTTGTACCAAATTTGCTGACACTACCTAACAATGCACCAGCAATCAAAGTTGATGCTGGATATGGCTACCAATTGGGTCTTTTTCCAACCAATGTCATATTTAACCTCATAAAAGTAGCAGTTGGGGCATTGGGTATCGCTGCCTTTTGGAGCTTTGGCTTTGCACGGTCATATGCACAGATTGTGGCAATTTCATATGCATTGCTAGCTGTTTTGGGTTTGATTCCAGGCGCTAACACGATGTTCGGTCTAATCCCAATCTTTGGGAATAATGTCTGGTTTCATGGTGTAACAGCAGCGATCGCAGCCTACATTGGGTTCGTGGAACCAGTGTCACCACAGGAAGTGAACGAAGCCGGCAGGAGAATAGCCTAGAGGGATTTGGCTGCATCGGTGAGAGTCGGGATATCCTAGACGCCCTCCAGAACGCTTTCTGCCGAGGGTGTCTACGTACCTAATCAAAAAGCGTTCCAATTAGGTTAGCCCCTCTTAAGTCTGCCTGCGTCAGATTGGCACCTCTTAAGTCTGCTTCACTTAAATTGGCATCATTCAAGCAACAATGACTCAAATTTGCCCTTCTTAAATCTGCACCCGACAAATTTGCTGATACCAAGTTAGCCCTAACCAGGTGTGTCTCACTTAAGTTTGTATCACGTAGGTTAGCTTCCCTTATATCTGCTGCTGTTAAGTTGGCTCTTTTTAGGTTAGCCCCACTGAGGTTAGCCAAACTCAATTTAGCCCAACTTAGATTAATTTCACTTAAACTAAGCTCGCAAAGCTCTGCACACCTCAAGTTCGCATTGCTAAAATTCCTTTCTCCTATTGCATAACGACGCAGAAGTTCACCAGTTGTCAATCTAGTTAAAACGGCGACAGAAGCACCTTGATAACACCATGAAGCTTCCATAAGGCTAGCGGCAGTGTGAACAGCTACCTGGTCACATTTGGTCATCACTACACCGTTGCACTCATCCCACTGAGCGTTAAGCATATAAGCAATGTCTTTAGCGGCAGCAATTGAGTCAAACAGCAGAACAAATTCTTGAGAGCGTCGTAACCAACTATTTAAACCAATCAATCTCATATTTTTCGTTTGTTAGCTTTTTTAAATTAAGAAAAAGTTATTATTTGTACTTATTTTTACTTCAAAAGAAAAAGTTGATAAACACCTTCTAAGACTCGCCTATATTCGCTCTTTTTTGTAATACCTTTTGAATCAAGAAGGTGACTCCAGTTACCACCAATCCCACAGCTAATATTGGCACAAAGATAGCTAGTACCGATAAGATAAACGAAATACCTGCTTCAATTGTTGAAACGACAGGATTACCAATTCCACCGGTTAGTGCTGTTGAAGACACGCGAAGCATTCCCGTCAAGGTTTGGAAAATACCCGCAGCCCCACCACCAGCAATGACTGCTACTGTCCATTCAAGCAAAGGGTCAGTTGTACCATGAACTAAGGCTTTGGTGATGAAAGTACCGATGGCGATCGCCGTCGGTGTGGAGACGAGATCCAAAGCATGATCGACCCAGGGAATGTAATAAGCGGCAATTTCAATACAAGTCGCTACGGCAAACGCAAAGAGTGCTGGGTAGGTTCTAATCCAGTCAAATTCTGGTGCAAGTTGCAGATGCCCATAAAGTGCGGCAATACTCATGACCAGCGGTGGTACAAAGACTCGAAAGCCAGAAGCGGCGCTCAAAGCAATGCCAATGCCAATGCTTAATAACGTATCCATAATTTATATTTGTACGTGTCAGGTATGGATGTCATTTGCTTATCAAATGACAAGGTATTTAGACAAGCCTAGACTCATTTATTGTGAAAAATACCCTATCTCAAGGCAGATTAAAGCTGCTCAATAATGTAGAGCTTAGCTAACAGAATAGCATTATATATTTTTTGAGTTTTGCAAGAATAGATCTCTTGCAATTTTCCCACACAAACCATTAGAAATGCTCTACTTAAACTTACTAATCAAGCTTTTTAAGAGAGCTATTTGGACATCAAGAAACACTCTAAAATGTAACGATAGTTCTAAGTATGGAGTGTAGAGTGTTGGAAATGAGCGCACCCTACACCGTTCTCAAGTTGCACTTACTTAATGTGAAAGTTGCGAGCGAGGAGGAAGCGAAAGCTCGGTCTTGAGAGCTGTTAGGGCTGTTTTTCCCAAGATTTGATGACCTGCAGTTGTCGGATGAATGCCGTCCCAAAACAAAAACTTGTTTGCATTGCTACAGCTAGCAGCATTGTTTAAACAAGCGCTAGTCACATTCGTAAGACCAAATTTTGCTGGTTCTGTAATGGCTTGTTGATACAAAGAATATACATCTAGTTTGATGATCTGAGTGTCAGAACCTAACTCCTGTTTCAGCACATCCAAGGACTTAGTCAAACTGAGATTGTGGGCGACAGTCAAAGAACTGAGAGCAGTAGAATAAGAACTATTGCTTGTGCTTGGAAGTTTTCCCAAATCCGGTAAGTTAGCAACCAAGATTTTTTTAGCGCCTGCTTTCGAGAGAAACTGAACCGCTCTCGATAAATTTTCGCTTGACAGCGTGGAATTGCTGGTCGCGCCGTGAAGATAATCATTTGCACCTGCCCACAAGACATAAAGCGCATTCGGATTCATCTCCCGGTGGGCTTGTGTAAAACTCTGAACTTGCGCTAACAGACCTGGTACTCCATTTATGCTGGCGCTTCCCGTGGTTGCACCACCATAGGCAAAGTTGGTGTTTTGCTTCGGGGTTAATCCCAGATCAGAGGCAAGATATTCCACCCAAACCGAACCATTGGAATAACGCCCTTGAAAGTAGGGAGGGCTGGGGGGATACGCTCCCCCCGTGGCTTGTAATACATTGCCAACATCCGAGAGGCTGTCGCCAAAGACGTAAAGTTGATTGACTTGATGAGAAATTTGTACTGTATTAGAGCTTTGCATTGGAGCTACGAGTGCAACCATCATCGCAGACAAAAGAGCAAGTCCTGCTGCAAAAATTTGTTTTTTCACGCTAACTAAAAAACCCATAACTTAAAAGCCCTCCTCTCCTTTTAAGGAAGAGGGCTTCTAGTTGAAATCCGACTATCAGAGGTAAACCATACTTTTGCAGGGAAACTCACCATTCATTTCCGGTTTCCTGTCAAAGCATTACGTTAGATTTTTTGCTTTGCTTGACACTTCTCTAAGGTAACTTCACAGCATTCACTTTGCGGAGGTGTAAACTCTACTTTTGTGGGGGGTAGTTACACTACTTTTTATCTGGAAAATTATCTTAGAGGACTTTGCAATCTCACGTTGCAACAAGTTATATCAACTGCTCTTTACTAGGCTTGCCTATTCCTGCTTTCTCGGTCACTTTATTGCGCTACAGAGCCATTGATATCAAATCCGTTTGTATCGGAATTATTCCTCCTTCCTCTTTCTGGTGCGCCCTCGGCGTCTGTGCGGTTTTTTAATCATTCAGATACTACCGGATTTCATATGATTAGGGGTTTATTTTTAGTAGGTGCAATATCTGAGCCAAGCTTCATTGCCTATATGAGTGATTTAGGAACTGGGGAAGATTGGGCGGCGAAGCGGAGTGGCTGGTGCGGGCTACGAGAATCTAGATTGCCAACAGCAGGACACTGAGATCCGTACCAGCCACCGCCCAATAAGCGCATAGCGTTCCCCAGTTGCGTCGCTGTTACAACTCCCTGAGCAGTTACGCTTCCAACTAGGTTATCTCTTACTAGTTCATTTGTTCGCGTTGATAGGGCTGGGTGCGCATCGCCTACCATTGACCCAAATGTCTATTTTCATAACCAAAAGCCTCCTTCTGATCTAGAAAGAGGCTTTTTGCTTAAATATTAACCTGGCACCGAGCTATTGTCACAGGCAGCTACCCGCCAACTATCGTCGCCACAGCAGCGTTTCACAACTGAGTTCGGGATGGGGTCAGAGTGGTTCCACCGCGCCATAGGCACCAGGAAAAACAGTGGTCAGTCAGCAGTGACCAGTTACCAGTTATCGGACATCCTGTTCACTGATAACTGGTAACTGAGAACTGATTCAAAACCCTGAAGGCTGCATAGTCACGCGAATTGTACCAATGTTGTTGAAGTCAAGCCCTCGGTCTATTAGCACGGGTTGGCTGAGCACATCACTGCACTTACACCGCCCGCCTATCAACAGGTGTTCTTCCTGTGACCTTACCAGCTTATTGCTGTGAGAGTACTCATCTTGAGGTGGGCTTCCCACTTAGATGCTTTCAGCGGTTATCCGCTCCGCACTTGGCTACCCAGCGTTTACCGTTGGCACGATAACTGGTACACCAGCGGTGCGTCCCTCCCGGTCCTCTCGTACTAAGGAGGGCTCCTCTCAATACTCTTACGCCTGCACCGGATATGGACCGAACTGTCTCACGACGTTCTGAACCCAGCTCACGTACCGCTTTAATGGGCGAACAGCCCAACCCTTGGGACGTACTTCCGCCCCAGGTTGCGATGAGCCGACATCGAGGTGCCAAACCTCCCCGTCGATGTGGACTCTTGGGGGAGATCAGCCTGTTATCCCTAGAGTAACTTTTATCCGTTGAGCGACGGCCATTCCACGCTGTGCCGTCGGATCACTAAGACCGTGTTTCCACCCTGCTCGACTTGTTGGTCTTGCAGTCAAGCTCCCTTATTGCCTTTACACTCAACGCACGGTTTCCAAGCGTGCTGAGGGAACCTTTGTGCGCCTCCGTTACCTTTTAGGAGGCGACCGCCCCAGTCAAACTGCCCACCTGAAACTGTCTCCTTTCCGGATCACGGAAACGGGTTAGAATCCTAGCTTCGCCAGAGTGGTATCTCACCGTTGGCTCCTCACTCCCCACAAGGAGTGAATCAATGCCTCCCACCTATCCTGCGCAAGCCAAGCCCGGACCCAATTCCAGGCTACAGTAAAGCTTCATAGGGTCTTTCTGTCCAGGTGCAGGTAGTCCGTATCTTCACAGACACTCCTATTTCGCCGAGTCTCTCTCCGAGACAGTGCCCAGATCGTTACGCCTTTCGTGCGGGTCGGAACTTACCCGACAAGGAATTTCGCTACCTTAGGACCGTTATAGTTACGGCCGCCGTTCACCGGGGCTTCAGTCGTCAGCTTTAGGGCGAACCCCTGACCAACTTCCTTAACCTTCCGGCACTGGGCAGGCGTCAGCCCCCATACTTCCTCTTACGAGTTGGCGGAGACCTGTGTTTTTGGTAAACAGTCGCCTGGGCCTCTTCACTGCGACCCGATTGCTCGGGTACCCCTTCTCCCGAAGTTACGGGGTCATTTTGCCGAGTTCCTTAGAGAGAGTTATCTCGCGCCCCTTAGTATTCTCTACCCCCCCACCTGTGTCGGTTTGGGGTACGGGTACTAAGCTTTCATCACATACACGGCTTTTCTTGGCACTATTTTCACTACCCGGCGTCCGTAGACACCTCCCAATCCAGTCAGGGTGTAGCTTATCTTTATGCGTCCTGTGTATGCTCCGGCTTAATAGTCAGGGATTGTTGACCCTGTGTCCATCGACTACGCTTTTCAGCCTCGCCTTAGGTCCCGACTAACCCAGAGTGGACGAACCTGGCTCTGGAACCCTTGGGGTTTCGGGGCATTGGATTCTCACCAATGTTTGCGCTACTCAAGCCGACATTCTCACTTCCGTTTCGTCCACACCTGCTTGCCGCTAGTGCTTCTCTCTACTACGGAACGCTCCCCTACCACTTATTTCTAAGTCCACAGCTTCGGTACATCGCTTAGTCCCATTCATTTTCGGCGCAGGAGCGCTTGACCAGTGAGCTATTACGCACTCTTTCAAGGGTGGCTGCTTCTAGGCAAACCTCCTGGTTGTCTGTGCACTCCCACCTCCTTTGCCACTTAGCGATGATTTCGGGACCTTAGCTGGTGGTCTGGGCTGTTTCCCTCTTGACGATGAAGCTTATCCCCCACCGTCTCACTGGCAACGTGTGCTCTGGGTATTCTGAGTTTGTCGAGATTTGGTACCGGTCTCCCAGCCCGCACCTCAACAGTGCTTTACCCCCCAGATATATTCGTTACCGCTGCGCCTAAACACATTTCGGGGAGAACCAGCTAGCTCCGGGTTCGATTGGCATTTCACCCCTAACCACACCTCATCCGCCGATTTTTCAACATCGGTCGGTGCGGACCTCCACTTGGTGTTACCCAAGCTTCATCCTGGACATGGTTAGATCACCCGGGTTCGGGTCTATAAACACTGATCAACGCCCTTTTCAGACTCGCTTTCGCTTTGGCTACGTCCGTGACTTAACCTACCAGTGCTTATAACTCGCCGGCTCATTCTTCAACAGGCACGCGGTCAGACGTTGAATCGTCCTCCCACTGCTTGTAAGCTAATGGTTTCATGTTCTATTTCACTCCCCTTATCGGGGTTCTTTTCACCTTTCCCTCGCGGTACTGGTTCACTATCGGTCACACAGTAGTATTTAGCCTTATCTCGTGGTCGAGACTGATTCACATGGGATTTCACGTGTCCCATGCTACTCGGGATTCAGCTACTATCCTTTAGTTTTCGACTACAGGACTCTCACCTTCTTTGGTGCAGTATTTAGCTGCTTCGTCTAACCGCCAGATTCGATATTGCTGTCCCACTACCCCAACAAGCAAGCTCGTTGGTTTAGGCTCTTCCCCGTTCGCTCACCACTACTTGGGGAATCTCTGATTGATTTTTTTTCCTCCAGCTACTAAGATGTTTCAATTCGCTGGGTTGGCTCTGACCTGTCTATATATTCAACAGGCAGTACTTGGGGTTGCCCCATTCGGATATCTCCGGCTCAGTCGCTTGCTTCCAGCTCCCCGGAGCGTTTCGTCGGTCACCACGTCCTTCTTCGCCTCTGTGTGCCTAGGTATCCACCATTAGCCCTTATTCGCTTGACCACTTCACAATTGGTGATATCTATGCGTGCAAACACTTTCATTTATGCAATCATAAAATGTCTGTGTCTACCTGCTTCGCGTTACTATGCAGTTTTCAAGGTTCTGGCTGGATATCATCCAGCAGTCTTGCTATTTCAAGCAAGATTGCTGAAGCAATTTTTCCAATCAATTATTGCTTTTTCGCAATACTTGCAGTCGCAATTTTGGAGTGTCACAATCGATTTGACTGTTTCCACACTGACAACCGTACTTTGTTGTTCGGTTGTTTTTGTGCGACTTGGATCGAACCAATGATAGTTTGAAAGCCAACAACTTTTCCTCGACCGACCTCGGGATGTCTTTTCAGTGTTCAGTTATCAAGTACCCGCAGTATCAGTTTTTTTGCTCACTGTTTACTGGTCACTGCTGACTGAAAAGTAGGTCTCCCTAAAAAGGAGGTGATCCAGCCACACCTTCCGGTACGGCTACCTTGTTACGACTTCACCCCAGTCACCAGTCCTACCTTCGGCGTCCCCCTCCTCGAAAGGTTAGGGTAACGACTTCGGGCGTGACCAGCTTCCATGGTGTGACGGGCGGTGTGTACAAGGCCCGGGAACGAATTCACTGCAGTATGCTGACCTGCAATTACTAGCGATTCCACCTTCACGCAGGCGAGTTGCAGCCTGCGATCTGAACTGAGCCATGGTTTTCGAGATTTGCTTGCCATCGCTGGCTTGCTGCCCTTTGTCCATAGCATTGTAGTACGTGTGTAGCCCAGGGCGTAAGGGGCATGCTGACTTGACGTCATCCCCACCTTCCTCCGGTTTGTCACCGGCAGTCTCCTTAGAGTTCCCAACTTAATGATGGCAACTAAGAACGAGGGTTGCGCTCGTTGCGGGACTTAACCCAACATCTCACGACACGAGCTGACGACAGCCATGCACCACCTGTGTTCCGGCTCCCGAAGGCACTCCTAACTTTCGTCAGGATTCCGGACATGTCAAGCCCTGGTAAGGTTCTTCGCGTTGCATCGAATTAAACCACATACTCCACCGCTTGTGCGGGCCCCCGTCAATTCCTTTGAGTTTCACAGTTGCCTGCGTACTCCCCAGGCGGGATACTTAACGCGTTAGCTACGACACTGCCCGGGTCGATACGGGCAACGCCTAGTATCCATCGTTTACGGCTAGGACTACTGGGGTATCTAATCCCATTCGCTCCCCTAGCTTTCGTCCCTCAGTGTCAGTTAAGGTCCAGCAGAGCGCTTTCGCCACCGGTGTTCTTCCTGATCTCTACGCATTTCACCGCTACACCAGGAATTCCCTCTACCCCTACCTTACTCTAGCTATGTAGTTTCCACTGCCTTTATCTGGTTGAGCCAGACGCTTTGACAGCAGACTTACATTGCCACCTGCGGACGCTTTACGCCCAATCATTCCGGATAACGCTTGCATCCTCCGTATTACCGCGGCTGCTGGCACGGAGTTAGCCGATGCTTATTCCTCAGGTACCGTCATTATTCTTCCCTGAGAAAAGAGGTTTACAACCCAAGAGCCTTCCTCCCTCACGCGGTATTGCTCCGTCAGGCTTTCGCCCATTGCGGAAAATTCCCCACTGCTGCCTCCCGTAGGAGTCTGGGCCGTGTCTCAGTCCCAGTGTGGCTGATCATCCTCTCAGACCAGCTACTGATCGTCGCCTAGGTGCGCTCTTACCACACCTACTAGCTAATCAGACGCGAGCTCATCTTCAGGTGATAAATCTTTCACCCAAGGGCACATCCGGTATTAGCAGCCGTTTCCAACTGTTGTCCCGAACCTGAAGCCAGATTCTCACGCGTTACTCACCCGTCCGCCACTAGCTCCGAAGAGCCCGTTCGACTTGCATGTGTTAAGCATACCGCCAGCGTTCATCCTGAGCCAGGATCAAACTCTCCGTTTTGTTTTGAGTTTTCCTAAGCTCTCGGAAATTTATTTCCGAAATCTTTCCTTCGTTTTTTTGTCTTCGGGTTCCCCCGTTGACTTCATTTTTTTGACGAGGATTTTTGTTGCTTTTGGCTTTCAAACTATTGTTTTTTCTTGGTTCGGCGTGTGTTTTCTTTCTTCACACTTTATCTAGTCTAGCCACCGCTTTTTTTTTTGTCAAGGGGGATTTCAAACTTTTTTCTGACCCTTGATTTTTAATCGCTATGAGTCGCTTTGCGGCAACTGTCCTATCATACCTCAAAATCTTCTACTCAGCTTTTTGCATCGACCTGTTTTGTTTTCAGGGGTTCGGCGTGTCTTCGAGCTTTGCTTTGTTTAACTGTAAAACGTAGTTAGATATTGGGTTGTTCAACGATTCAATCGTTCGTTTAACAGTAAGTTTGTCTTAACCACTCAAATCAGCTAAGGTAAAATCCCGTTCTTATGCGCTCGCAAGGAACTACAGCGCCGTCAGTCTTGCAAACAGGCACTCTTAGCGTGTAGCATCTCGGCTAGTGAAAAGGCTATGCAGTGTAAGAACCGCTCTTTGGGCAATGGCACTTTTGTCCCGGTGAGCCCTAAGCCTGCGGTGTCGCTAGCCTTAAGGACACGCTACGCGTATGCGGCACGCTTTGCGCTTACGCGATGGGCAAAGCTCTGGCAAGGGCGATCGCATATTGGGATAATCATCAGTAACCAAGCATCTAAACTCAACGAGTTTACCCTTAACCAATAATTATGATTAGCATTCTCTACCTCGTACAACGAGCTTCGCGACCAGTAGTACGCCACATCTGCTGCTATGACAGGTATGTACAGACGTAGTATGCTACGTCTAAGAGCGAAAAACGCGAACACAAAACCCGTTAATCAAAATGTGTAGGGTAGAGCGCTAGGGTGACATCAAGAGTTTTTAGAATTTCCCTAGAACTTTACTATAGATAGATGTATTCCCACAAACAGCGTTATATTTTACTGATGTCAAAGCCTACTCACTACTTGCAGATAACCAAGCTGTTTTAGCGCTAGAGAGATTTCTGGTTGCCTTGCGTTTCAAGAAATTATCAGCAATTTAAGCAACAATTTGATGAAGTATCATAGTACATCAGAAAAACAGACAATCCATAAACACTAGGAAATGCAACAACTCCGATACTGGCTAGAGATGCCGATCATACTGCTGCTTAGCATTGCATGACATGAGATTTTTGCGAATCAAAGGATTTACCAGCGGTTAACTCCTTTACTTTTAGAGGTTAGGTGCTTTATCTCAAACCGCAATTTCATAAAAACTATATAGTTGGAATTATGAAAACTAAAAATATAATTTTATTGTCGATGCTGGTTTTTGTGCCAATTTCAATTATTGCACAATCACTGCATTTGAATCCTTTAATCATCTTTGTTACTTCTGGTCTAGCAATTATTCCTTTGGCAGCGTTGATAGCTAACTCGACTGAAGAGATTGCAACTGTTATTGGTTCAGCTTTAGGAGGTCTACTCAATGCTACTTTTGGCAATGCTACTGAGATGATTATAGCAATTGTTGCTCTACGGGCTGGTTTAGTTGATGTAGTAAAAGCTAGCTTAACAGGATCAATAATTGCCAATTTGCTCTTAGCATTAGGGCTTGCTATTCTCGTTGGCGGGTTACGCTTCAATGAACAAAGCTTTCAACCTGGGGTAGCTCGCCTCAATGGTTCTTCTTTAACTTTAGCGGTAATTGTTTTGTTAACACCCGCTGCCATCCAATTTACTTCTGATGGTTTACCGCCCTCGACTTTAAATTATTTTTCCTACGCTGCATCAATATTGTTACTTATTTTCTACTGTCTGATGCTATTATTTTCAATCACAACTCATAAGTCTACATCTTTAGTTGAAGATGTTGATACTGATACTAAAGAATCTAACCTAAAACAAGTTAATTTAGGGTTACAAATTTCTGTGTTACTAGCTTGCACAGTAGGGCTTGTTTTTGTATCAGATATTCTGGTTGAAAGTTTGGACAAAGCTATTTCTACTGTAGGTTTGACTAGCCTATTTACAGGTGTAATTCTTATTCCTCTTTTTGGCGGCTTTGTAGAATATATAACTTGTATCACGTTCGCCACCAAAAATAAAATGGACTTGGCTGTTGCTGTAGCTATAGGATCTAGTTTACAAATTGCCCTATTTGTAGCTCCAGTTTTAGTTTTAGTTGGTTGGGCATTAGGTCAGCCGATGAATTTAAGCTTTAATCCTTTTGAACTTGTAGCAGTTGCTATGGCTGTGTTGATTACAAACTCGATTAGCAACGATGGTCGTTCCAATTGGTTAGAAGGCGTTTTGTTACTGATCACTTATACTGTTTTAGGAACAGCGTTTTACTTCCATCCATAACTTGAGTTTTGATTAGTTATGAATAATTAATATCTTAGAATTTCAAGAGTGTAATCAAGTTTGAATTTATACTTTATCCACAGATATTTTGACAAGTTATGTAGTAAATATTACTTTTAACAAGAGTAATTAAATATAGTTTAACTAGTTAAAGGTAGTATTCAAAGATTTTGTGATTAAGAACACATTTTTTTTCTAAAAAATAACCATTCAATAATATACCGAATTCTTCTTTCTTAGGGCTGACAAAGGAATACTAAGCTCAAGTTACTGTAAGAAAGCATGGTCATCACTTAATTTATTTTTAAAAAAATCAAATGTTTCCAAGCATTCCAAAATTAACTTCCTTGCTGTCTACAAGCAGACAAGCTCGATCAAATAAGTATTTCAAGCATTATGGTATTAGTACCCTAATTGGTTGATCTATGCGATCGCGCCTTGCGCGGCTCCCTTCAGGAGCATCGCGAAACGGGAGAAAAGCGCCATCACTCAAGAGGCACTCTGTTTTGCGAAATCACAGCATTGTTAGTGATTGCCAATGTCATGTATATGCAGACATTGTGACAAGGGGATCATTTCTGCATCTGCTGTTTAAGAGTTCCCCGTTGTTGTCATCTGTGAGATTCGCGCTGATATTGTTAATTATCCAAATCACAAGACTATACACAAAGTACGCTTTTGTACTCAATCTCGAAGCGTTTGAAAATTTTGGAATGATTTGCAACTGTCATCATAAATGTTAATAATGTCCTATTTATTACCAAGTGAAGTAAGTAAGAATCGAGTGCGCTGAGTTCTAAGCTCATACCACAACAAAGCTCTTTATTTCCAAAGACGTATATCTAGACAATGGAGATTTCTACCTAGTTTCATCTCAGAACATCCTCCTAAAGGTAGACTCAAAATGAATTGTTTGTAGCAAATAATGAGCAGAAGCTGCGCTTCAAAGTTTTTTGTACAACTAAAGTTTTATTCGAGATTTATCTATGTTCGTAGCGCTCTGGCCCGGTAACGTTTATCCCTTAGGGGCAACCTGGGATGGTAAAGGTACAAACTTCGCTTTGTTTTCGGAAAACGCAACAGGTGTCGAGCTTTGTTTATTTGATAAAGAAGATAATGAAACACGCATCCCCCTGACTGAAGTTAGCAACTTTGTTTGGCACGGTTATCTACCAGGAGTAGGACCAGGACAACGGTATGGGTATAGAGTGCATGGTCCTTATTCACCAAGCGAGGGTCATCGCTTCAACCCCAATAAACTGCTGATTGACCCATACACGAAGGCGATTGATGGCGACATTGGCAATGGTCCAGAACTTTTTGGCTACTCTTGGGAATCTCCTGAAGAGGATTTATCTTTCTCAGAGCTAGATAGCGCTCATTTGATGCCAAAGTCTGTTGTGATCGATCAGTCCTTTGATTGGGAGGGTGACGATCTGCTGCGAACCCCTTGGCACGAAACTGTGATTTATGAAACTCACGTTAAGGGCTTTACCAAGCTGCATCCAGATATGCCGGAAGAACTACGCGGTACTTATGCTGGACTTGGGCATCCCGCAGCAATTGAGCATCTCCAAAGGCTTGGGATCACAGCAGTTGAACTTATGCCCGTGCATCACTTTTTGTCGCATCCGGGACATCTTGTTGGCAAGGGGTTAAAGAATTATTGGGGCTATGACTCGGTCAACTATTTTGCTCCCTACTCCGGCTACAGTTCCTCTGGAACAGTGGGAGAGCAGGTTACTGAGTTCAAGGAGATGGTCAAAGCACTGCATCGTGCTGGAATTGAGGTCATTCTGGATGTGGTCTACAACCACACAGGAGAAGGCAATCATTTAGGTCCTACACTCACGCTGCGAGGCATCGATAATGCCATTTACTACCGTCTGGTAGAGAATGACCAGCGTTACTACATGGACTATACAGGTTGCGGTAATTCTTTATATGTACGCCAACCGCAAGTCCTCAAGTTAATCATGGATAGCTTGCGGTATTGGGTGTTGGAGATGCACGTAGATGGGTTCCGCTTCGACTTAGCCTCGGCTTTAGCGCGAGAGCTCTATGAAGTGAATAGTCTGGCAGCTTTCTTTGACATTATTCACCAAGACCCAGTGCTGGCTGGTGTAAAGCTGATTGCCGAACCTTGGGATCTGGGAACTGGTGGTTATCAAGTGGGTCAATTCCCAGTTCTGTGGTCTGAGTGGAATGGCAGGTATCGCGATACGGTGCGCGACTTCTGGCGTGGTATTGATGAGAGCTTGGGACAATTTGCTTACTGTTTCACGGGTAGCCCTGACCTGTATGCACTAAATGGACGGCGACCTAATGCGAGTGTTAACTTCATCACAGCACACGATGGCTTTACCCTGAACGACCTTGTCAGCTACAACGAGAAACACAACGAAGCTAACGGGGAAGACAACCGGGATGGGGAAAGCCACAACCGCTCTTGGAATTGTGGAGCTGAAGGTGAAACGGATGATCCAGAAGTGTTGGAATTGCGGGAACGCCTGCGACGGAACTTCTTAGCAACTTTGATGCTGTCCCAAGGTATCCCGATGATAGTAGGGGGAGATGAAATTGGGCGGACTCAAAAGGGCAACAACAATGCTTATTGTCAAGACAATGAAATCTCCTGGTTCGATTGGGAGTTGCCACAGGGAAACCAGGATCTGGTAAATTTTGCCCGCGAGCTAGTCTACTTCCGAAAACAGCATCCAGTGTTTCGGCGGCGCAAGTGGTTTCAAGGCAGACCGATCTACGGAAAGAGTATCAGTGATATCGCTTGGTTCAACCCTGATGGCTCTGAGATGACTCAGGAACAGTGGGACGTTGGTTATGCTAAGTCGGTTGCAGTGTTCTTGGATGGCAACCAACTTCCTAGTGTTGGTCCTAAGGGCGAGCGCATCAGCGATGATAGTTTTCTCCTATTCTTTAACGCTCACTATGACACGATAGAGTTTTCCCTACCAGAGGGAATGCAACATAGAGAATGGGGTGTTGTGATTGACACGAAAGAGCCTCGCTTCGTTACAGAGGAAAGACGTTATACGGGGACTCAAGCAGTGCCAGTTGTAGCTCGCTCAATGGTGGTACTACGTCGGTTTGGATAAACGCAAGAGACTAGGAAAATGAGGAAGCAACAGAACAACTATTATTCGTCGTTTTCCTGATCTCCCTCACTCAAAATTCTTCAATTCAGGACTCAGGACTTCGTATGAGAATTGGCGCTCATTATTTAGGTGACAGTCGTTGTGAATTTAGGGTTTGGGCACCGAATGCAGAAGCAGCTGCGGTAAAAATTGTCTCGCCTCAGGAACGCGTACTCCCTATGCAGCAGAAGGAGGAGGGCTACTGGCAAGTTACCGATGAAGAGATTCAACCAGGAACGCAGTACTTCTACCAATTAAATAAGGGTGAATCCAGACCCGATCCAGCCTCTAATTTCCAGCCTTTGGATGTACATGGTGCTTCACAGGTGATTGATCACACTTTTAGTTGGAATGACAGCAGTTGGTCTGGCATTCCTTTAGAAAGCATGATTATTTACGAATTGCACGTTGGTACTTTCACCCAGGAAGGCACTTTTGAGGCAATTATTTCCCGGCTCAAGGATTTACAAGAGCTAGGGGTGAACGCAATTGAAATCATGCCAGTGGCTCAATTTCCAGGCGATCGCAACTGGGGTTACGATGGCGTTTATCCGTTTGCAGTGCAAAACTCCTATGGTGGTCCGGAAGGGTTGAAGCGTCTGGTTGATGCGTGTCATCAACAGGGAATTGCGGTAATTCTGGATGTGGTTTATAACCACTTTGGTCCAGAAGGCAATTACATGAGCCACTTTGGTCCCTATTTTACGGAGACTTATCGCACTCCTTGGGGCAGTGCCATGAATTTTGATGATGCCCAAAGCGATAATGTGCGGAACTTTTTTATTCAAAATGCTCTGTACTGGCTGCGGGATTATCATATTGATGGGCTACGTCTAGATGCCGTTCACGCAATCTACGATTTAGGCGCTAAACATTTTTTAGAAGAACTGGCAGAAAATGTTGCACATCTTGGGCAGCAACAGGGGCGAAAACTTTATTTGATTGCAGAAAGCGACTTAAATGATCCCCGAGTGGTTCGTCCTGTAGAGTCAGGCGGATACGGGATTGACGCGCAGTGGAGTGATGACTTCCATCATGCCTTGCACGCGTTGCTCACTGAGGAACAGACTGGGTATTACTCAGATTTTGGTAAGTGCGAACACCTAGCAAAGGCTTACCAGGACACGTTTGTGTATGACTGGAAGTATTCACCGCATCGCCAACGCTTTCATGGAAACTCAGCAGGCGATCGCCCTTTCAATCAGTTTGTCATCTGCATCCAGAATCATGACCAAGTCGGTAATAGAATGCTGGGTGAGCGGTTATCCCACCTCGTATCCTTTGAAGCCCAGAAACTAGCCGCCGGTGCTCTGTTACTCTCTCCATATATTCCTCTTTTATTTATGGGTGAAGAGTATGGGGAAGACGCACCTTTTATCTACTTTGTCAGTCACTCTGATCCCGATTTAATTAGAGCAGTTAGGCAAGGGCGAAAACAAGAGTTTGCTGCTTTTCATGCTCAAGGAGAACCACCCGATCCCGAATCTACTGAAACCTTTCTCAAGAGCAAGTTGAATTGGGAAAAACGCAAAGAAGGAAAACACCAAGCTCTGTGGTCGTTGTATCAACACCTCATCTCTTTACGAAACACAATTCCAGCTTTAGTGAAACGAGAGCGCCAAAATATGGAAGTAGGCTTTCTTGAAGCTGAGAAAATTGTGTGGTGGCGCAGGTGGAGTGAAGATAACCAAATACTTTGCCTCATGAACTTTAACCAAAGCGATTCCACTTTTACCCCTAACTTTCCGGTTAACGACGCTCGGAAAATTTTAGATTCTGCGGATGAAAAGTGGCAAGGTTCTGGTTCTCTTTTACCAGAAAAACTGAACAATGCACAAGAATTAACCCTGCGCTTTCAGAGTTTCGCACTTTACGAAAGCAGTGGACAGTAATTTGTGAACAGTCATCAGCGAGCAATTATCCTTGTTCGCTGATACTTGAAACTTGACAAATAATAAATGATAAATAATAACTGGTAACTGATATGAGAATTCCAACAGCAACTTATCGAATTCAGTTCAATTCTGCTTTTGGCTTTGGTGCAGCAAAAGCAATTACAAACTATCTAGCGGAACTCGGAATTTCTGACCTTTATGCTTCTCCCATCTTTAAAGCAAGAGCAGGAAGTACTCACGGATATGATATTGTTGATCCCACTGTGTTAAATCCAGAATTAGGAACCCAGGAAGGTTTTGAAGCCTTAGTCCAGGAATTACAACAGCGGAGTATCGGTTGGTTGCAGGATATTGTACCCAACCATATGGCTTATGACAGCGAAAATAAGTATCTAATGGATGTCCTGGAAAATGGTCCTGATTCAAACTATGTTGACTACTTTGATCTCGCCTGGAATTCTCCTTTTGCTAGTAGTCATGAACCAATTTTGGCTCCGTTGCTAGGCAACTTTTACGGAGATTCTTTGGAGAATGGTGAAATTCAATTGAAGTATGATGAGAGTGGACTGAATGTTAATTATTATAATTTAAAGCTGCCTCTCAAACTAGAATCTTATGCCAAGTTTTTGACTCAAAATTTAGGCAAATTAGCCAAAAATTTAGGTAGGAAGCATCCAATCTTTGTGAGATTGCTTGGTATCCTCTACATGGTAAAAAATATTCCTTCAGAGGCTACAGCTCAGCAAAGACAAGACCAAGCAGCTTTTGTTAAAGGGCTTCTTTGGGAGCTTTATACGGATAATGATGATGTAAGAACATTTATTGATGAGAATTTACAACTTTTTAACGGGGAACAAGGAAAGCCAGAAAGTTTTAATCTTTTAGATAGTCTGCTTACTGAACAGTTCTTTCGCCTCTCTTATTGGAAAGTAGGGGCTGAAGAGATGAATTATAGAAGATTTTTTACAGTCAATGAGTTGATATCAGTCAAGATAGAAGAATTAAAGGTATTTAATAATACCCATGATTTGATTGGTAAGCTAGTGGATGAAGGTAAGTTTACTGGCTTGCGAATAGACCATATTGATGGTCTGTATGACCCAACACAATATTTAGAGAGGCTGAAAGAAAAAACAGGTGATACCTACATTACTGTTGAAAAGATTTTGCAGCCTGGAGAAGACTTACCAAGTAACTGGCCAGTTCAAGGTACTTCTGGCTATGATTACTTAAATTATCTCAATGGAGTTTTCTGTAAAACTGACAATGAAGATAAGTTTACTCAAATCTACTGGGATTTTACAGGAACTAGAACAACATTTGAGCAAATTGTCCCAGAGAAAAAACACCTGATCATAGAGAGAAATTTAGCAGGTGATATTGATAACCTCGCTTTTCTCTTAAAGAAGATATCGGGTAAGTATCGCTATGGCAATGACTTTACAATCAATGGTTTGAAGCGAGCGCTGGCAGAAGTTCTCACTCGCTTTCCCATTTACCGAACTTATATCACTCAAGAGGGTATATCCGAAAGCGATCGCCTCTATACCCAGGAAGTGATTGAAGCAGCGAAAGCCAATACACCACTGTTGCAAAATGAATTGAACTTTATCGAGAAATTGCTGTTGCTGGAATACGATGATTCTCTGACTCAAGCAGAGAAAGACCAGTGGCTGTACTTTGTCATGAGATTGCAACAGTACACCGGACCATTGATGGCGAAGGGGGTTGAAGACACCGCTTTATATGTCTATAACCGCTTCATTGCCTTAAACGAAGTTGGGAGCGAACCTAGTCGCTTTGGCATTAGCGCTTCAGAGTTCCATGAGTTCAATCAAAAACGCCAAGACAGTTGGCCTCTGGCAATGAGTGCTAGCTCAACTCATGATACCAAACGGGGTGAAGATATCAGGGCAAGGCTCAATGTCCTCTCGGAGATTCCTGAGGAATGGCAAAAACAAGTCCGCACCTGGAGTGAAATCAATCGTTCCCATAAAAAGACCGTCAAGCGTTTAACTATGCCAGACAGGAACGATGAATATCTTTTCTACCAGACGCTCGTTGGGGCTTATCCATTTTTTGAACATGAGTATGCCAGCTGTGTTGAGCGCGTAAAAGATTATTTGCTCAAAGCGATTAGAGAAGCGAAAGTTTACACTGCTTGGCTGCGGCAAAATAGCACTTATGAAAATGCCTTCATTGATTTTGTCTCAGCGGTTCTGGAACCTTCGCAAGACAATCCTTTCTTAAAAGAATTTGTGCCTTTTCAGAAACGGGTTGCTTACTATGGCATTTTCAACTCTTTGTCTCAAGCTTTGCTGAAAATTGCTTCTCCTGGAATCCCAGACTTTTATCAAGGAACTGAACTGTGGGATTTCAGTTTGGTTGATCCTGATAATCGCCGTCCGGTTGACTATGAAATTCGGCAGTCCTATCTCAAAGCAATTAAGGAGCAAGCTAAGACAGATATTCTCAAGTTGATAGATGAATTACTGGCGAATAAAGAAGATGCCAGAATCAAGCTGTTCCTAACTAACCAAGCTTTAAAAGCGAGAAGAGAGTCTCTAGAAGTTTTTGAGAAAGGCAGCTACTTACCTCTAGAGGTGAGCGGCAACTTTCAAGAACATATTGTTGCTTTTGCAAGAAGCGATGGTAATAAAACGATCGTTACTATTGCTCCGCGCTTCTTCACCAGTTTAATTCAGCCTGGAGAGTATCCCCTGGGACCACAAGTTTGGGATGACACAAGCCTGAAGTTACCAGCAGCAGGGGCTTCAGCGTGGAAAGATGCGATTACTGAGCAACCAGTTCAAGCTAATGGCACTCTACTGATTGGCGAAGCGCTGAAACATTTCCCTGTGGCTTTGCTGGTTAGCCAAGACTAAGGAAAATGAAACCACAGATGGACGAGGCAGTGCGTTGCGGGGGTTCCCCCCGTTGTAGCAACTGCCGTACAGATGCACACAGATAAATAACTACTCCTGTCACGCTCGAAGATTACCTATTAACGAACCGCCAAGACGCCAAGAACGCCAAGGAAAAGATAAGTAATCTTGTACCGGGAAGGGAGTAGTGTTCAGGGACTTCCAAATTAAAAATATCCAACTTTTTTGTGGGATGGGCTTCTAGCCCGTCCTATAAATTGGGCGGGCAAGATGCCCACCCCACAAGATTGGATAATTTATTTGTTGGAAATCCCTAAATCCCTAATCTGTGTGCATCTGTGGTTTTAAATTAAATATGATGTCAATTTTTTCAGCGATTCCTCGGCTTCTTTGTACAACTTAAACTTACGCTCATCCCGGCGAAATTCTGGCGTATGAACCATTCTTCTGCCATTCACCCATGTAGCGCCGTGGGATTTGTGCAGCAGTTCATGATACAAGACAAACTCAACTACAAACTCGGGAATTCTTGCATCGTCAAGAGTCAAAGCAATCATGACTCTATTTTTTGCTGGCTCATAATGACCCAACTTACGATAAGTGTTAATCTGGCTCCAAATGAGACGTGGTTTAACTAAAGAACAAGCGAAATATTCACGGTTGACTTTATCAAATAACTCATCCAGGTTATAGCACTTTCCTCTTGGATTCTCTACAATCACTTCAGTTATTAAATCAAGCTCTATCAATACAGAACTTGATTCTTCGCTTGCTGCATAATCTCTAATAAGCTGCGTCGTTTGTTGACACTTGCCGAACAAAGCTGCTTTCACGAGTGCTTCCAAAGTTTCATCATTAGCATTGATGAAGCCTTCGCTAAGTGTGAGAGTCGCTTCTACCAAAGAGCGTTTGCATTTATATATCCCCGTTAAGTGAGTTAACTCAACAACGATATTGAGCGGGTGAGCATATATATTACAGAGTTTTTCAGCAATTTGCTTGACTCGATAAGTTGTTTGAAGATGAAGTTGGAGGTTGCGTTCATAAGTCAAAAACTTCATCCATGCATAAATTTGGCGTGAGGAACGGGTGAGATTGGCTGGTGTTGCTTGCGATGCAGCGCAAATTTTTTCAATCGCTGTAACAGTTTGAACCAAAGTTTTAGCGAGTTCTTGTGTCTGAGCAGTGTTTGGTGTCGGAGAGGCTAAGTTGGCAATCTTGTGCAAAATTGCACCTTGTTGCGTTTTGATGTTCTTGAGGCGAATTGTCTGCACTTTATCTTGAGTCGGCTGAGTTTCAGCTAAAGGCAAGTTGTCCAAGTCAATGGCTTTGAGAAAATAGTAAGCCTGACGCGATCGCGTTGGTAACTGACTTGGTGCCATTCTCCCGTGAGCACACAACTGCTCAATAGTCTCGATAGAGTTTGTGATGAATTTTTTAAAATCTGCAACATCGCTAGGTGCTATCCCAGCCTGCAAGCGATTTCGTGCTACTTGAGCTGCTTTGACGATTCCGCGAATTTGTACCATACTGTTTTCTTTTTGCCTAAACCCTTTACCAATCCCACTGCAACTATAAAAAAGCTATTATAAGGGCTTGAGTTCAGGAACAGTTTTTCGCTCACCAGTGTTTCACGACTTATCAGCAAAATCAGTAGAAAAGCTTAATCTTGATAAACTTCTTTTTTGCAGGAACTATTCCGCTAAATAAAGCAGTTGTGTATAAATATATCCTATCAGTGATGTTTACAAAGGGCTATCGGCTAATCGTTCATTGTTTTTTTATCCTTCTTAACGATTAGTTATTATTAGCAGTGATGCTCATCTCATTAACTATTATGTTATGTATTTATAGCGGTTCTCATTTGAATCATATACACCACCACGAATAATGTAGAGACGTAGCTACGTTTCTACAGCCGTGTATTGCAGGCAACATAGAAGCACTATAACAGAGATTAAAATTTTTATGAGGATAGATAAATGAATTCAAAAAAATTGAACAATAAAAATTTGCAAAATTTTGATGAAATTTTACGGGAAACTATCCAGGAAAATTTACAGAAAATTATAGATGAAAGCTTAAATAAGCATATAGAAAATTGTATACTAGAAACTTTTAATAAATATATAGAGGAGCAAAAAAAATTACAACGGACTTATTACACAAATACTAACGCCATCCTCGACAACAGTACTGCTGTTAAAGAATTATACGATAAACTTGAACAAACGTTGGGAGAACTTGACGATTTTAGAAATTCTGTGGAAAAAATGCTTATAGAGCAACGTCAGATAAATGGGGAACTGCAACGAAAAATTAATCATTGGGAACAGGCTGCTACCGAGTTTTTTTGTTTACTAGAGAGGGCTGCTGATTATGAAACAGATGAAAATACACGGTTAATAAATAGAATATTAGATGGATTTGCTCGTATTGTCATGAATTTAGGAATGGAGCGTATAATTCCACAACCAGATGAATCACTCAACGAAAAATTTCATGAAGCTATTGATGAGGAAGAATCAAATCTCACACCAGGAAATATTGTTAGATGTGTTAATTGGGGTTATAAAATTGGGGACAAAATGATTGAAAAAGCGAAGGTCGTTGTGGCATCACCATTACAAGAACCTGAAAATGGAACTGAGTTGTAAGGTAGTCAATGCCCAATATAGTGAAAAATTTACGCTGGGAAAGGAGTAATTTAAGCAATGACCAAAAATTATGCTATTGGAATTGATTTAGGAACTTCTACATCTGAAATTTGTGTTTACCGAAATAATGAATCATTTCCAATTCCTGACCCTGCTACAAAATTGGCTATTATTCCATCAATTGTTGCTATTAATAAAAAAGGTGAGCTTTTAGTAGGAGAAAATGCCCGCAGTTGGGTTGATGTATCAGGTCGTGGAGTTCGCGAAGTCAAGCGGAAAATGGGAACTGGAGAAACAGTGAAACTCCTAGATACAGAGTACCGACCTGAAGAAATTTCGGCGCTGATTCTTCGCAAACTTAAGGAAAATGCTGAAGAAGCACTAGGAATTACGATTCGAGAAGTTGTACTTTCTGTTCCAGCTAACTTTCCAGATGCTGCTCGGCAAGCAACACTGAATGCAGGTGAATTGGCAGGATTAAAAATTATTCGCCTGATAAATGAACCAACAGCAGCAGCTTTAAGTTTTGGCATCAATAATATTGATATTGAAGAACAGCTTGTTGTCTTTGATTTTGGTGGTGGAACATTAGATATTACCGTGTTGGAGATGGTTGCTGGTGTTCTTGATGTCAAGTGTAGTTTTGGTAATCCCCAGTTGGGAGGTAAAGATTTCGATGAGGCAATGATGGCATTGCTGAAGGCTAAATTTCAAGCTGAAAATCCTGGAGCAGAAATTTCTGAAAAAGCTCATGGCGCACTCAAAGAAGCAGCAGAAAAAGCTAAAAAAGTGCTTTCTACACAGCGATCGCATGAGGTACGAATTCCCTATTTTGCAGCACAAGATGGTGAATTTATTGACTTAGAGGTGGAACTGACGCAGCAAGAATTTGAGGAGGCGATCGCACCTCTGTTAGAAAAGGCGCGTGAGTGCATACGTCAAGCACTGAATGCCAAAAAGTTGCGTCCCAGTGCTATCAACCGAGTATTACTTGTAGGTGGTACAACTTACATTCCCGCTGTTCGCCAATTAGTTGCAGAGATGTTTGGCAAAGAAGGCAAACCACCCGATATTGGTGCTGACTTGGCTGTGGGTGTTGGCGCATCTGTTCATGCTGCTCTTGCCCAAAATTTCATTTCTGAGGATTCTGGTCTTATTCTCACCGATGTTGCTCCCTTTGGATTGGGCATTGAAGTGGTGAGTTACGTTGGCGGACAATATATGCTGACCTACGAACCTTTGATTGAGCCTAATACAACAATTCCTTATTCTACTCAAAAAACTTACACACTTTTGAGAGCAGATCAAAAGCGGCTAGAAGTTCGTCTTTATCAAGACAATACAGGAAGGGCAAAGCTACCCAATGAAGCGATTGACACAGGAATAGCCACAGAAATTACAGATATTCCTCCAGCTGCTGACGGGTATCCTTATCCAGTGGAAGTGGAATTTTCTTATGACATCAATGGGATAGCTAAACTTAAAGCCACGATTCCCAACATTAACAAAAGTGTAGAGTTATCCTACGGTTACTCAGTCAAGCGCATGGCTAGTAAAGATATAGCTGATGCTGCTTCTCGCCTCAAAGAACTGTGGAAGCAAAATGCCAAAGCGAAGCAATACGAAGGGTTAATCAATAAGGCAGAACGGTATATGGCTGGAATCCCGCCTCAGGAAAGGTCCCCGCTGTCTGATATTGTTATGGAACTCAAAAAAGCTTTGATGAATGACAGTATTGAAGAAATTCAAAACGTGGGCGATCGCCTTGTAGACTTCTTGTTTGACTTAGAAAACGACATGGAAGACTAACAAATGGTATATGAATTTTATCATATCCTGGAGATTTCCTCTCAGGCATCTGCTGATGAAATCAAACAAGCTTACTTCCGGTTAGTTCGCAAGTATTCTCCTGAAAAAGAACCAGAACGGTTTCAGCAAATTCGCGTCGCTTATAACACGCTTTCTGACCCAAGAGCGCGAGAAAATTATGACGCCATGCAGAAGCACGGCGACGAAATTAAAGACTTGATTGACCAAGCAGAAAAGAACATCCAACTAGAAAAATGGTCAAGCGCCATTCCCTTACTTAAGCAAGTTCTTGTCCTAGCACCAACAATGGATGCTGCTCGCAATCTACTAGGTCTTTGTTACATTCATACTAACAATTGGGATTTTGCTGTTAAAGTCTACAAAGCATTAACTAAAACTAATCCTGATGTAGCAGTCTATTGGAGTAATTTGGCTTCGGCTTACAAACTGCAAGCTGAGTGTTTTCATGAGCAAGAATTGAGTAATTTTCAACTTTATCACAATGCTCGTGAATGCTATCAGCAAGCAGTTAACTTGGAATCATTTAATTCTGTACCTTATTTAGAGATAGCAGAAACTTACCTTAGTGAAACCAATTACTCAGAAGCATTGGCTTGGGCAGAATTGGCTATTGGTGCTGATGGGAAAGCTGATTATAATGACTTTGAAGCTCTTTTCTTTATCTGCCGCGTTCACTTTTGTAATAATCAGTCACACAAAATTGAAGTCATAGCCAAGAGAATAATATCTTTACTACCTGAAAACATATTAGAAATACGACAATATGCTGCTAGCCGATTTGCGAATATGGGAGTTGAAATCGCAAAGATTGCTGCAAAATCAGTTAACTTTAATATGTGGAGAGCGGCTTTTGAATTTCTCAAGGCAGCGAGAAATTTAGATTCCAGTAATTTAGGTATTAAAGAAATTTGTGTAAAAATTGAGGAAATAGTATCAGCTATTAACCAGTATGAAACCCTTAGCCAAGATTACCTAATAATCCAAGGATTTCAAAGACTAGCGGCATTTTGTTTAGCTGATTATTTTGATTTTTACGATTCCCAGCCCGAGAGAAAAACTTTTCTGAATGACATACTGACTGAAATTTTAGCTTCTCCGACAAGCACAATTTTTTCATCACTTGAGAGAATAAAATTTTACTATCCTGTGGTGTATGGATTGAACACAGAACTGTTTGACCGAATTGAGCAAGTCGCTTGTGTACCTTAAGAGGGTTCAGTGATCATTTGAAGAAAAACTCAGCTTGGACAGAATTTAGAGATCATAATGCAGTTTCGTTGGAGATTCAGATGCACTACGTTTTATATAATTTCTATATTTTGTATAATTTCTATATTTTATATAATTTCTATTACTGTATAATAATTCACTAGAGCCTGACGCTTTACCAAGTCCTCAGACTTGACTTTTATTTATAGCTTTTTGCGATCAACCGTATTTTTGGGTATCGCCAGGATAAAATTGTAAGTGCTTAGCTCGCTTACACTTGAGGTGCCGCTAGTCGTGTCACTTTAAGTATCCTACTTTTTTTGCATATTTTTGCCCACAAACGCTCTGTAGTTGATATATTTGAATAATTTATAGAATTTCCTCTAACCTTAGCAACATCTTTTGTAGATTTATGTTATCTTGGGTTCTAGGATTTATATTCGGTTGTGCAGTTTGTGTTTTATCTATTTACAAGCGTCTCTCCGAATCTAACTCTCTGCATAGTGTGATTCTGGAGATGTTTCATGTCAATTTACGTCGGTAATTTATCTTACCAGGTCGAGCAAGATGACCTCAAACGCGTCTTTGCAGAATATGGAACTGTTAAGAGCGTTCAATTGCCTCTAGACCGGGAAACGGGTCGTGTGCGTGGCTTCGCTTTTGTAGAAATGGGATCAGATGCAGAAGAAGCCGCAGCGATTGAAGCCCTGGACAGTGCTGAGTGGATGGGTCGTAACCTGAAGGTTAATAAAGCTAAGCCCAAATCAGATTCAGGTTCTGGTGGTGGTGGTAGATGGGGGAACAGCAGTGGCGGTGGTGGAGGATACTCCCGTGGACGCTACTAATTAGCTTTAAGACAAAGCTTTGAGACAAAGAATTTAAGTCTAAGATTTCAAGGGCAGATTCCTTGTCTGCCCTTTTTTGCTATCCAGCTTACAGAATTGCTCATGTCCAACCACTAATTTAGCTAATTTAAAAGGAGATAGGATGACCCAAGTGATTCTTGGCGAAAATGAAGGAATTGAGTCAGCCCTCCGGAGATTTAAACGAGAAGTTTCCAAGGCAGGAATTTTTCCAGATTTGAAGAAGCATCGTCACTTTGAAACACCCCTTCAAAAACGCAAGCGTAAAGCAGTTGCTAAGCACAAGCAACGTAAGAGCCGTTTCCGCTATTGAGGACAACTGTCAGCAAATGAAGCCATGCTGATCCAACTCAGGTCATTATGACTAAGCCAGCCTCAGTCATGCTAGACTGCGTCTGGCAAACATTGCTGATCGAACACAGCACCACTAAGTAACGAACAGTAACCACGCTTTAAAGATCACAGGATATTTTAAGTGAGAGTGGACTATAAATTTAAAAAAGACCCATTTAACGAATGTTTTGTTAACAGGTACAGTAACCGTGACCCCAGAAACCAAACACATAGTTAGCGAACTTAGGCATGAGTTCTACTGTCTGTTCGCTGCTGCGATGAATGTGCCGGTGAGAATAACTGGTGCATCCTATAGTAGTAATTCCCCTATCGCGTCTTGGGTGGATGATAGGCAACGCCTGAACTACGTGAATGTCTACGCTTACACAGCACCTGATGAATTTATCCCATTCCGCCCCTTTATTCTTCGGTTAGCCATAAACAAAAGTGCTGGTAGAGTCACGATAGTAAAAAAGGGGCAAGAATGTCGAGGTCTTAATCGCGTGTGGGACTTCGAGTTAACCTTATTGCCAGGGGAAATCTTAGACTTTCTCCCTTGGATAGTGAGCTTAATTCAAGCTCATGACACAAATTCACCTTCATTGCTTGCGCCACCACCCCATCCATTTGAATTGAAAGTGCCAACGGTTGGGTTATTCAATGAAGCATGGACTCAGAAAGCTTGGCTGCTTGCAGAAGAAGCAACAGCAACGTTCATTTAGGTTACTGTATCGCTTGCGTGGCGATTATATGTGCTGCTTTAAAAATAAAACTTAGCTGTAATTTTAAATGCTGCCCAGTAGTAAGGATGATTGTAAAGCTTTGTTTCTGCTGGGATGTCACGACTTGTATTCAATTGTGTGGCTAAATTTTCCTTAATGATGACTCCCCTTTGAGCTAGTTGGTTTCGTAATTGTTCATACCATTGTTTGAATTCGCCAGCAGTCAATTCCTTAAGCCATTGAGTTGCTTCTGCTAAAGCATTGGGTGCTGATTTGTTTTGCTGAAGCCGTCGATAAAACTCTATCATCACTAAAGCACTAGCTGCCGATTCTGTAGCCCACAATGTACTTAATACATGGCTGACTCCTTGAGTGAGAAAAACGCTGACTAAACCGACGTATTCGGTGGTGATATTTTGGTTGCTATCCATCGCTGTTTCGCAACTTGAGAGAGTGATCAAGTTGTAATTCGCAATTGGCTTATTGCAGATTTCTTCTACGGTTAATTTGTCTTCACCAGCTAACACAAATTCTGATTTTTGCGGCTGACTAAAATTGTCAGTTACATAGCCTTGAAAATGAAATATATTGTAATGACCAGATAAAGCAATTTCTAACTGCCTTTTAGAAACTAATGAGCCTTGGATACGTTGACTACGACTGAACATGAGTCTAATAGCTTCAGACTCGAGTTGAGCAAATTGTCCTGCAGGATCATTTGTACTTTCGGGATGTTCCACAAATAGTAATGGTATTTGCACTTGATGGGGAGGCTGAGATTCCAAAGACAAGCCAATTTGGGCGCTAGGCAGATATGTAAATGTGAAATTATGCGGTTGGAATAACTCTTCATCCCAAGGAGAGGAAAGATTGAAAAGGGCGTGGAGCGGAAATCTGTGTAAGTCACGGTGGGGAATTAAAATCAGATGAGTGATGTCTTCGAGCTCATTGACAATTGTAGAAACATTGAGGATATTTTTTAGATTTAATAGCCTCTGTTGCATATCTGCTTGCCAAGAATGACTACTTTTGTTCGATGCGTCATTTGCCTGGAGTTGCCGATATTGCGTGTATTGTTGATTCCAATCTTCTAGCCAATCTTCAAATTCAACTAAGCGTTGTACGGCTTCGGGTAGAGGCATTTCATCAATAACCGCGACATTGAGGACAGGTGTAAAAATGGGAATCGGTTCTGGAGAGTTGTATTTAATAATGAAGGTGCGTAAGGTACAAGGGCTGATATGCCAGTAAATAATTGCGGTTGTGGGGTTGAGAAGCTGGTGAATTGATCGATAGTTAGGGGAATTAATCTCATCTGTCCAACCAGAAACAAGCCAGGTTAAACAAGCATTTTTCCCATGTTCCGCGATTTCTAAAGCTTGGGCTATCTCACCGAACTGCATGGCTATATCAACTGCTAACTGTTCAAAACCTGCATACTTGAGCGCCAACTGTTTTTTACCTTCATTAGAGTCGGTGGTTTCGCTGAGTAAGTATTGCAATAAATCTGTAGCGTATTGATGTAATTCTTGGGCTTGTGAAGTTTCTCCCAAACATACAAGCGTTTTGATCAGGTTTTGCAAAACCTCCAGATGTAATTGAGGAAAAGCTTCTGGTGTAAGAGTATTGAGGGCTTGATTGTACTCATCTACGGTTTGGTGCCAATAATACCAAGGTGTGGTGTGTCTCTTTCCTTCTTCATAATGTGCATTGCCAAGCGCCACATGCAACCTACCCCAACCTTCTGGCTGTGTATCTTGGCGAACATATTTCAGCCCTTGCTCGTAGCTTGCCAATTTTCCTTTATAACCGCGTTCACATAAATCTGGATTTGCTGCAGCTATGGTACTGAAAAAAGTCAGGGGCAAGTCGCTAGAAACTGCATTTCCGGCTGCGTAGCCTCGCCCAATCCAAGCTTCCCACGTGTCAGGTTTGATTTGCAAAGCGTTGTCATATGAGGCGATCGCTTCTTCAAATCTCTGCAAAGAAAATAGCACTACAGCTCGGTTGTACCAAGCTAAGTCAAACTCGGGGTTAATTTCTATAGCTTTATCATAGGAAGCAATTGCCTCTTGATGGTGTCCTAAATTTTCCAATGCGATCGCGCAATTAAACCAGGCTAAGTAGTAGTCCGGTTTGATTTCTAAAGCTTTGTCCCACGATGAAATAGCATCATACCAGCGTCCCAAATTCGCCTCTACCACACCACGATCAATCCAAACTTCGTGTGAGGCTGGATTGATTTGAGCTGCTTGTTCGTAAGATGCGATCGCATCTTCATGTCGCCCTATTTTACCCAATGCACTTGCCAAGGCGTACCAAGCTTCGTAGAAGTCGCGTTGAATTTCTATTGCTTGCTCTAAGCTTGCGATCGCATCTTCAAATCGTCCTAAATCAGAAAGTTCTACACCTCGGCTGTACCAAGCTAAATCGAAGTCAGGTTGGATTTCTAAGGCTTTCTCAAATGATGCGATCGCATCATTTGTTCGCCCAGCCTTTACTAACGCCACACCTCGCTGATACCAATTATCTTGATCTTGGGGTTCCAGCATCAGTGCTTGATCATAACTGGCAACTGCTTCCAATGGATGTCCTAACTTTTGCAACGCCATACCCCGACTAGACCAAGCATCGGGATAATTGAACTTAATCTCTATAGCTGTATCAAAGCAGAAGATGGCATCTTCAAAGCGTCCTATTTCACCAAGTGCCGCGCCTCGATTGTACCAACATTTATAGAAGTCTGGTTTGAGCGCAATTGCAGAGTCGTAAGATGCGATCGCCTCTGAAAAATGCCCTAAATAAAATAATGTTAACCCCCGGTTAAACCAATATTCGTGCGAGTTGGGGTTAATTTCTATCGCTTTGTCGTAAGATGCAATTGCTCCAGATAAATCACCTGTTTTTGCTTGCTTAAGACCAGTGTAAAACCATCCTTGTGCTTGTTCAAAAGGAGTCTGCTGTCGTTGATTGCTCAGCGAATCCGTCTTAACTGGTGCTTCGCTTTGAATTCCTAGCCCAGAAGCCAGCTGCTGAACTAAACTGGTACTCTGGTCTAACCTGACTAACAATTCATCCAACGTTACAGCTACCGGTGGCGATAAATCCGAAGACTCAGGCAATATACGAGCTTCAGATGTGACTGGTTGCATTTCTTTTGCTACCCCAGATTCTTCTTCCCCTTGCTCAACCGGAGTTTCCACAGGTGATGCTGTCGTTTGGGCATCTGGTCCATCGTATTCCCATATCAATTCCTCTCCATGATTGATATACTCTTGCTGTGGAGAGTTTGAAACGGGTGCAGGTATTGTCGTTTCTGTTTCATGCCTGCGTTTATTGTCTAAATCCTGTTTGTCGGCTTTTGGTGTCAACCCTTCTTGTATTGCAATCAGCGGGGTTGCAGGAGTTATAGTTTCTGTATGTTGTACGTCGTCATTTTCCCAATACGCTTCGCCCAAGTTTCGCGTCAACAACCGTAATCCAATGTCGTACGATAAATCTCCAATTGTCCCGATACCCAGTTCGCCTAGCTGTACCATGCGTTCTGCTAATTGAATATTTGGTGCAGGAGATATTAACAATCTCTCGCCAAAATCCAGCAACCAATCTATCCAGCGCTCAACAGATATCCGATTTTCCATTCTTTGGATGTATTTGAGCGCCCACTGTTGCCCTCTTGCCTGATGCACACCTTCTAGCAGCTGAGTAAACAAATATTCCAAATCCGCATTCGTCAGTTCAGGTGGAGATTCCACCTTCTGTTCCCCTGTAGGATACATAGAACGAGTCTGCTTTTTCCTAAAGAGGAATCTGAAAAACTTGTTAAGCCACTTTACTAGCCGCTTGAGCATTTCGGACACTATTGGAGGTTGTTCATCATAAGATTTTAGCGATCACAGTGTTAAAAAAGTTATGACTTACCCAAAAACCTCACACAAGCACATGGGCGATTGATCGTATGTTTGGAAAACCAACAGCATACTAACAGCCTTATGAAACAAGGTTGTTTGTCATTCACAACAGTTTTACATGAGAAAAGCAACCAAGACCTATCTATTAGTGTATATTAATATACACTATGGCAGGAAAATAAGGTATTGAATTATGGTTCTGGTTCATTTGTACTCGATTCATTAGCAGCATGGAATTGATTCAGCAAAGCCTGGATAATGACTTGTGGATCTTCAGTCTCAATTCCCATTTGCTCAGAAATCTGGTTGCGTAAGTTCTCATCTTCCTGCAGTAGCACAAGCAACTGATCTAACGTGATGGTTTGGTATTCTCCTTCTGGAAGGTTTTCTACTTCCATCACTTCGGCTTGCTCCTCGAGAGTTTCTGCAGTTGCAGGGATTTGCTTTCCTGCATCTGGTCCCTCATACTCCCATATTGGCTCGCCGCCTGCGCGCCTTAACAACTGCATGCCAATATCATAGGCAACGTCTCCAACTTCTCCAACCTCCAACTCACCTAGTTGTACCATTCGGGAGGCTAATTCATTATTGGGTGTAGGTGCTGCTAGCAATCTTTCGCCAAAACGCTGCAACCACTCCACCCAACGTTGAGTTGAAACACGATGTTCAATATTATCCAGCCATTTCTGCGCCCATACTTGCCCTCGTGCCTGATGCACGCCTTCTAATAGTTCTGTAAACAGAAATTCCAGATCCGTATCGGTAAGGGGTGGAGGCGGTTCTTTTTGAACATTTGCCCCTGATTTGGCTAGAGTTTGGTTTTTGCCAAACAAGCGTTGAAAAAACTTTTTGAGCCATTGAATTAACCGCTTGAGCATCTCCCGCACCCGTAAGTGTTGGTGTTTACCATAAGATTGTAGCGGTGTCTTACGCGTCTGGGCACTGCACCATTGCGCTACTGAATTAAATAAGATGTACTAAATAAGATGTACACATGGAAACTTTTCTGTCAATAGTAGGACATAAATATTTGCATAAAGAGAAAGATATCTTTAAACCATACACTATTTCTTTATGGTAAATTTGTACTATAAAAAGACAATAATCAATGTCTAAAGTGACTGTGTGTGTTTAAAATGGTTTCATCCCAAATTCGGTTGGGTGCTAGTTATTAACCCTCAGAGGGATTGACATTTCAAATCCATGTCTTACGAACCCCTGCACCACAAGTATCGCCCAAAGAATTTTGCTGAACTAGTGGGGCAAGAGGCGATCGCTACCACCCTGACCAATGCTATCCGTGCTGCCAAAATAGCCCCTGCATACCTGTTCACTGGTCCTAGAGGTACGGGCAAAACCTCCAGCGCCCGTATTTTGGCAAAATCGCTTAATTGTGTTAATCATGAGAAACCTACGCCTCAACCCTGCGGCATATGTGATGTATGTCAGGGAATTACCAAAGGCTATTCTTTAGATGTTATTGAAATTGATGCCGCAAGTAACACTGGTGTCGATAATATTCGCGAGATTATAGAAAGAGCGCAATATGCCCCGATTCAGTGTCGGTATAAGGTTTATGTTATTGATGAATGCCATATGCTCAGTACCGCAGCATTCAACGCGCTACTGAAGACACTCGAAGAACCACCGAAACACGTTGTCTTTGTACTGGCGACGACTGACCCGCAACGAGTCTTACCTACTATTATTTCCCGGTGTCAACGCTTCGACTTTCGCCGAATAAATTTAGAAGCGATGGCGAAGCATTTGAGTTATATCGCTTACAAAGAAAATATTAGTATTACTCCGGAATCGATCACGCTGATAGCGCAAATTGCTCAAGGCGGATTACGCGATGCAGAAAGTCTCCTTGACCAGTTAAGTTTATTGTCAGGTGAAGTCACACCAGATAGAGTTTGGGATTTGGTCGGTTCGGTAAGCGAACGCGATTTGCTTTTTTTGTTGAATGCGATCGCCTCTGACAACCCCGAAGCTGTTCTAGACTGCACTCGGAAAATTCTGGATTCCGGTCGCGAACCTCTGATTATTCTCCAGAATTTCGCTGGATTTTACCGAGATTTACTCATCGCTAAAACTGCGTCTCGTCGCAACGATTTGGTTGCTTGTACTCCTCAAACTTGGCAAGCGCTGATAGATTTTGCCCAAGAGTTTGACATAAGTACAATTTTGGCAGGACAGCAACACCTGCGAACCGCTGAAGTGCAACTGAAAAACACCACACAACCTCGTTTGTGGTTAGAGGTTACATTGCTGGGATTGTTACCCTCAGCAAATATCCCTGTTCAGCAAAACGGTAGAGGCGCAGTTTTCACACCCAGAGTTTCACCGCCTCCAATTGCACCAGCTGTAGTCCAAGGTGAACAAACACCAGTTGCAAGCCGCGAGACACCTTCCGTATCAGCACCAGAAAACAACCTGAGAACAACTGAATTCGTTTCAAAAACTGTAGAAGTAGAAGAAATAAAAAACCACCAAACACATAACTCATCACAAACTCCCTCATCTCCCTCATCTCCCCCTAAAGTAGAAGCCGTATCGTCAGTATCCCAAACACACGAAGTTAGTGAGGTAACACAATTTGACTTAACCCAAGTTTGGCAGCAAGTGCTTGCCAATCTCCAGCCGATTTCCAGGCGAGAATTACTGCGCCAAATGTGCCATCTTATAGAATTTGATGGTGCTGTAGCCCGTGTTGCCATTAAACAAGCATGGTATAAAAAAGTCCAATCAGACCAACCTAAAATTGCCGCAGCGTTTAAGGAAACTTTCAAGTGTGACGTCAAGATAAACCTGGAATTCGCAACCGCATCAACTTCTATCCCTGCGAAGACTTCTCCTGCTCAAAACAAGCCTGTCACTCCTGCAAGTTACGAACCTCCTCGTCCGCCTTCTCCTGAAGTTCCTAAATCAAGGGAAACACCTCCGACAACAACTTCAAATCCGACGAATAATGGTACGGTACCTACTTCAGACGCCAGCAATCGCAGTGCTACACCTTCCCCACCTCAACCTCAAACTTCCACAGAACATTGGGAAGTTGATGAAGTCGCAGCCGCAGCTCAACGTTTGGCACAATTCTTCGATGGAGAAATCATCCGATTTACAGATGACACAGAACGACCAAACTTAACAAACATCTCTGAGTGGGAAGATGATTCAGAGGCTGAAGATGAATTTTAACGGGGACTGGGGACGCTTGGATTGGGGACTGGGAAAGATGTTTTTGCGGGATTTCGGCCGGGTTTGAATCCCGTCTATAATCCAATACGCTTGGTGATAACACCAGAACCCTTATTACCAACACAATGTAGAGACGCTTCAAACAGCGCGTCTCTACCCACGTGATTTTTTACACATCAACCTTAACTGAACCCTATTGGTCTATAATCCTCCCAATACCCAATCCCTAATCCCTAATCGCTAATCCCCAATATCGAATCAAAAATAAAAGAGAGAAGATAAAAAAATCTGCTCTCTTCATTCTTCTCTCTTCATTTTTTATTCTTTACCTTGATGGACAGTTTTGACCCATTTCAGGCGCTTTGGTCGCAGTGACATTCGGGCTGTGGTGCTACTGATGACCACAATCCAGTGGAACATATATAAAGCGCCACGCAAAGTCTGAAGCAGCAGCACAAGATAAGTGGACAGTTTGAATTCCTTTTGTTGACCTATGCGCCGCAGACCTGCAAACATCCCCGCCATTGATACCGTCACCGTCAAGCCAGTTAATGGGCTTAAAATCGGTGGACGATGTCGGGCGATCGCCATCAATAAATCTGGCACTGCCGCTGTGGGTAAAATGTACTGGAGCAGGATAAAAAATACGAATAAATTCCAGGTTTTGCGCGTCCCCATGCGGTTTTTGAGAATCAGATCCCAGTAATCCAAATACCGCTGATATCCGCCTTCTGCCCAACGGCTGCGCTGATGCCAGAGGGCGATCGCATTTGTCACGCCTTCTTCCTCTACCACTGGGTTGAACACGCACTCAATATCCCACTTATCTAGATGCAAGCGCAATGTCAGGTCTAAATCATCGGTAATTGTTTCCTCATTCCAGCCGCCGCAACGCAACAGCGCTTCTCGCCGGACAAATTGACCGTTACCCCGCAGTTCGCCAATACCGCCTGCTGCTGTCCTTTGATGCTGCAGAAAAGTATCGACTGCCATTTCTGCGGCTTGACCTTTTGTCCAGAAATTTTCATTGGCGTTGGCGATCGCCTTTCGCACTTGCACTGCGCCCACATTTTCCCGTTGAAACAACGGTATGACACGCATTAGCGAGTCCGATGACACTTGAGCATCGGCATCAAATACCGCCAAAATCTCCCCTTTTGTCAGCCCTAGCACCTGATTCAACGCTCCTGATTTTCCTCCGCCTGCTTCTGGCTTTCGCCGCAGTATTTTCAGTTTGTCGTATTCCTGCGCTAGTTCTGCCAACAATTGGGGCGTCCTGTCGGTGCTGTTATCATCAATCACCCATACTTCATATTGTCCTTCTGGGTATTCCAGGTTACAAAGGTTCTTGACTAATCTACCAATGACTGCCTCTTCATTTTTAGCTGCCACCAACACTGATACAGATGGCAAATCTCCTTGGATTTGCTCGCTCATACCTTTTGGTCGGGCAAATACGACCACTAGGACGTGAATTCCTATGATGGTCGTTAGCCCTAGTATGAACAGAGCTCCCCAGGAAACTAAATGCAGTGCGATTGTGCCACTCCAGACTATTGTCAAAACTAGAGCGGCTTTGCGTCTACGACCTTGAAAGCGGGATGGAAGAGACACACTTGTGAATGTCTCCTCCTCTAACTCCTCTTCTGAGTCCTCTTCTGACACAGAGAGTTCAGAAAATAACGAGTTGAGCGGATCAAGCTCGTTGTAAGAATCGTTGTCGGGCCAGGAATTCGCTGGCATAGGTTACCTGATTCAACCACCAGTATTTGTCTACACCCATAAAGAAGCTGGGTATTAAGTAACACCAAACAGTGCAACCTTCACATACCTTGAGTTTACCTTGAGATTGGCGGTATTTGTCTACCTCCTCAGACTCACGATAAAGCTCGTACAGTCGCCCATTAATGGGAATTCCCGTTTGGGCGAAGTGGTAGCAAGGTAGCAGCAGCTCGTCGTTGGGAGAAATAGCAATAACGGCATCTACCGCCTTACAACGGGGATTCTTAGTATTATTTCCCCCAGCTTCAATAAAAGCGAGTGCAGCCCTATTGTACCCGAGATTGTTATATTTCTTTGCAGCTGTTTCAATTGCTGCTACCATTTCCGCCGTGGGATTCTTATTCGAGTTGTAGTGTTCGTGTGCTGTAAAGGCTGGGTTGAGCCAAACCCGAACACCGAGTTTTTTGGCTAATTCTCCCACTTCGTCAATGCGATGGTAATTCTGGGCGGTGACAGTGTGATTAAGAACTGGGTATTGTCCCAGAGACTTGGCGATCGCCACCGACTCTACCAATGTGTCAAAAATTTTTACTCCTCGCGACTGATCATGAATTTCTGCATCTCCACCATCCAAAGAGAAATTCAAATAGTCTACTAATCCCTGAATTTCTTTGGCTTTCTTGGGATACAGAATTGTGTTCGTCGTCATGCTGGTGATAAAACCCTGACGTTTCGCCTCCGTATAAATTTCGCCTACATCATGCCGCAGTAGCGGTTCACCACCTGTAAAGTCCACATACTTGACTCCCAAGCGGCGTAGATCCTCTAAATTATGCTTAATTGTCTGATAATCAGCTTCTTTTCCCGGCTCTAATGACCAAATGTTACAAAAATGGCATCTGGCATTACAGCGGTAAGTCAAGTAGTAGTTTGCGACCAGTGGAGCCATAGCGTAAAACCACCTAAGTTTCCTTAAGACATCTTGAAACGGAGTTCACAAAGAGTCAACCAATTACTGCCTCACCATTGCGTCTACGTTAAATTAAGTATTCTACCCTGCGGGAAAGCAAGAGCGGCGAACGGGCGGAAAAGGAGTAGTCATGAGTTGTTCTCCCTATCGCTGTGTCCCCTTGTCTCCCTATCTACCCCAACAGATGTGTAAACAGAAATTTTTTTGGGAATACTATTGACATCCTCTAAGGTACCTAGTTGTTAACTTACCTAAGGAATGTTTAAAGATGACTTTAGAGCAACTCCAACCCGCTACTCAACAACAAGCAAGCGTCTACTTGCCTTATATTCAGGCTAGCAAACGTAATTTCTTGCCTTATGCAATTAGTCTCAATCAAAAGGGCGCTTTGGAGGGACACCGCAAGATAGAAGGCAGTGATAATATTCCTTTTGTGGCGACTTGGAATGTTGCAACTCTACCCTCAGACTTAACTCGTTGCCGAATGCAGTTTGATGGCAACGCGGAGTTAAGCTATGAAGTGATGATGGCAAGCTTTGAGTTTATTAATTTTTTAATCGAACTGATAGAAAATTATAAACGTTACCGCGTAAGCGATTTTTCCCAAGCGTTTTACCGCAAGCTACTGCGTATCGAGGATTGAATTGTACGTTTTCGCAACATAACTACATAAATTGTTGGTTATGGCTGTGCTATACCACTAGAAAATAACTTTTTTTGAACCATCAACACTCCTTGCAAGTTGAGCAATCATTCTTATCGTCCTTATCGTCAAGTTGGTTTACAACTTCAATTGCATAGTTCGACCTAAAATGAGTAGAACCTAGCTGAATTGTAAAAAGCTATCAGCTTGCTTTGGTTGCTGGTGCCTTACGGGCGTCTACAGCTAAAATCAACAAAAGTGCTGAAAGCTACTTGACTTTTGAAATTAGGAGTGCATGTGTGCCAAAATCTGCTAAATACTTATTAATTGGATCTACGCAGGCTTACTGCGGGAAATCTGCAACAGTCCTAGGTTTGTCTTATCAACTACAGCGCAAAGGGCTGGATATTAGTTATGGCAAACCGCTAGGCACATGTTTGAGGCAATCAGAGGGAACCGTGGTTGAGGAGGATGTTCAGTTCATTACTGATAGCCTCAAGCTGTCAAAAAACCGTATTGCACCGACAATGCTGGCTTTGAATGAAGTCACTGTGGAAAAACGTTTGCGCGGGGAGAATAAGATAGATTATCAAAAGTCCCTAGCCCAGCAATATTCGCAAATGGTCTTCGGCGACTTAGTGTTGCTTGAGGGTCCTGGTAATTTGGAAGAAGGCAGCTTGTTTAATTTGTCTGTGCTAGAAGTAGCCCAAGTGCTGGATGCTGCTATGCTTTTGGTAGCCCGGTACAATTCGCTGCTTTCAGTTGAAGCTTTATTGTCTGCGAAACAGCGTATCGGCGATCGCTTGGTTGGTGTTGTGATCAACGACATTCCTGCACAACAGTTACAAGCTGTCAACACCACTATCCGTCCGTTTCTGGAACAGCATGGTGTTCCTGTACTGGGAATGTTACCAAAAAGTCTTTTGCTGTGTAGTGTCAGCGTTGGGGAACTGGCAAAACAGCTCAATGCAGAAGTTCTTTGCTGCAATGAGCGCTTGGATTTGATGGTGGAAAGCTTGGCAATTGGCGCGATGAATGTCAACGCCGCAGTGAAGTATTTTGGGATGCGCCGAAATATGGCAGTGGTGACAGGGGGCGATCGCGTAGAAATTCAACAAGCTGCTTTGGAAACTTCTACCCAATGTCTAATTCTCACCGGACAATTGCCTCCCCCGCCTTTCATTCTCAATCGTGCTGAAGAACTAGAAATCCCAATTTTATCAGTTGACTTGGATACCCTAACAACTGTGGAAATTATTGACCGCACTTTTGGGACAGTTCGTGTCAACGAACCCATTAAAGTGGAGTGCATCCGCCATCTCATGGCTGAACATTTTGATGTTGACCGCTTGCTTGCTTTACTGGATTTACGTCCAGCAGCCGCACTCTCTTAAAAACCCTTAATACCCAGTTTGACCCACTCATGAAGATGGAGAGTAGGGGCACAGCGCTACCGTGTAGTGCCCTTACAAATCATCTGTCACACATTTCATTTGCGTAAGATACAGCTTAACCATTTTGAATTTTGAATTGGTTATGATCTGCAGAATTTTTTTTCCTCGGATGTAGTGGTATTCCGTTAGGTAATAGTGGTTCTGGAATTTGCCGATTTTGGTGAGCAGGTGAAGGATGAAGCACTTTGGTGAAGTGACCCTCACTCTCCATGCGGCGCTGAACTTCTATGGCATCAGGTAAGGTTGTGTGTTCTTGCTTCCAGTGAACGACTGTGGCTTCATCACACCAACGTGGAAGGTACTGCATGGCTTGGCGGTGTGCGCCAGAACTGCGGTACTGTCGCATTGCTGACTCATCCTCCCAAAGACTAACAGTCCAAGCGCCTCCCTGCTGATCTGATGTGAGTTTACCACTCAAAAACCCAACAGTATTCATGATTTGCCATGACGAGAGAGCTGTGTGCCACAAAAAGGCTGGAAAATAACGAGGCGACTTGAGATGCAAGCGTGTCACTGAAACTAATACCATTTGATCGTTCTCCTTGTTGTTTAGAGTTTTAAGTCTCAAGTGCTGAGTCGTGAATAATTTCTACTAAGCATTTAGCTCGCCTGTCAGCACCCCTGTGCCAACTTGGGAGAGCAGGGTGGTTTCATACAAAGAAAGAAAAAACCTTTTGGATTTGATTGGCTAAAGCACGTTGAGCTTGAGGGATAGTGCGAAAACCAAGAAATCTGGCAAGAGTGATGAAAAAATTATGTAATATTGCCCAGTTAACTGGTGCATTGCCACCTCGTCGTAGTGGAAAGTCTGAAGGGAAAGGTCACATCGCGAACCCAATGGAGCCGGTTTTCAATTCCCCAATGTTTCTGGGTGTCGGTTAGAGCATCTTGAGCCGACATGATCTGACTACAAATATAGAACTGACGCTCTTGAAATGATTGACCATCACGAATACCAGAACGTTCAACTTGGACAAAGGTTTTAAGTCCAGCCCATTGACTTTGTAATTTTTCTGGAGCGGCGAATACCTGACAACAACGCTTGACCGAGCGATCGTGAGTATCATCTTCTGTTGTAGTACTGCTCAAAGGTTCCTGTTTGTGTGACTGAGTTTGAGCCATTTTGTAGAGCGTCGGTTGATTTTCTTTTAATCCAATCATGTAGTCGTTGCCACCATTAATAATCAGCGATACTGTTTTTTTTGGCAATGCAAAGCATCAAGAGTGAACATCACTTGTTGAGCACAAAATTCGGATATTAATTGCTGTGCGATCGCCATCTCACTAATTTTTTTGTTCGACATTGGTTGCATCCTGAGTACAATGCCCCGCCCGTGACTATAAACTGATACTGTACTGATAAAGTTTTGGTAGGACTGACTGTAATCTGTTACTGTGCAGCGAATACCTTTACCATCAATTGCCAATCTTTCTCCTGGCATCGGTGGCACAAGAACTGATGCCCAATTATTGAATAAGTCGGTGAATGGCTGAAAATCTAATGTTTTCAGTACTCGTCGGAACGTTGAGTAGGATGGAAACTTGATTGTCTCATCTAGGCTTAACAGTTCAATCAAGCCTTGTCTGTGTACTCTGGTAAAATCTTCCAATGGTCGGTAGCCCCAATACCCTGTCATTGCTCCCAATAAGATCAACAATAATACCAACCAGAAGTCATGTCTTCGTCCCCGAATATGTCGATAGTCTGGGATTTGCTGCAATTGTTCGATGAGATTCATACTTTTTATTTATCAATTTTTCTCCACCCTCTACAAATTATTATTATTTTTCTTTCTTTGTATGAAACCACCCTGCTGTGCCAACTTGGGAGAGGGGACGGGGAGTCTTTGATATGCAACTTATTGCTATGCAAATAATCGCATATAAACTTAGTATATTCAAAAAGTTGCATAAGTCAACAAGGATTTTTATGGCTTTAGCTCACGCGATATTGGTATCTCTTGTTGAGCGTCCCTATAGTGGATATGATTTAGCCAAGCAATTTGACGGTTCAGTCGGCTTTTTCTGGTCAGCCAGTCACCAGCAGATTTACCGCGAGTTATCTAAACTCGAAGCACAAGGCTGGATTGCTTCCGAGACAATTCTTCAAGAAGGACGCCCAGATAAGAAGCTTTACCAGGTTACAGAACAAGGAAACCAGCAGCTTTTAGAGTGGATTGCACAAGCTTCTGAACCCATGCCGATAAAAGACGATTTACTGGTTAAAATTTTTGGCGGTTACGTTGCTCAAAAGCAGATAATCCTGGAAGAGCTAGAGCGTCATCGTCAGGCGCACCAAGAAAAATTGTCTACATACAAAGCTTTAGAGCGACGATACTTCCAAAATCCTCAACAACTGGCAGAACAAGCCAAGTTTCAGTACCTGACTCTGCTGAATGGTATAAGTTATGAAACACATTGGATTGCTTGGTGTGAGCAAGCAATCCAGCTATTAAGTTGAACTGGGGACTGGGGATTTGGGACTGGGGATTTGGGACCGCGATTCAAACCCCGCCCAAATCCTGTAAGAACATCTTCCGAGTCGCCAGTACCGAGTACCCAGTCCCATGCATCTCTACTCAAGGATAAATAGCTTACAGGGAACTCCCCCTTTGTCTGTTACAATAGCTAGGTTGTTTAATCTGATTTTGTCCGTCTTTGAGCCAGTCAACAGACCTTATCAACGTCGATTCATTAGCGCAAGAACTGGCGACAATCCAGCAAACGGGTTCCAAGCGAATCGCGTTGCTGGGTTCACGTCATGTCCCGATTACCCATCAGAATCTCATCGAGATGATGACCTATGCCCTGGTTTTATCAGGCAATCGGCTCATCACCTCTGGTGCTGCGGGTACGAATTCAGCTGCCATCAAGGGAGCAATGCGGGCTGATCCCAATTTGTTGACGGTGATTCTACCTCAAAGCTTAGAACGCCAGCCTCATGAATCGCGCCAGCAACTAGAACAGGTAATGCATCTGGTGGAAAATCCTAATAATGACCATCTGTCCCTTGCTGAAGCTAGTTACTTGTGCAATAAAGAGATTGTCTCGCGCTGTCAGCAACTGATATGCTTTGCGTTTCACGAAAGTGGCATTCTGCTGCGAACTTGTAAAGATGCAGAAGAACAAAGAAAGGTGGTGACATTATTCTACTTTGATTAATCATTTGTCATTTGTCCTTTGTTTTTTGTGTATTGTGTTTGACTAGTGACTAATGATTATTTTTTTGTACTCTATTGCTGCTGCTGTCGTACTGATTTACCTGCCGTTTCTGGTAGTAGGTTATGCTCGTGCCCGTGTTGGGTACGATATGTCTGCTCCCCGTGCCATGTTTGATAAACTACCAGCATACGCTCAACGAGCGACTTGGGCACACCAAAACTCGTTTGAAGCGTTTATGATTTTTGCCGCAGCAGCATTGATGGCATATGTGACGGGTGTTAATTCTCCCCTAGCTATTGGGGCGGTCATCGCTTTTCTCGTGGCTAGGTTGCTATACTCGATTTTTTATATATTGAATATACCCGTTTTACGCTCGCTCATGTTTGCCGTAGGCTCCCTTGGCTATGCCGTGCTTATAGTCCTCAGTATTATTCAAGCAACTAGCTAATTGGAAAGTGAGGACTAGTTAGTAGTTAGTAGTTAGTAGTTAGTGGTTAGTAGTTTATTGGTTAATAAAAAATTCCATAACCACTAACTACTAGTCATTACTAATTACCAATCCAAAATCCAAAATTTAAAATCCGAAATGCTTTATGGCTTCTACCTATTCCTTTGACATTGTAAGCGACTTTGATAGACAAGAATTGGTCAACGCTGTTGACCAAACTGTGCGAGATATTAAAAGTCGTTACGACCTCAAAGATACTCAAACAACTGTTGAGTTAGGTGAACAAAGTATTACCGTGAACACTGACAGCGAGTTCACTTTAGAATCCGTACACAATATACTGCGCGAAAAAGCTGCAAAGCGCAATCTCTCCCAAAAAATCTTTGATTTTGGCAAAGTAGAATCCTCTAGTGGTAACCGGGTTCGTCAAGAAATCAAACTTCAAAAAGGCATAAGTCAGGAAATTGCCAAGCAAATTTCCAAGTTGATTCGCGACGAATTCAAGAAGGCGCAAGCTTCGATCCAAGGGGATGCAGTGCGTGTTAGCGCTAAAAATAAAGATGACTTGCAAGCTGTTATTCAACGGCTGAAGCAAGAAGATTTGCCTGTTGCTTTGCAATTTACAAATTATCGTTAGTCATTAGTCATCCTCTAGGATAAATGACTAATGGCTATTCGTTTGAAATGAGTGAAATTAATTTGTAGGGCTGGCATCTTGCTAGCCCTACTTCATAACAAAACAAATACAGCATTAGCCAAATAATGGGTTATGCTTTCTAATCAATTAACTGCGTGCTCCGATAGTCTTTTGGAAAGCTGGACGCTCAGACACCTGCTTAATGTAGTTCAATACAGCTGGGTAGGGGCTGAGGTCTAACTTGAGCATGATAGGAATGTAAGATAGAACGGAACCTACAGCTACGTCAGCAACTGTGAATTCATTGCCTAACAAGAAAGATTGACGCCCAAAAATTTCATTTAAAGCAGTCATCAAGAGGGGCAATTCTCGCTCCCGGCTTGCTTGTGCAAAAATTCCTGGACTCAAAGTGGCATTGGCAAATAATACCCACTGGGCTAATATAGCCTTCTCTTCTAAGGAGGTGGTTTTGCCGTACTTTTCGGCAAGATACAGCAAAATTGCCCCTGATTCCCAAAGCTGAAAATCACCATCAACAATCGCCGGAACTTTTCCTATTGGGTTAATTATTAAGTACTCAGGCTGGCGATGTTCACCCGCTTGCATATCCAGTTTGACAAATTCGTAAGCAATTCCCAGTTCCTCTAGATACCACTGGACTATTGATGCGCGACTACGTACACCGCCGTAAAGTTTCAACATACTGAGTCAATTGGTGATAATAAACAGTCAACAGTTACCAGTAATTATATGGTATGTTTTGAGACATATAAATCAGAACTGATAACTGATGACCCATTAAAGAACTTTATGAGTATGCGAATGCTGTTTAACGTTGTCTTCCTTGGTGACAACTCGTGAAACATTTAGCACTCGCTTGCGATCCGTAGAATATTTAAACTCAGTATAAGTTGCGCCCAGAGGAATCAGAGATTTAGCAGCTTCACGGCGCTTGTAGGTGCGAGCAGCGGCGATCGCCCGTTCCACAAAATCATCACAAAACTGAGCCGTTTGCGGAAAACCAGCCGGAATTTGAAGTTTGTCTTCCTCCAGTACAGAACCCAAAGTTGTGGCACAAGCGAACTGAAAGGAGGTAGGAATACCTTTAACCAGCGTTTCCAAAGACGCAGAGGGAATAGGTTCTATAACTTCGACTTGATGAACTTCTCCGTCGTCTTTGACAAAGCAAGTCGCTAAGCCGATGACGATGTAGTCGTCGGCTGCTAAATCAGGAGCATTGGGATAAGAAGTGACACTTGCCATAAGAAAAATTTCTCAAAACTTCAAAAAAATAGAATTCAGAATTCCGAAAGTCTTCACAATATCTTTATTTTTCTCTGTTCTGACACCTGAATTCTGACTTCTTTGACAACAAGGGCTTTTTGGCATTTTATCAACTTGTAGCTCACACTACTTGAATACTCTATGAGATTGATCTGGCTATTTCTGGAATTCGACTTGGGGAAGACGTATCAATTATTAGATTGAAGCATCTATTGGGTATAGTGTGCCTTCATCTGGTGGAACGGAAAGTGCTATATGACTTTTGTAGACATAGATCACAAATTACCTTTGGTTGCATTTAGCTGCAATGCTTATGCCTAACTACTCATAGCCACCTTAACAAGTGACACAGTTAGAAAACCACAAGAACGGGGAACCCTATAAGTTGATCTCACAGAGCAAGCAGCTCAGGTAGGAATATATGAACAGTCACTCATTTTTACCCTTTGGTGACAAGCAGAATCACCGCAACCCATTTGCCTTGAACAATACAAGTGTACTACAACAGCAAGAGGCTAACGGTAGCAGCAAACCTGCTTTGGGAGACAGCTACTTGCGCTCTCGCGCTCTAACAAAGGCTCAGCAAGGAAACTACATTGAGGCGATCGCATTATTGAGCCAATTAATTCATCGTCATCCCCACAATGCTATTGATTACAACAATCGAGGGCTAATTTATTTTCAAAGTGGCGAAACGCAAAAAGCATTTTGCGACTATAACACAGCGTTGGAACTAAATCCGAAATTAGCCAGTGCCTATAACAATCGAGCGAACTACTATGCAGCGTGTGGAGAATTGGTAGCAGCGATCGCTGATTATGATCGGGCGTTAGATTTCAATCCTAGCCACGTTAGGGCATGGATTAACCGAGGCATTACCTTGCGCGACTTGGGGCAATACGAAGAGGCAATTGAGAATTTTGAGGTGGCTCTGCTTTTTGGTCAATTAGAAGGGCATATTATAGCAGAACGAGGTAGAACTTATCATATTTGGGGCGATTGGAATTGCGCGATCGCTGATTATCGTCGCGCCTTAACTCAACTGCCTTCTGTTAGCTTGAACAGCGAGGAGCCAGGTTTGCGATTGCGTTTACAAATTGAGAATTGGTTAGATGAATTGCTGCGTCCACAGCATTTTAACTGGTAGATTTTGCACTCATTGCCATATGCATGGCCTATCCATGAAATGCAAAGTCAGAAACATCCTGATAACCATCAATGGCTAATAGATGATAACTACATAGCTCCTAAAACTGAGCTACTAGCTATTCACTATTAGCTATTATCTTTGTTGCCATCTCCCCAATTTATTTATGGGGTAATAACTAGGCAATAAGGAATTAGTTTTATTGTGCTTGTTCAACTTCTGTGGCATCCTTTGGGAACACGATCTGACGCTGGTTAGGGTCAAATCGATAGCCCTGTTCTTGCATAATCATCTTAGCTTGGCGCGGATCAAAGCTACGGCTAAATTCTGCGTGCAACTTATACACACGTTCTTCCATTTGCTTGACATCAATGCTGATCGCTCGTAACTTATCTTGCTGTGACCAATGCTCAGGCAAAAGTTGTATCAGAGCGGATATTGCTGCTGTTGAAATAACAAGATTAACCGCTATTTTTGCCGTAGTTTCCACTGCCATTACTTGATAAGAGCGTTGGCGAAGACGCCGCTTTGGTCGAGGGGTGACTCGACGGTGTTGTATAGGTTGTAGCGGGGGTCTAGAGGGTTGAAAGGCGTTCATAGTGATAAAAAGAACCTCGCACTTATGAGCGGACGCACCACAAAAAGCGTAGCTGCACTAATTGTGGTTTTATTTAGCTGTCATATTACTTCATTTTTTCGCACTTGGCACACTGAGATTCTTTGTTGAAAAAATAAACCTGGCATGACTACGTGTGCGGTTTCCAACAAATTACGACAGTAAGCCGCAAGCGTCTTTTGAACTGCACCCCGTACTACCAGGTTTATTAGCTCTTCGAGGTGTTACGAATTGTAAAGTTCTGTTGCCAAACGCCAAGCAAGAATGCCTGGAATCAGCGCCACAACAAGAGCGATGTACACTTGAGTATCTGAGATCGAAGTTGTCACCTGAGCAAGGTACAGAGTATCTAGCATTGGCATGATTTGAAACCTCCCAATATCAACAGATTTTGAATAGCTCGTTTACTACTTTTCCTTGTTTTACCAAGATTGGGGAATAGGTTGTTACAAGATGCAACAATCGCTCATCATAAGTTATGAGTTATTAGAAAAATTTATAAAAATATGGATTCTTATTTGGGAATTGACTTTGGCACGTCAGGTGCAAGGGCTGTGGTGATTGACGAGCAAGCTTGTATTCAAGCCCAAGCGCGTTATCCCTTTGAAATGTCAAAAGTTTCGGACTTAGCAAGTTGTTGGAAAACAGCTTTGTTTAGCCTGCTTGAGCAAATTCCTCAACAATTGCGGGGCGAAATGAGGGCGATCGCAATCAACGGCACGTCTTCCACAGTCTTACTGTGCGATGATGCTGGTAAACCTGTGGATGTACCACTGCTGTACAACGATGCACGAGGAGCGGCAGTGATAGAGCAGTTGAGAAGCATAGCGCCTCCAAATCATACAGTATTAAGCGCAACCTCTAGTCTCGCTAAACTTCTGTGGATGTCGCAATTACCATCTTTTGCTCAAGCCCGATATTTTCTGCATCAAGCTGACTGGCTGGCATTTCTCCTACATGGACAATTAGGTATTAGTGACTACCACAATGCTTTAAAGCTGGGTTATGACGTAGAAAAGTTAACATACCCACAGTGGCTAGAAAAGATGCAAATCGGAATTCATCTACCTAAAGTACTAACTCCTGGAATTCCTATTGCTGAGTTACGCTCTGAGATTGCGTCTCAGTTCGGTTTGCATCGAGATTGCTATGTATGTGCTGGAACAACTGATAGTATTGCAGCTTTTCTCGCCAGTGGTGCCCAATTCCCTGGTGAAGCAGTAACTTCCCTTGGTTCAACGCTGGTGCTGAAACTGTTGAGTCGCACCCGTGTGGAAGATGCGAAATACGGGATTTACAGTCATCGCTTGGGAGATTTATGGCTGACTGGGGGTGCTTCCAATACTGGAGGTGCTGTGCTAGGGCAATTTTTCACTCATGCTGAGTTAGAAAGCTTGAGTCGTGACATTGATGGGTCAAAAGTCAGCAAGTTGGATTATTATCCGTTGTTAAAGCCTGGGGAACGCTTTCCGATTAATGACGCAAATCTACCGCCGCGATTGGAACCGCGTCCAGCTAGTAAGGCGGAATTTTTGCATGGGTTGCTGGAAAGCATTGCTCGGATAGAAGCACGAGGATATGAATTGTTACAGGAATTCGGAGCCGACCGATTAACCCGCGTTTATACTGCTGGTGGTGGTGCGGCGAATCCTACTTGGACGGCGATAAGAGAACGTCTTTTGCAGGTTCCTGTGGTGCAGCCTCTGAATACAGAGGCGGCGTATGGAACGGCGTTGTTGGCGATGAGAGGGGTAGGAGAATTGAACCGCAGAGGCGCAGAGGACACAGAGGAGTAGGATTAGAGAGGAGAGAAAGAAGAATGACTCTACTTTTCCCCTTGTCTGTTTGTCGCTAATCTCCCTGATGAATCTTTTGATAAACCAAATCCCGTAGGATATTGGCTTTTTCATTTGTGATAGATGAGTGTAGACTTTGCAGAGTCATCCGCACCAGCAGATTCTTTTGATGGGGTTGGATACCCAAGCGTTGAATCGCCTGTTGTGGAAGTTGATGATATTGGCTTTCGCTTAGGATATCTACTGACTCTAGTAGTTCAGCGTCATCTCCTAACACTTCTACTATTTGTTCACAGATATCCTCTAACTCGGTATTTATTCCAGTGACAATAGACATATCCCGGCTGATGCTGGGTTGATTTGAGACTGGAATGTACGGTTCTAGATGAGTCATCTGCGCCGCAATTTTGGGATTGGTGCTTCGCAGCAAGCGAATATCATCAATTCTCTTAACTAGCATCACCAAACGGTCTAATCCCCAACCAGATGCCAAACCCGTGTAACCTGGTTTTAATAAACCAGGATGAGCTTCGCCACATTCTCCCACTTCAATCCATTTGCCATCCACTAAAACCTCAATTTCTAAACCATTGCAGGTATAAGGGTGTGAGGTTTCATTTAGGCGATAGGATACACCAGGAAGAATTGCATCGATGATGGTTTTGATGAATTTAACCAAAGCTTCTCTACCCAGATGCTGATGTTCGCTCATCAGCCATATGTCCATTTGGTGGGGTTCACCTACATGGCGTTTATCCACCACATCCCGGCGATAGCAGATACCAGGGTGGACGATAAGTTGTTCTCCCTGCAACTTAGGGAGCAAATCTGGCATGATAGCGGTGGTGTGAGTTCTGAGTAGTTTACCGTCGCTGAGGTAGCGGGTGTATTTTGGCGATCGCGACAAACTATCTGAAGGGAAATAAAGTTTGTCGAAGTTGTTCGCGACTGTGGTGATAGGGGAAGAACGCCAAATTGTTGGTTCTGGATATCCGGAAGCTTGAAGTGACTCGGCTATTTTGTAGACGATAAGATTTATGGCGTGAATGCCATTAGCCGGGTTCGTCAAGTCCGGTTTTAGAAGTCCCGATGGTTCATTTTTTGCCTCTCTTTGTTTGTGGTAATTTTATATTACTATTGTAATACATAGAAATGATATAGCAATCCGGTTTGATTTTTGAAAAAATTTAACTATCTTTCGGGTGGGCAATGCCGAGTATATCTAGGTTATATCTGGGTTTTGATGAGCATTGCCCACCCTACGTCTATTTCAAAAATCAAATAGGAATCCTATAGCGCAATCTCTTTAGTATTAACTACAGTTCCTTGACTACGATTTCAGATAATTTCGCGTAAAGATGCAAAGAGAAACTTTGCATCTTTACCCGAGAATGTAATTATATCCAAAAGTATCACTGCGAGTCTTGAGGGTAGTAGCTGGGAGATGTTCAATTTTACTAATATAAAGAGCGCCTGTAAACGGCAAACTGAGTATTCTTTTTTATCTTCGCAATCTCTTCGGTTGAGCCTTCTATTGAGTATTGATCTAAGATAGACAAATTCTTTCGAGTGCCGACGACTTGTATACACGTAGCAGCAATCTGGAGAGTTCTTACCGTAGGATAAGAGGCAAGTAGTCTTTTCATAACGTTCGGGATGAGATGACGTTGTGGTTCACGTATATTTAGCCATATACGAATTAGTTTATCTACTCCCTCTAGAGTATTTGCAAACTGCTTTACCTTATCAGGTAAGTAATCTTTAAAGGAGTTGAATGAACTATAACTTTGATTTTCTATTATTAGTTCTAAACAAAGATTGAGTTGCCGTATTCCTTCTGGGCTAACCGCAAAATGCTTTACCTCATTAAGTAAATCGTCTTCAGAAGAATGACAACGTATGCGATACTCATTAGGAAGCCTAGGAAATATGTGTTTTTGGCTCCATTGAGAGATTCCGAATTGATTACAAGCTTCCGCTAACTGCCATAATTCAAATTGTTCTAAACGGTTCAAGTAGGGTAGTAGATTCTGAAAAAAGCACTCTAACTGTTTTACAGTAAAATACTTTTCGCTGTTAGTATCTAGAAAATTGAAGTTGATGCTAAGGTGGTCAAATATAGAAATACCATCTGGGCATTTACTCATGCTGTCAGCGACAAGTTCTAGACATCTATCTGTACCTATGTAAATAGCTGTTGAAATGAACAAAGGGCTATAACCCAGGTGACACCAGCATTCATCTAGAAGCGTCTCTGCATCCTTTGTAGGAATCATTGTGAGCAATCTTGAAACTACGCGATATTCATGTAGATTTCCCCCTGAAAAATCTTGCGGAATACTATCCTTGAATGTATTTAAATAACGTTTCACTTCAACCATAATTTTGTCGCACCATACATGATGAGCGACAGAAAAGCCATAATTTTCTTTTGATAAGAGTAGAAGGAAATTTGGTACAACACTATGGTCACCGAGTTCTGCACGCTTCCACAATGCACGGCGGTAGAGAGGTGAATTGGATGGGATTCGTCTCAAAGTGTTAATTTCGTCCTCTTCAACACCCATTTGCCAGACATGAAATGCTATCTCTTTAAGAAAGTTATCGTTTTTTGGATCTTTCCAGAGAGTCTTTAGTCGATTCATGGAGGCTTTTGACATTTTACGGCTGTCTGGAAAATAAGGATTCCAAGCATCAGCAAGCCTTACTGTTACTCTGGCAAGCCTATCTGGATCATTCCCTATTTCAGTGTCAGCTGCGCTTCTTACCACAAACTCGATGGCATCAGGTGCATCAATGCGTTGAAATATGTAGTTAATATGTTGATGTAGCGATTTGTGTATCTTAGATTGGGCGATAAAGTAACTGATAACTTCATCAGAAGTACCATGACACAGTGCTAATGTAAGACCAGCTGTAACATTTGCCTTGTGCGAGTCTCCATATCCATAGTGCTCATCTGGTAAGCTATCCCAATAGGTCATTAACTCGTCTAAAAGCTTTTTAGGTCTAGCAATGCAACATTGAATAGCAGCCCAAATTGCTTCAGCAAGAACCTGTGTTTTTTGTTTGACTAGTAACCAGCAAGTTTTAATTTCATCTTGTAAATCAGTGAAACCTAAAAAGCCTGCTAGTGCTAAAGTGCCTCTTCGCTCTTCATCAGAGGCAGTACAAGATTTTAATAGCTGCTTGAGTTCTCTGAGAAGTTTTTCTTTGTAGTAGTGTTTTGCTTGCTCGAGTGCCTGATCGCGTAGGACATCCCTTATAGCAGGCGTAAAATGACTTTGATCTGAAAAAATACAGTAACGAACACCACTGACAGTACAACCATTACGAAAACGGGCTAGAAGAACGAGATGCCGCTGAGGCATTTTTTCAGTTATTTCCAGCACAATAGGGCTATTTGTTTCCCAGAGGCTCAAGCACACTGCATCAAGAACAGATTCTGGAACAGAGCCAGTTGCAACTCTACTATTTACCCATTCTTTAACTTCTTCAATAATGGCTTGATGATAGTCATTACTAGAAGTGCTAAAGCATCGAATTGCATCTACCAATGCTAAAGGAAGCCGATTTCGCTGTTCTCCCAGAAACTCCTGATTTTGTGGAGAGCGAACAATGGCTCGACCTATTATTTCTGCATAAAATGGCTCATATAGTATGTCAGAGTCTAAAGTAGCATCTGTCAGCAACTGAACCATGCTCTTTACTAAGAAAGCTTCTTGAATGCGGTCATGACGAAAAACAAATCGCTCTTCTTCTTCTGGAGTTAATCGACACAATTTCTTATGTCTGAGCAACTCCCGCAACGCAGTAAATTCCTCAGAAGATGCTTGCAACCAATTTTTAATTTCTGTCCAGAGTGGATAAAGCTTTTTGTTTTTCAGCATATGAGTGGCTACATTAGATAAAGCCGCTCGATACTCGTTTTCTAGAAAGTTGCCAGAACTAGAAGATGCCTCAATGGTAGTTGTAATAAATCGCTCAATAATGTTTTCAGCTAAACTAGGTAACTCACACGGGTTAATGTTTGACAACAGCGAACTAAACAAGCCGATAAGGATAGGGTCGTTTCCCAGTTTTGTAGCTACAGAAGAAGCTTCTGTGTTTGTTATTTCTATACCAGCTAATAAAGTTGCAGTTGTAACAGCTGCTATCCCTTCCACTGAATTCATAGAGCTTATGAAAACTGGGTCTACCCAAGCGATGTCTTTGAAATCAAGACTTATAGAACTGGAAATTTTAGACCATACAGGGCATACAATAAAGTATGGCGAGAATATAGGCAGTAAATTAGGTGTACTAGATTGTTGTGGCTTCGACCAATTGATAAGTTTTTGTACTACTCTAGTAGGGTTATCTGCTCGATTTACATCATCAACAATCAGTAGCAGTCGCGATCCCTGTGGGATAAGTTTTAGTAGAGTTTTGCCTGAATCAGGTAGCAAATTAGGATAAAGGTTTTGTAAAACCCTATCAAGTGCAACTTCAAGGGTAGTGCATTCCCTGAGTAATTCTTCGGTTACCCACAAACCAAATCCGCCAGAGTCTAAATGCTTTTTCAGAATTCGATACGCAACTGCACTTTTACCAGAACCTGACTCACCAATTAATAGCTGAATTGTGTAAGCGTAATTGTCTATTCCTTTTTCAATTTGACTTTCAATCTCACGGAGAACCCAACCGTCAGGATTCGTGAAAAATTCCTTTTCGTAGTTAGCTAAACTCTTTGCACAAAGGTCTCTTAGCAAAGTTTCTGAGGGCATCTGAGCCTCAATGCCCAGATACTCCTTACGAAGCCACTGACCCTCAGGAGTAGAATCCAAAAAATCAGCTAACCGCGATTGCTCCCAGATATCTACATCAAGCCCAAGTTCTTTTGCCTTTTTGTAAACTTTGTTAAGTAGTTCGATGCCTTTAGGTAAATGTTGGTTTGTGGTCAAGATAATTGTAAATTGAGCATCAGGAAAGTATTCTCTGAGTTTCTGGGCTTCATGACCTGCTTTTAACAGATCGCCGTTGTAAACTTTAGTACTTTTAGCCGTACTATGGTCAAACAACCACTTGTCTTGTAGCCCATCTTTACGTGTTGTGGTGTGTTCCACCAGTAAAAAGCGGCAGGGAACGCTTCCGGGAACTAAACAAAATCCGTCTACAGGCGACTTGATTGGTTTTCCGTGAGCATTAATACCAGTATGTATAATAGCTGCATAATGTTCGTTATATTTACGAAGTACTGAAGTTACTAAAATCTCAAACTTTCCTTCATCTGTGATTGCTTCAAGTTTCTGTGCTGTATTCAATTACGTGTCACCTTTTAAAACCTATTTCCCCACTTTTAAATGTTAACTAGCTATGCCTGCAAAACGGTAATTTTATGCAACCAATCTAGGTAGCTGTCATTCGACTACTGGCAAGAGTAATGTTTAAGTGCGATCGCCTCAAAACTCCTCTTCCCCCGCCAACCTCTGCAACGCCAACAAACCAGCACCATAAGCAGGTTCATGTCGAGGGAAAATCACTTTTGCTGAAGGAAACAATGTGAAAATAGATGTGGCAAATTTTTCACGAATTCTCGATTTTCCTTGCCACACACTTCCAGTAGTGACGACTTGAAAACGTTCGCTATTGCTAAAAATTGCCTCAATAACTGTAGAAGTGGCTTTGATCAACTCTTTTACAGCATCATCAATAATTATATGAGCTACTTTATCTCCACAAGCTGCGGCGTTATCAACAATAGGAGCCAAAGCAGCTATTTCTTTAACACCCCATCCTCGCCGATATATAACTTCTATTAAATTTTCTATAGTTGTAAGGTCGAGATGCTGTTTAAATTCCTCTACAAGACTCGTTGACATCTCGCGTCCATCATAAGCTTTTAATGCTGCTTGCATACCAGCTACAGCAATTTTATAGGCGCTTCCTTCATCTCCTAAAATATAGCCCCAACCACCAACTCGCTTGGTATCTCCATTCTGATTTCGGCCAAAAACTATAGAACCAGTACCTGCTGCAACCACAATTCCAACAGGATAACCAACTCCCCCTACCAAAGCAATCAAAGCATCATTACAAATGACGATATTAGATGCTGGTAATTGCCAAGTTATAGGAAGCAAACTGCTATTTTGTAAATTTTGCACTATACTTTTTACAACTTCGATATCCTCTGGACGACCTACACCTGCTAACCCTAAGCAAATGGCTTCAATCTTAATATTATTTGTAAACTTTAGCGCCTCAACTGCAGCAGCAGAAATTGCAGATCCAATTGACTTTAGCGCTGCTTGTGTGCCTATACTCTGATAATTAGATGCCCCTGCTTCAGCACGACCTAGCACTTTACCTGTATCATCCATCAAGATACAAACTGTCTTGCTTCCACCGCCATCAATTCCTAAAACGTAGCTCATACTATTTTGGATTTTGGATTTTGAACCGCAGATGGACGCCGAAGTAGATGGACGCAGATAATTTTCTTTTCTATCATTGAACCCTCTCCGGTCGCGCATACACGGAGAATCACGCCACATCCCCGTCTAGCTTTTTGCCCATATTGGCTATCTGGCTAGAGATTAGTAGCTCATTGGAGACCCGCTCCGAGGGAGAACCAGACTGCCTACTTTCGGACTTGCCTACTTGTTTGCGGGTTAAGTAACGTTGATACGCCTCCAATAAGGCTGGTTCCAGCCTCAGATACTCGGTTTGAGCATCTTGCAATATCAACTTATTCTGATTGACTGACCTACTCAAAAAAGCGCTAAACAAATCGCGGTGATGTTCTGGAACACCTGTTACATCACGGTGAACTCTCTCTGACAGTGGTTTCTTGATGCGGCTACCGTCCAAATGAGTTTGACTTAGCGCCGTTGTTTGAGTAGGAAACTTGATAACTGACCCGCCACCATTCTCAGCTTTGCGAACCAGTTCCGATTGTACAAATCCTGGCGATTTAGCAGCTATAGCTTTTCCATAGCGCTTCTGCCATCCTTTTACTGAGACATTCTCAGTTTTTATATGCTTGCTATGTCTCAAAATCTCGTTAACAACGCGACGATTCTGAGTCTTGGCATATGCAGCTTTACGTCGTTCTAGCTCACGCTTCTTTGCAGCAGCTTTGTGGTAATTCTTAGATTTGTTCCACTGACGGCTGTTCTTCTTGACCTTACCTTTTTTTACAACGGTCTTGCGTCCCTTCCTTGCCTTAAAGTTTGGTTCAAAGTTGTCTGGATTATTGGTGCGTTGGGAACGTTGCATCTGTCTTTGCAGTGCAGTCATTTCACGCTGGAAAGTAGGGACTTTCTCTGCGAACGGTAGCAAGTCAGCATGGTTGTCACCAACAAAAGCAATGTTGTTGATGTTAAGGTCTAAGCCAATCAAACCATCAGAAACGTAGTTCTTAGCTTCGGAGCAAGGCTTACCTTCGTTAACTAACTGGGCATACCACCGACGTTTACCATTCAATATCCGCCATAACAAGCGAACATATTTGACTGGAGATTCAAGACCATGCCGAATAATTGGGTTGACTGGGTCAATGATTGGTTGTAGTTTAAGGCTACCCCAAACTAAACAATCGTCTTTCCATCTCAATCCCTGCTTATTCGTCTTACCTTCTACCGAACGAAATCGACTTGCTACTTTATAGCGAACATTTTTAGCGTGTCCTAGTATGACTCGTTCACTTGCCTTAAATGCCCTTGTAGCTAACTTCTGTTGAGTATTTGAGTCAACTTTTTGAGCTATCCACTTAGACGATTTGCTGGTTATGGCTGCAAAGCTGTGAAGGTCATATTCAGAGTATCGGTACTGCTCACGCGCTTTCTTGAAAGCATCGCTTCGTTCTTTCTTTTTGGTTCTAGGAATTCTCCTAACAGCCTGATATAGCTCGGAGTTACTGACTAATTCTAGTCGCTTCATCGTCTCATTTAAGCAAGCATTATATAGCTGTCTTGCTGCTTGAAAACGAGATAGTAATTCTGATTCCTGTTTACTATCTACTATTAAAGGTATTTCCGTTATGAACGATGAAGTTGTACTCCGTCGGGGTCTTACACGTAAAAAATCAGCCAGCCTTGGTTTTGTTGATCTGTCTTCTGAGTCGGGTACGCGTTGTAATAAGGCTGGCTGATTTTTAGGGGACAAATGCGTCACCACTTTGACATCACCCCCGTTTGTTTGCTATTTTTTATTTAGTATACAGCAGGTCTTCTGAAATGGCTACGGGTAAAGGTAAAAAAAGAGTTAGAAATTCACCAGTCTTTTACGATGAACTTAAGAAAGAGCATCGGCTAATGTTTACCCCTACTGGTTGGAAGAAATTGCGAAAAGTAGCTGACAAGCAAAACACGAGTGTCAGTGAATTAATAGAGACTTGGATCAGGAATTATGACGCTGAATAAATGAGGGCGCGTCGCATTTCCACCCCGATATAAATAACCGTAACGTCGAATTCATTTAATTTCTTGATAGATTTACTTCGGGGCGTGACCTCGCTCCCGCGTTATTTCAGGTGTACATTTGTGTTTATCTGCGGTTGCAATTTATAGCTTAACTTGTTTGACGCTTATTCTCTTCTTTGAAAGGAATAAAAAATAAAGTTATCATACCAGGGATAGTTAGTAAACATACTAAGATGAAGAATACTGGATATCCTAGTTTTTCTTGAATATAACCGCTAATTAATCCAGGCAGCATCATGCCTAATGCCATAATGCCAGTGGAAATAGCAAAATGAGAAGTTTTGTATTCTCCTTGGGAAACGTACATTAAATAAACACTAAAAGCTGTGAACCCAAAACCATATCCAAATTGCTCTAAGGAAACCAGAGGATAAACTAATGTAAGCGAAGGTTTAGCAGAAGCCATGTATACATAAAAAATATCAGGTAAATTTAATGCCAAAGCCATAGGAAAAAGGCACTTTTTCAACCCATATTTGGAAATCACAAAGCCTCCTAAAATTCCTCCTACAATTAGGGAAATGACTCCAAATGTACCGTAGACTAAACCAACATCTGATGTTGATAGCCCCAACCCTCCTGTTTCTGGTTTATCTAATAAGAATAACGAGGTTAATTTGACAAGCATTGCTTCGCCAAATCTGTACAGCAATATAAATGCTAAAACTGCTCCTATCTTTTCTTGTTGAAAATATGAGGTAATGACATTCCAATAAGGAATCTTCTCTGTTGCTCCTTGTGCTTGACGTTGAGTGTCTGATTCAGGAAGAGGTAAAATAAAAGCGTGGAAAATAAAAAGTATCGCTAAAATTAAAGCAGAAAAGCCAATAGCGAAAGTCCAGCTTAAAGCAATGTTGTTGAAATATACTTCAAGCAACCCCGCTACAACTACTAAAATTCCTGAACCAAAGATAACAGCAAGTCTATAAAAAAGCGAACGAATGCCAACAAAGAAAGCTTGCTGCGCTGGATTTAAAGCCAACAGATAAAAGCCGTCAGTAGCAATATCATAAGTAGCGGAAATAAATGCCCCAATGGTTAATGCAGCTAGGGAAATGAAAAAGAAATTTGGGACTTGTAAAGAAAAGGCTACTAAACCGAAACAACAGAATATAGCAAATTGAGTAGCAAGTATCCATCTTCTTTTAGTTGAATAAATATCGACAATTGGTCCCCAAAACATCTTGATTATCCAGGGAAGATAGAGAAGACTTGTCCACAAGGCGATTTGAGTATTATTTACCCCTAGCTTTTTGTAAAAAACTGTAGAAACATTATTGATGATGACGTAAGGAACGCCAGAGGCAAAATACAGGGTGGGGATGAAAGTCCAAGGGGAACGGGACACTGTTTGATTTTTCATGAATTTGGTTTGTTTCCTTTTCTAACACCCAATTGGACACCAATATGAAATGTTATCTGTAATTTGCCCCTGAGAAACACGCGTTCCTACACCTCCAGAGACAAACTGGTCATTTCCATTGTTATAAAGCCATGCTCCCCAAACCGCAGTCATAGACTTTCCCGCAATTTCTACTTGGGGAAACTCTAATAACTCTTGATACACATAATCTTGTTCTGTATACCACGGGTCATTACTATGACTACGAAGAATTATTTCTCCTGACTTGACAGCAAATCCTCCTTCACCTTCTCTTCCTAAAATAGGTTTAGCAAAGTATGAATTTCCTAAGTCAGATGCAGTCAATGACGTTTTTGGGAAATAATTAAAAATAATATCAGCGTCTTTAGGACTAAAAAAGTCCAGCCCTAAATCTGTGATAAGGGCAAATACGCTCTTTGGTTGCAGTGCAAAAGCAGAACCAAAATTAACAATGACAAGTTTCTTCTCTAAAATAAGTTGCTCTAGTGCAGACCATAACTTTTTACCATTTTCATCAGTATCATGGATTGCCCATTCAACTGGATACCACATAAATAATATATCTATTGGCTGTCCCGTTCTATAATCAAATAAATATTTACCATCTTTGACACGAAGAAACTCCAAAGGAAAAACAGTACTTTTGTGATGAAAATGGCTGCTTAACCATCGCATAGTGCCTAAATCTTCAGCATTATTCAAAGCAGTAAAAGCAACTCTACAATTGTTAATTGGTTTCTTTAGGCACTCTGCTGCTCGTTGTATATGCTGATTAAGTGTTAAACTTAAGATAGTTTGAGCGTTATAATCTGGTTGTTTGAAACCGAAGTGTTGAGCAACTTTGCCATTTCCTTCAGTACACTCAAACCAAAAACTAGGAGTTTGTGGATTTGTTTCTATAACCTTTTTGACTCCAGTTTCTTCGTTCCAGCACCAATCAAGACGCATACAAAATGGTGGGAGAGGGTCATACTTTACTATTTTGATGGAATCTTTAGGAAAGCCGTAGTAAAGTAGTGTTTCCTCATCAAGAGTGCGGATAACTGACCAAGCTTGCATTAAGACACTACCGACTAATTCAGATGCTTGCTTGATTTCCTTTATCATCTGTGGCGAAACTTTACGGCAGTGATAAAGTGCATATGGAACTTCTTGGTCAGTCAGAGGGATGCCTGTTCCTTCCTCAATGGGACAAACATTATACCACCCCATTTTCATCGACCGAAATAGGCGATCGCGTTGAGTACTATTGAAAATATCCATATTCATTGCTTGACTTTCCTAACCACCCGCATGACCACCGCGACCAAAACTGCCAAAACCACCGCGACCTACCTTAGATGGGGAACGGCTTGAGCTACTATCATTGTGACTGGAACTACCGAATCTATATCCAGAACCTCCATAGCGAACTCGACTACTGCCATGACTACTAGAGTTATCACAGTTATAGGGTTGTTGTGCCGTTTGTGGATGATCACAATTTGACTGACTTGTTTCTGGAAATCTAGTACAAGAAGCAAGTAGGGATACCGTCATTATGATGACGCTAAGTTGAAGTAAACTAGGTTTTAATTTCATAAGTATTCGTACTTGTTTTGTGGGTGCTACCTCTGGAATTGATAAATAGTAACTACACGAGTAAAAAAATAAATTTCGAGATTTTTTTGATTAATGAACCGCCAAGACGCCAAGAGCGCCAAGAGAAGATTAAGAGAGGATGATACGTTTAATACCTTCTTTAAGTACAGGAACGTTAAAGTTGATGAGGAGGGCGAGGGGGTGGTTGGTCATTTTCAGGTAGGAGATGACTTGAGCTTCGTGGATAGGAGCTAACTTTTCCACAGCTTTCAATTCAACGATTAAAACATTACCAACGAGAAAATCTAATTCGCCCTCGCCGACCTGATAACCTTTGTAAGTTACTGCTACTGCATGCTTAGACGTGTGAGGTATTCCCCGCATCTGAAATTCCAGCTTTAAAGCCTGGTGATAAACCGACTCCAAAAACCCTGGTCCCAACACCCGATGCACCTCAATCGCCGCACCAATCACAGCATACGCTAATCTATCCACCTCCTCACTTGGCTCTCTTTTCTTGGCGTTCTTGGCGTCTTGGCGGTTCATTTCCATAAAACACTCCTCAACCCTGTGGCAAAATTTATAAAAGTCCTTCCACACTTAGTTTTCCCAGCATGACCGCAATAAACACCAACCTCCCCAGTCTTTACGAACCCTTCTCCACTGAAGCCAAGTGGCAAACATTTTGGGAAGAAAACCAAATTTACAAAGCTGATGCCAACAAAGGCGGCGAATCTTACTGCATCGTTATTCCGCCGCCCAACGTTACCGGCAGCCTACACATGGGACACGCCTTCGACAATACGCTGATTGACACTCTCGTGCGCTACCACCGGATGAAGGGATATAACGCCCTGTATCTACCCGGAACTGACCACGCCAGCATTGCCGTACAAACGGTTCTGGAAAAGCAACTCAAGGCAGAGGGGAAAACTCGCTATGATTTGGGACGCGAGAAATTCTTAGAACGCGCTTGGGAATGGAAGGCAAAATCTAAGGGAACGATTGTTGGTCAATTGCGGCGCTTAGGTGTATCGGTAGACTGGACACGGGAACGCTTTACCTTAGATGAGGGTTTAACCAAAGCTGTTTTGGAAGCATTCTTCCGCCTCTACGAAGAAGGGCTGATTTATCGCGGTAAGTATCTGGTGAACTGGTGTCCAGAGTCACAATCAGCGGTTTCCGATTTGGAAGTGGACTCGAAAGAGGTAGATGGTCATCTTTGGCACTTCCGTTATCCCCTCACGGATGGTTCTGGTTTTGTGGAGGTGGCGACAACCCGACCGGAAACAATGCTGGGCGATACTGCGGTGGCGGTGAACCCTAATGATGAGCGCTACAAGCATCTGATCGGAAAAACACTGACTCTGCCAATTATGAATCGGGAAATTCCCATCATTGCTGATGAGTTGGTTGACCCCACTTTTGGAACAGGTTGCGTGAAGGTAACTCCGGCACATGACCTGAATGATTTTGAAATGGGTCAGCGGCACAATCTGCCGTTTATCAATATTATGAATAAGGACGGCACCTTGAACGAAAATGCTGGTTCCTTCCAAGGACAAGACCGTTTTGACGCTAGAAAAAATGTGGTTTCTCGTCTAGAGACTGATGGGTTTCTGGTGAAGGTGGAGGATTATAAGCATACTGTTCCATACAGTGAACGCGGTAAAGTCCCCGTTGAACCTCTCCTCTCGACTCAGTGGTTTGTTAAAATTCGTCCGTTAGCAGATAGGGCGCTAGAGTTCCTCGACCAGAAAAATTCTCCACAGTTTGTCCCCCAACGCTGGACAAAGGTCTATCGTGACTGGTTGGTAAAGCTGAAAGATTGGTGTATCTCTCGTCAACTCTGGTGGGGACACCAAATCCCTGCTTGGTACGCTGTGAGTGAAACAGGGGGAGAAATCGCCGACAATACGCCGTTTGTGGTGGCGAAGTCGGAAGCAGAAGCACGGGAGAAATTAAAAGCACAATTTGGGGATAATGTCAAGATAGAACAAGACGCAGATGTGCTGGATACCTGGTTTTCTTCCGGACTCTGGCCCTTTTCTACTTTGGGTTGGCCTGAGCAAACCCAAGATTTGACAACTTACTATCCTACCAGCACTCTGGTAACAGGCTTTGATATCATCTTTTTCTGGGTTGCCAGAATGGCAATGATGGCGGGGCATTTTACAGGACAGATACCTTTCAAAGATGTTTACATTCACGGCTTGGTGCTGGATGAGAATGGTAAGAAGATGTCCAAGTCTGCTGGTAATGGCGTTGACCCGTTGTTACTAATTGCCAAATATGGTACAGATGCGCTGCGCTACACGCTAATAAAGGAAGTGGCTGGCGCAGGTCAAGACATCCGGTTGGATTACGATCGCAAGAAGGATGAATCACCATCGGTGGAAGCATCCCGCAACTTTGCTAATAAGTTGTGGAATGCGGCGCGGTTTGTGATGATGAATTTGGATGGTCAAACGCCGCAACAACTGGGAGAACCATCCGCTACTGAATTGAGCGATCGCTGGATTCTCTCCCGCTACCACCAAGTTGTTAAACAAACCAACAATGACATCGACAAATACGGACTAGGGGAAGCAGCGAAGGGACTCTATGATTTTATCTGGGGTGATTTCTGCGACTGGTACATTGAACTTGTTAAATCTCGGCTGCAAAAAGATTCTGACCCCGCATCCCGTCGCGTAGCACAACAAACCCTCGCTTATGTGCTGGAAGGAATATTGAAATTACTTCATCCTTTCATGCCCCATATTACCGAGGAAATTTGGCACACTCTCACGCAACAAGAGGAGAATTCTAAGCTAAGTTTGTCTTTACAATCTTACCCTGAGACTCAACAAAACTTAATTGACTCTGCTTTAGAGGAACAGTTTGAACTGCTGTTTGGAACAATTCGCACAATTCGTAATTTACGAGCAGAAGCCGATGTTAAACCTGGGGTAAAAGTGACGGTGAATTTGCAAACCGCAAGCGATAAAGAACAGCAAATTCTCACTGCTGGGCAGCCTTATATTAAAAATTTGGCAAAGGTTGAGAATTTAACTATCGCTGGTGAGCAAAAGAAAGAAACTTTTGTTGGTCAAAAATCCGGATTCACTTGGACAAAGATAGTATTATTTATTGGCTTCATTTATTTGTTTAAAGTCGGTCTAGCAGTAGCTGATTCTGTTGATGATATTCCCTTAATCGGGACTTTCTTTAAAATTGTTGGTTTTGGTTATTCAAGTTGGTTCGTTGTCCGAAATTTCGTGCTTGCTGAGGCGAGACAAAAGTTCTGGAAGCAGTTGTTCCCACCAACGGCTGATGAGAATCAACTCCAAGCAGAAACACAACAACCAGAAGAACCAGAAAAAGCGATCGCTGACGTTGTTGGTACGGTGCAAGTGGTACTTCCCCTTGCGGGCGTGGTGGATATTGATGCGTTGCGTGCCAAAATCGAAAAACGCCTGACCAAGGTAGAAGGCGAAATCAAAGCTCTAAGCGCTAGGTTAAGTAATCCTAATTTTGTGCAGCAAGCACGACCAGATGTGGTAGAAGGAGCGCGGAATGCCTTAGCTGAGGCTGAGAAACAAGCAGAAATTTTGCGCGATCGCCTGCTTAGGTTAGCATAGCTTTAAGGAATGTTCGTTGTTGGTTGTACAGACGCGCTATGGAGCGTCTGTACATTTAGTTATAAAAAAATAATCACTGATAACTCACGACTAACGACTCACTGATTCCCACTGTTTTTAGAAATTTAATTGTATATTTATAATCCTTAAAATTTCCATGTTGTATCTAGCTCAAATCCATAAAAACGATTTTTTAGATCAGCTACAGTTGCGATTGTTAGCACGTGAGGAAGGTGAAAATATCTGGGTAATAATCCCAGAAGAAGCTTTTATTCTTCTGGGAAAAAGCAACACTTTGACTGAGAAGCTCGTTTTAGTAGAACTTTCTCCAACAGGCGATATAGAAAGACTAGAAGACGCCACCAATTGGGTGTTGAATTTGGTTAAAGCTTACCTAACCACTGGTATTACTCCGGAATTCTTACAAGAAGAAGCAGATCGAGCAGAACAGTGGCGACAAAACCTAACATTGCAAAACCAAGACTTAGCACGTCGTTCATTAGAATTGGAAGCACGTAGAGAACAAATTCAAGCTCTTGAAGAAAGTTTGAAACGAGATAAAAACGGCGTTCAAAAAGATGGAAGCGCTGGATCTTAGATTGTGAATTTTCGCTTCAGCATTTAACAGATGATATGTATCAAGGAAAATGGGGAATCGACTGTACAAAAATGCAAAATTCTAGCCACTTGTTAATTGAGTCCAGTAACGTTCGTAAACTTCTTCAATTTGCCCTAAAGGAGCGAGACGTTCACACTTGCTGAGAATTGACTCTGGAGGAAACAAGCTGAAATTATTTTGTACTTTCTTTGGCAATTGCTCAAACGCAGCACGGTTGGCTGTAGAAAGACTGAGGCGTTGACTTGTTTGTGCTGCTACTTCTGGTCGTAAAAGCAAGTTAATCCAAGCATAAGCTCCATCGACATTTGGGGCTGTTTTGGGAATAACTATTGTATCAGTCCATAATGAGGAACCGCTCTTGGGAATCACATATTTTAATTTAGGGTTTTCTTTAGAGATTTTCACAGCATCTGATGAGTAACACATTGCTAACAATAAATCTCCTGCCAAAATTTGATTCCGCCAAGCATCTGTCGTAAAAGCTGCTAATGCAGGTTTCAAAACCTTCAATTTTTCATAAGCTTGTTTGATTTCGTTTTCGTCTTTTGAATTGTAAGAGTAACCTAGCATCCGCAACACAGCACCCATTACCTCTCGGACATCATTCATCAACGTCATCTGTTTTGACAACTGTTCTTGATTCTGCCATAGAAAGTCCCAGTCTTCTGGTGGAGTTTTTAGTTTTTCGGAATTATAAATAAAACCAGTTGTTCCCCAATTAAAAGGTAAACTGTAGCTATTATTAGGGTCATAGGTAGGATTTTGAAAACGTGGGAAAAAATTATCTAAACCGATTAAACGCTCATGATTTAATTGAGTTAACAATCCCAAGTTCACCATCTTCCGCACCACATAGTCGCTTGGGTAAATAACACTATAAGCACCTCCACCGCCAGCTTGCACCTTACTTAACATGGTTTCATTAGAGTCATACACGTCTGCAAGTACTTTGATTCCTGTTTGGACGTTATAAGTTTTGAATAATTCTTGATCTGTATATTGCTCCCAAGTATAAATATAAAGTTGGTCACGAGGACCTTTGGTAGCAGAATAAGCTCGCACATTGCCAAGTCTCCAGCCACAACTTGCTAAAGAGAAGTTAGAAAGTGCAGCTAGACCTTTTAAAAATTGCCGTCTGTAAGTCATATCATGTCCAATTAAATAACCTTACTAAATGTGTAATTATTTGTGAGAAACAAGATCCCCGACAACTTTTACGAAGTCGGGGATCTGTGGCTTTGAATTCTCACAAATCTGCGGAGGATTACTATATATGTAGTTTTTTCATAAGAAATCTTTAGGTGGTAAAGAAATCACTTTTAAATTTTAACTAAAGCCAGACAATCAGTTTCCGCCCACCATGCGTATATGGGCGTTTCACGACTTGGTAAATTACCAAAAGTATTCGGCTGTAAAACAGTGATGCGTAAGCCGTTTGTCAATTGCACAATATAATTGACGTGAGTCCCTAGATACATGATGTTGATTAGCCGTCCTTCAAAGCAGTTCGTTTGCAAACTAGGTTTATACAGCGAAAGCTGAATTTTTTCTGGACGCACACTAACGACTACTGGTTGCGATATTTCTGTTGGTGTGTCTTGCTGGCGCGTTACAACAATTGACAGTCGTGTTTTTGTCGAAATTATGACGTTTGAACCATCGATACCTGCTATTTCACCTTCAAATAAATTGGTATCACCAATAAAATCAGCTACAAAAGGTGTCCGGGGTTGTTCATAAATTTCGCTCGGGCTGCCTATTTGCTCAATTTTGCCTTGATTCATTACAGCAATGCGATCTGACAAGGACAATGCTTCTTCTTGATCGTGAGTCACCATGATAAAGGTTAAGCTCAATTCTTTATGTAAATTTGAGAGTTCAACCTGCATTTCTTTACGCAGTTTTAAATCTAGCGCTCCAAGCGGTTCATCAAGTAGTAAGACTGCGGGGCGGTTGACTAATGCCCGTGCCAATGCTACCCTTTGTTGTTGACCGCCAGAAAGTTGACTAGGAACGCGCGATCGCAACCCTTCCATTTTCACAAGTTCGAGCGCTTCTTTAACTCTGGTTTGAATTTCGGCTTTACGTAATTTTTTTAGTTGCAGTCCAAACGCAACGTTATCCCAAACATTCAAGTGATTAAACAAAGCATAGCTTTGAAATACTGTATTGACAGGTCGGCGATAAGGAGGAACATTTGTCATAGACTGACCTTGAATCACCACCTTACCAGCATCAGCTGTTTCAAACCCTGCAATTAAACGTAGCATGGTTGTCTTGCCACAGCCTGAGGGACCTAGGATACTGAAGAATTCCCCCTGCTTGACGTTTAAGTCTACTCCATGTACAGCAGGATATTGGTTAAAAAACTTGAAAACATTATGCAGTTCAACATCCAGCGACTCAAAACCCACCCTCTCCCCCTGATTCTGCGTCAAAATTTGAGGCATAATCCTTTATTACATCCTGTTATTTTCAGTGTTTGTGTTATTTAATGTAGTCGATTACGCGAACGACGAGTTACACTTTTGTTTATTCTATCCAGAAAAAAAATCAAGAATTTACAGCAGAAAATATACGATGGTGTTACAAGTCCTAGAAGAGTATTTTCACAAGCAGTATCCGGGCAAGTATAAAAAACCTGAGCGTGAGGAATTACAAGCTAAAACAAAGAACTCAGAATCTGGGACTGGGGATTGATACAAAAAGTCGTGCAACCACAGGAACAAAGTCCACCTGCATAGACTCTGTAAATACCAAGTTCGGTTCAAATTTGTCATTGTCGGACCACGGAGTGTAGAACTTTCATGGATCCTACGTTTTTCTACTCTCCCTTGAAGCCCTATGCCTACGGCACAGCACAGGAACGCTATGTCGTAAACCTTGCGGACACCCTAAGCGGAGGCGCAGCCGCACGCTTTGCCTTGTCTCACCGCCCTGGGGGAGATACTTTCATACGGGGTTTTCTCCAAGTTGGTGCAAGTGCCGTCCCGCATTTAGAAAGTGTCGGTAGCATCTACGCTTTCCTGCGTTTTCCTCAGTATGAAAAGTTATATTCGTAACTTTATATCGAGATAAGACTGCGTATGCAGCCTTTGTGTTCCCTTAGAGTTCTTATTAAAAAAGGTAATAAATTTATCCAGGACTGCTCAGGAAAAACTCAGAAAATAATAGGTGGAACTAGCAACTCATATTAGTGGTACTGATTCTAAAAATAGTATAATTTTACTCATAAATAACCATGCCCTTAGATACGATTTGATAAATTGACATATTCTCAATAAAATTAGTAATTTCCTTTGAATAATGCTAAATATTAATGGGATTTTTGAAGCCAACTAAGGAAAACAATTTAGTTTATGCTATATAGTAAAAACCATCAAAAAAGGCTAGGGTACCCGAATTGTTTTCCTTGAAATCCGGGTAAAAAGTTAGCGTAATTGTATACATATAATACTATTTTCTGAATCGCTATTTGTGATATGACCTTACTGCAACCACCTCAACTATCTAACAAAAAAAATACACGTATTGTAGGGCGAGGTTTCCAGCCTTTATTCTTAATCATATTTACGTTATTGATGACAACTGGTATTGGCGCTCGTCTGGTGTATTTGCAAATTGTTGAAGGACCTAAACTCAGAGAACGAGCACAGGCAAACCGGATTCGGACAATTCCCAAACAACCAGAAAGAGGTAACATTTTTGACCGCAATGGCAAATTGTTAGCCACAACTCGCTATCCGCGTTCTGTATATTTGTGGCCAATGGCACACACGAAGCCATCATGGGAGCAAGTTGTTGGTCCGCGCCTGTCGCAAATTCTCAACATCCCTGTAGAGGAGATGGAAAAGAAATTAGAGGAGGCGGGTTACAACTCTTCTCTCGTGCGGATTGCTCGTGACCTCAATGAAGCGGAAATTACAGGATTGAAAGAGTACGCTAACGAACTTAAAGACGTAGAAATTCATACAGAAGCTGTACGCTACTACCCGCACGGCAAGGAGTTAGCTCATGTACTCGGTTATACTCGAGAACTGACCCCAAAACAGTTGAAACAAAAGAAACAAGAAGGTTATCGACTCGGAGATGTGATAGGTCAGATGGGGGTCGAAAAAGGGTATGAAAAGCTGTTGCGCGGGGAATGGGGCGGTCAGCAGGTAGAAGTGGATGGCAAAGGTCGTCCGATACGAGTGTTAGGAGAAAAACAGGCAACAGCAGGTAATGATATTCGCCTGACAATAGATTTGAATGTGCAAAAGGCAGCTGAAAAAGCTTTGAATGGACGCAACGGGGTTATCGTTGCACTCGACCCAAATAATGGTGGTGTCTTAGGAATGGTGTCTCACCCCACCTTTGACCCGAATATCTTCTCCAAGCGAAGATTGTCCACAAAAGATTGGCAAAGCGTACAAGGCGAAAACCATCCTTTACTCAATCGTGCTGTCAGCAGCGCCTATCCACCCGCCAGTACTTTCAAAATTGTGACTACGGCGGCGGGGCTAGAGTCGGGTAAATTTTCTCCCAACACAGTATTGCAAACCTACGGTTCCCTCACCGTCGGCGGGGTGACTTTCGGTGAATGGAACCACGCTGGATTTGGGCCACTGGGATTTGCAGGAGCGATGGCTTGGAGTAGTGATACCTTCTTTTATCAAATTGGAAGGGGCGTCGGTGGTCCTACCTTAATTGAATGGACTCGCAAATACGGATTTGGCAAAAAAACTGGTATTGAGTTTGCTAATGAAGAAACTAAGGGTAATGTTCCAGATGAAGCATGGAAGCGCAGAGTGTGGAAAATGCCTTGGACTGTGGGCGACTCTATCAATATGTCCATTGGTCAAGGCGCTTTGCAAACGACACCACTGCAAGTTGCTGTTATGTTCTCTGTACCTGCAAACGGTGGCTATAAAGTGAAGCCACATTTGCTCAAAGACAATGAAGAAGCAAAAAGCTGGCGCGAATCCCTAAACATGAAGCCAAGCACGGTCAAAGTTCTTCGTGACGGACTGCGGAAGGTGGTGTCTGAAGGTACAGGTAAGGTTCTCAATGTGCCAACACTTCCTCCAGTATCTGGTAAAAGTGGCACGGCTGAAGCATGGAAGGGTCGTGTTAAAGCAAACCACGCATGGTTTGGAGCTTATGCTCCAAGCGATAAGCCGGAAATTGTGGTTTTAGCGTTTGCGGAACATTCTGGCGGCGGTGGCGGTAGTGTTGCTGCCCCGATGGTGTTACAAGTGATGGAGGAATATTTTCAAAAGAAATATCCGAACAAGTATAAGAAAGCTGCTACCGAGAGTTCACAACCAAAGACTCAGAGTCCAAGAGCCAGGCGGCGAAACTAATAGAATTGCAAAAGTATCTTTTTTATATATAACCACAGATAAACCCAGATGAACACCGATGAATTATCTGTGTTCATCTGTGGTTTATTTTTAAGGCGTTGCTGAACGAAGGTATGATTTACGCTGGTAGCTGACTTTTCACGTCATGTGGAAAAACCAACGCAAAACCTAACCCCCCAGCCCCCTGACCCTAATCCCCACTCCGTGGGGGCCCCGAGTTCCCTAAAAGGGAAGGGGCTAAGGTAAAAGCCTCTCAAAAAGCAGGAAAGAGGAATGGAAGCGAGGTTTTGCAGAACCCGTGAAAAGTAAGACCCTGGTAGGGGGACAAAACGATATTTCAGGTAATGTAGTAACAATCGAACAGAGTACAGCTGATTAGCAATGCGATCACTTCTTCTACACTAGGCTTTAAACTAGCACCTAATTGGGAGGAATAATTCTTGGTTAATAAAGTAGCTCAGAACATTTTTACTAGAATTTCTCAGATTGTAACCACAGGTGCAATAGTTTCTGTTACTGCCGTGTTTAACACTCCAAAAACAGAAGCTGCAACATTAACTCCACAACTTATTCAGGAGGATTTGTTTTTTGGACGTAATATTGCAGGTGGTGGAGAGGTATCTGATGAGCAATTTCAACTCTTTGTAAACAATGTGATTACTCCCCGTTTTCCAGCAGGGTTAACAATTTTTGATGCATCAGGACAGTTTTTAGACAGCACAGGAACTCTTATTAAAGAAAAGTCTAAAGATGTTCTTCTCTTTAGTGAAGACACTTCACAAAACCAAATAGCCATCAATAATATTGCTCAGGCTTATATCCAAGCATTCAATCAAGAAGCTGTTTTACGAATTGCAAACAAAGATAATTTTAAAGTAAATTTTGGGTTAGAAGAAGATTTATTTAATAATTCACCACAACCAAAGTTTCTTAAAGTAGATTTATTCTTTGGACGGAACATTCCTGGCAATGGAGAAGTTTCCCAAGAGGAGTTTCAAGGGTTTGTTAACGATGTCATTACCCCGCGTTTTCCAGCAGGATTAACAGTGTTTGATGCATTTGGTCAGTTTCAAAACAGCTCGGGTATGATTGTTAGGGAAAACACCAAGACTGTTAGCCTTCTTCTAGAAGACACGCTCTCAAATGAATCCTCTATCAATGAAATCGTCGGAGCATATGTTCAACAGTTTAATCAAGAAAGTGTCCTGCAAGCTGTTAATGAAGGCATCAGAGTTAGTTTTGGTTTAGAAGAAGACTTGTTTAATAATTCTCCACAGCCAAAGTTGATTAGAGTAGATTTATTTTTTGGACGCAACATTCCTAGTGGTGGGGAAGTTTCCCAAGAGCAGTTCCAAGAGTTTATTAACGATGTTATTAACCCGCGCTTTCCAGAAGGATTAACAGTTTTTGATGCATCTGGGCAATTCCAAAACAGTACGGGTACAATTGTTAACGAACAAACCAAAACTGTTACCCTCCTTTTAGAGGATACCCTACAAAATGAACTGTTTATCAACGATATTGTCAGGGCATACGTCCAACAGTTTAATCAAGAAAGCGTGTTGCAAGTTGTAGATGAAGATGTACAAGTCACTTTCATCACCGCTACTAAACCGATTTCTGTTCCCGAACCAAGTGCTGCTTTAAGTTTAATTAGCGTAGGTCTTATAGCTGCTTTAGGAGTTTTAAAAACAGAGCTACAAACAAGGAAGAAGAAGTTGAATCAAGCTGTAATCCTTCCATCTTTTAGATTTAAAGCTCAAGTCAACACGGAAAGCAAGAAATCGTACCAAGTTAGGTTTTGATACTGCGCAATGTGGGGTCTAATCAAGAGGATCAGGAAAATGAGGGGGATCTTTTCTCCCCTTTGTTCACTTCTTTCCTTGGCAAAGGAACTACTGAGGAGTTGATTGGATTTGAGCAGGTTTCAAATTTTTAGCTTTGTAAAAAGTTTCTAAGCTATCGCGATCGCCCACAAAACGCCAGTGCCAAGGTTCATAACTCACCCCTTGAACATTGTCTTTGGGAAAGGACATCTCAAACCCGAAACGGGCTGCATTTGCCTCTAACCATTGATAAGCCTTAGTTTTTTCAAAGTTTGGATTCAGATCGGTTGCTCGTGCTGCTGCATCCCCAATATCCACAGCATAACCTGTATGATGTTCACTGTGACCGGGGGGAGCGCTGACAGCAGCCCGTTGTGCTGGTGTCTGATTCCGCTGGGCACCAACGGTAAAAAATAACTGTTCTTGGTCTTTTATAGAGCGAAAACCGGAAATAGGCACCAAAACGACTCCCGCACTCCGCGCTGCTGCTACCATTTCTACAAACTTCTGCGCTGCGGCTTTTCGCATTTTGATGCGCCTATCATTAGAAATTGGCTGTAATTCTGACTCAGGGGCTTCTGTGTAGGAAAAATGCCCCAAAACTATATTATCCTTCGATGTGGCTGAATTACCCGCTTTTGATGGAGTTGCAGGAGTTGAACTAAGAGGCGAAGGCTGAGAATCTTTTGCTTTTTTGGGTGCGACTACGAAAAACAAAAAACCACTGACAACGGCTATCAAGACAACTCCCACAACTCCCCCAATTATCAAAAGCAACGGGCGAATGCTTACTTTAGGGGCTGCATCAGGAGTATCGCGTAAAGCTTCCGGAATATCTTCACCAGAAGTAGATGGTGTATCTTGCGGTTTTTCAGAAAACCCAGCATTATCCAAGAGTCAGCTCCTGCGTTTGTTCAATATCCTTAACAGATTGTAAACTGGAGAAAAAGAAACGCAATAGGTAAAATTTTGCATCTACATACCTAGGTTTCATTTTGACAAACCTCCTAGAACTCTACGTCAAGTTAGTCTTCCTAGTCCTAGTCGGATACACTTTGGGACGCAAACTACCTGCTAGTGTTCCTACGCGTTTAGGGCAGTTCTTATTCTGGGTAGGAGTACCGATAAGCATTGTAGCTTTTTTACGGAAAGCCGACTTGTCAGGACAAATTTGGATGGCAGCAGCGATCGCCCACTTAGCCATTTTACTAGGCGCAGTTTTCGCTTGGGTAGGAATAAAAGCACAGGCTCATCTGACAAACACTGTACCCCATAAATCGACTCAAGGGAGTTTTATCTTAGCGGCAATGGTGGGCAACACAGGTTATATTGGTTATCCCGTTACCTTGTCAATAGTTGGTACACAATACTTTGCCTGGGCGCTGTTTTATGATTTACTCGGGACAACACTTGGGGCGTACGGACTAGGTGCTGCTCTAGCGGCTCGTTATGGCGGTGGGATTCATACTCATTTACAGGTTGTTAAGGCAATTATCATCAATCCTACTCTATGGAGTTTCGGGTTTGGGTTACTATTTCGACAGGTAAAAATCCCTGCACCCATTGAATTTTGGCTAGAGCAAATTGCTTGGAGTGGGGTAGCCTTATCTCTGGTGTTGATTGGGATGCGACTAAGTAAACTTACCTCATGGCATAGCTTACCAAGGGCAAGCGTTAGCATAGGCATCAAAATGCTACTCGTCCCCGTGATTCTAGGCAGCATTCTACCACTTTTTGGTTTAACTGGGACAACAGCACGAGCGATCGTACTGCAAATGGCGATGCCTCCAGCATTTGCCACACTGGTTCTTGCGGAAACATTCAATCTTGATCGCGACCTTGCAGTGACTGCATTGGCTGTGGGATCGATGGTGTTGCTGGTGACTCTGCCGATTTGGTTGTGGCTGTTTTGAATTTTAGGGAATTCCTGCTTGTTGAAAAATTGACGCAGGTGTGAGTTGAAGCCCTTCAAAAAGCGGATCCGCTAGACTCGCCTCTCCTCTTTTTGTCTGCGGTGGAGCATCAGGATAAAAAATAGTGATAGTTTTGGCTTTACTATCAATTACCCAGACCCTCATTACACCTGCATTCAGGTAATCTGTAGCTTTTTCGCTCATTTCTCCAAAAGTTTGCTCTGGAGAAATTATTTCGATGGCTAATTCTGGAGGAATTGGGCAAGCTTCATCGAAGAGGCGATCGCTCGGCAGGCGAGAATAGGAAATATAGAGTAAATCTGGTACTGGCACCCAATCTCGAGCATTGCGCTTAAGAGTCACCGCCCACTCAATGCCTACTTCACCGCGATTTTGGCACCACTGAATCAACAGGATATAAAGTGCGCCTGTGAGTCTAGAATGGAATCTTTTAGGAGACATCTTTGGTTGAGCTTCTCCATCCACTAATTCATAGGTAACATCCTCTTGTGGCAGTGCAAGGAATTCTTGTAGCGTGAGTTGAGTTTTGACTGGAACCATTTGCCTTATTTTCCCATTGCTATTTAGTTTCCCTACCTCCTCATCTTGCCACTTTCCTTTAGCACAACTGACTTACCTTTGCCACAAGATCCTCGGGACTCATTAATTCGTAAGGTTCAAAAGGCTGATGTATCCAGGGATTGTCAAGCAAATAATCAACGTAGTAATCAGGTGCTATAACCGAACAAGCTTTGTACCAGATAACAGCAGTACGAATTTCCTCAATTGGAGAATCACTGTATTGTTTTAGCCAAGGGAGAGTTTCCTTGAGTGTAACCCCAGAGTCTACTAAGTCATCTACCAAAAGAATGTGCGAACCTAAATTTTCAGTGGTCATTGTCGGGTGACAAGAAAATGTTAAATTGCCTCGTTCTTGCTTACCAGAGCCACTGTATGATGATGTTGCCAAAATCGCCAAAGGCTGCTTATAAATACGTGAGAGGATATCTCCCACTCGCAGCCCCCCTCTAGCAAGGCAAACAATTTGGTTGAATTTCCAGCCGGATTCATAAATCTGAGCAGCCAGTTGTTCAATTTTTTGGTGATAATCTGACCAAGAAACGTAAAGGTCTGGCATAGGGAACTTAATTTATTGCTAAGAATGTATGACAAATTCCTTTGATTTTAATATGAGCGCAAGATATTATGAGCGATTCTGCTTCTGAGAGTTATTCCCAACAGACTCCTGAAAGTGAAAAACTGGATTTGAGTACCAAACTTGCTTTCGGTGCTGGAGATTTGGGTACGGCGATCACTGCTATGATTGGGATTTCTTATTTGTCGCCCTTCCTTACAGATGTAGCTGGTTTAAATCCGCAATTAGCAGGACAAACCCAACTCGTCGGGAAAGTTTGGGATGCGGTGAACGATCCGATGGTGGGGGTGTTGAGCGATCGCACCGAAAGTCAGCAGGGAAGGCGCTATCCCTGGATGATCTGGGGAGCAATTCCCTTTGGAGTTTTCTTTTTTTTGCAGTGGATTGTGCCCCACTTCAGTAATAACGATCAGGCGAATCAGTGGGGCTTGTTTTGGTATTACACTGCGATTTCGATTTTGTTTAATACTTTTTATACAATTGTCAATTTACCATACACTGCCCTGACAGCAGAACTCACTCAAGACTACGACGAACGCACCAGTCTTAACAGTTTTCGCTTTACCTTTTCTATTGGCGGTAGCATTCTTGCGCTGGTTATCGGTTTAGTCATCTCCCTGATGATTCCTAGTAACCGCAGCCAACAGTTTTTATTACTAGGAGCCATTTGTGCCATTATCTCTGTTCTGCCTGTGTATTGGTGTGTTTGGGGAACCAAAAAACGCGCCCAAGCTGTAGCAAAGTTACACCCCCAAACCGAGCAAATCTCTATTCCCTTATTGCAGCAACTCAAAATTGCTTTTACCAATCGCCCTTTCTTATTTGTGGTGGGGATTTATCTGTGTTCTTGGTTAGCAGTGCAGCTAACGGCTGGTATTATTCCCTACTTTGTTACCAGCTGGATGCGTCTTCCGCAATGGCACATTAGCTTAGTGCTTTTGGCGGTGCAAGGAACTGCTATGTCTATGCTATTTGTTTGGAGTGCCATCAGTCGGCGCTACGGCAAACAAGCCGTGTACTTCATGGGAATGAGTGTGTGGATGATCGCCCAGAGTGGACTCTTTTTCGTACAGCCAGGTCAAGTTGTGTTGATGTACGTTTTAGCAGTCTTAGCAGGTTTTGGAGTATCTACAGCTTATCTTGTTCCCTGGTCGATGTTACCTGATGTGATTGAACTGGATGAATTAAATACAGGACAGCGACGAGAAGGCATTTTTTATAGTTTTATAGTGTTTGTCCAAAAAATCTGCTTGGGGATTGCAGTTAACGTTGTTTTACAACAATTGGGTAGCGCTGGTTATATTAAACCCACAAACGAAATCCCCCTACCAATCCAACCAGATTCGGTATTACAAGTGATTCGCTTTTCTATTGGTCCCATACCAGCGATCGCTTTGATTTGTGGCTTAGTTTTAACGTATTTTTACCCACTTACCCGCGAGATGCATGCACAAATTTTACTAAAGCTTAAAGAACGTCAAAAGTAAATGTATTGCTCTCAATGTCGTTACAGAAATTTTCAGTTAGATGAATTACAAACACCAGATTTAACTTCTTTCCCAACCCCTGCAAGGGTTGGGAAGTGTGTAGAGACGCTTCAAACAGCGCGTCTCTACATTGTGTTCTTGATAAGGGTTCTGGTCTTATCTGAACCGTATTGATTTATAGCGCTTCTCGTTTGGATGAAGTACAGATTTATCTGTGTCCATTTGTGGTTCTTATTTCTTGATGTATTGCACTCAACTCGCGAACCGCTATATTGATTTGAAAATTGCTGTAAGGAGATACTACAGTTTCACATCAGCAGGAAGAAGCACTTTATTAATCACATGAATCACGCCATTAGTAGCTTTGATATCTGCTTTGGTGACTTTTGCCTTATCCACCATGACACTACCGTTATTAACCTTAACGTTAACTGCGGTACCTTCAACTGTCTTGACTTGACCAGACTTGATAGTTTTAGAATCAACTGCCCCAGGCACAACATGGTAGGTCAAAATCTTTTGCAAGGTTGCTTTGTTTTCTGGCTTAAGCAGTTTTTGCAAGGTTCCCTTTGGTAGAGCTGCAAATGCAGCATCTGTGGGTGCAAATACAGTAAATGGACCACTACCAGACAGGGTGTCTACAAGATCTGCTGCCTTCAAAGCTGATACTAAGGTCTTGAAAGAAGGATTGGCGCTGGCTACATCGACAATTGTACCTGTAGCAGTTGCTTGAGAAACCGATGTAGCAGGCTTGGTCGTTGAAGCTGGGTGAGAACCAGCGAACGTTGGAACGCTGACCAAAAGACTAGCTGCAGCGATCGCAATACCAACTGTTTTACCAAATAACTGTTGAGATTGTTGGGCTTTCATGGGTGTTAACTTGACACGATATATATATATATGACTTTCTTTATTAAGATTTGTTTCCGTACTGGCAAAAATTTTAACAAAATATCCGAAACCCCAGAACTAGGAGGCTATCTGGCAGTTGTCTAGACAAACACTCATAAGTTACTTTTATCTATCGAAGGAGGTTGAAACTTGGAAAACTTGGTTGGCACATCTGGTGAAAAACAGAGACGCGCTGTTTGAAGCGTCTCTACAAGGATGGTAGACAATGCACAATTAATTTCTGGAGATGTCTATTGCTGGTATAAGCTTAACGCCAGGTTTTATGGTTGTATCTTTGGATAAACTTGGTACGGATATGCGCACCACTCTATTTAGCTAATTTGCCTGAGAATTTGTAATGATACTTAATATAAACATGAATGGAAAAAAGGCTTTAGACTAAATGGCACCCCCAAGCTTACAAGAAATTTCCACTCGGTTAGAAAGTTTAAATTCGGGCGATCGCATGGTAGCCCTTGCTTCGTTGAGGAATGTTCCAGCAGAGGATGCAGTTCCTTTAATTAAAAAGGTATTGGATGACGAATCGCTGCAAATCAGATCAATGGCAATTTTTGCCTTGGGAATCAAGCAAACAGAAGAATCTTACCCAATTTTGGTGCGAATTCTGGAAAGTGACCCAGATTATGGTATCCGTGCTGACGCTGCAGGTGCTTTAGGGTACTTAGAAGATGTTCGAGCCGTTGAACCGCTGATGCGGATATTTTATGAAGATACAGACTGGCTAGTACGCTTTAGTGCAGCCGTAGCTCTTGGTAATCTTAAAGACCTCCGCGCGCGTGAAATCCTCATTAAGGCATTGGATAGCGAGGAAGTTGTCTTACACCAAGCAGCGATCGCCGCACTAGGAGAAATCAAAGACATCGAGTCAGTAGATAAAATTCTGCGCTTTGCCCAATCAGAAGATTGGTTAGTGCGCCAGCGTCTTGCAGAAGCCTTAGGTCATCTTCCTAGTCCCAAGAGTGTTTCAGCTTTAAAATACCTGGAAAAAGATAACCATAAACATGTTGCTGAAGCGGCGAGGATTTCCCTTAAACGGTTGGAAGAAGCAGGAAATCAAGCTTAAAGGTGTGTACATAAAAAAGTGCGGGGAGTACGGTCAAAATCACTCCCTAATTCCTCATCCCTGGGACCTCGCTCCTGCTACCTTGGAATAAGTAAGAGAAAAGGATTTTGAAGCAAGGTAATTTCATTGATGAATATAGAAGAGTTTTTTCAACTGAGCGTTGGTAAATGGTTTTCCCATCGTACCAGTCACCATCTGGCTTTTAAGCAATCAGAAGACGGCAAATCAGACATTATGATAGAGACGCTGCCGGCTTCACATCCAGAAGTGGTCAAACTATGTCAACAGTACGATATTGACCCGAAAGGCGCTTCCTGTGGTGCTAGAGTCACTTGGAATGGCACGATGGAATGGGATGAAGAAAAGCACACAGGTTCTACAGTGTTGGTTGCCGTTCCAGACGAAGATAATCCCAATGAAGGCAAGTTGCTGCGGGAAATGGGCTATGCCGAGAAAGCCCCAGTCGCCGGACGCTACAAAATGGGCAGTGATGAGGCGTTGACTCTAACAACAGAGTATGAAACTATGTGGTCTGAGGAACGCTTGTGGTTTGCCAGTCCCAATTTACGGATGCGCGTGAGTGTGCTGAAACGTTTTGGTGGTTTTAGTATGGCTTCGTTCACTTCTGAGATTCGTATGGGTGGAAGCCAGCCTACAGCAAAAGCTTCTGAGGCAACTAACTCAGCATTAAGTTAGTTTTGCTTATTGACACTCCCCACAGCTATGAAACGATCGCGATCGCGTAAGTTAACAAAAAGCTGGGGGATTCTTTAACGTTGTTTAACTTTGTCTAGATTTGTCCAAGTGCTCTAGAGCGGCTGTGGTACTATTGATTAAATACCGTGGGGCACACGGAAATTAACGCTTGAGGAAGCATCTGCAACGGTGTGACATGAGAAAGTAAGACGCAACTAGGCGCAAGCTAAAAGCGCGCTCTCAGCCCAAGAATCCCATCGCTTTTTAGCCGTGGGAATGTCAAGATAGTTAAAATTTTAAATGAAATAGCCCCCGTTAGCAGGGGCTATTTCATTGATAAAGTTTCAACCAGATTCGTGCATGGGCTGGCGACGCCAGATCCTCCGGAGGGAGACCCGAAGGGTGATACATATGAATGCAACTTAGTATTATTACCCAATCCCCAATCCCTAATCCCTAATCCCCAATTCCCAGTCCCCTTTACGAAAAACTTTTTACTATACTTTTTGAGTAAAAAATATATCAATATTACAGTAAAAGCACCGGAACTTGTGTAAAGTTTTGCAAAATAAGATGTGCTTTTACGCTACAATCTCTTTAAAATCACACTTAAATTAATATAGTGCTGATTTTTCATTCGTGACAAAGTAAAATAAAGTGCAAGCAGGAGTGCTTACCAAAAAATAGCCAGGGGCGTTTTAATCTCCCATACAGGGGCTAGGGGAGTAAGTAAGACAACAACAGAGAAAACTACCGAAAGCACTCTATTCAATATTGGTGCAAATATCTGCCATAACTAAACCAAATTAACTTTGACGTTCCACTGAGATGGGAGAGTGGTTTGTATTGCAGTGCCTGAAGAAATTTATCTTTGCACGATTGGATCAACCAATGTGCTAGCGACTCAAGAGAGAAACTGTTTGAAATATGGCTCAAAAAGCAGGGATAAACAATTAACTTCTGTTGTGACCTTATCAGCCCATACCCCCTTGTTAATCCAGGTGCACAGATGGGGAACTTCAAGTTCCGATGAAACAGCCAGCGCGTACTGAACAGCGCTCTTAGTAGGGCTTCGCCGTGAGCGCTCAGCCGAACGGTTTCCCAACAAGCGGGAACTGGCGTAAACCCCTCACCGTGGGCACGCAAGAGCGGCGTTAGCGCAGCTAGCTGCTCCCGAATCAAGCATGGGCACAGTGAATGCGAAGCGCGTAAGCTCCTGGCTTTACAAGGCACGCGTAGGGTCTCCGGAGGAGATACCCGAAGGGCGAAAGGGATTAAAAGTAGTGGCATGAAAGTCAAAAGTCTCAGACTTTTGGCTGATGACTCATGACTAAGGACAAATAGCTAATCCAAAATTGCATGACTTATACCGCTTCTATACAAGAGTTCATCTCTGAATTATTCCCCTTCAATCAACTGCCAACATCAGAGCTGGCAAAATTAATTCCTAAGTTTGAGATGTTGCGTTACCGCATGGGTCAGAACGTTTTGGTGCGGGACCAAATGCCTGCTCAAATATCAATCATTTATGAAGGACAGGCTCGCTTGCTGAGTTATGACCCTAATACTCAGATGCCTGAAACACTACAATTAGTTAAAACCGGAGAAATTCTGGGTTGGACTAGTTTGCTAAGGGGGATTCCATCCGAAACAGTCATAGCTTCTACAGAAACCGTTTGTCTGACTCTAAGCGCCACAGAGTTTTTAGCGTTGCTCAGAAATTCTCCTGCCGTAGGTATTTACTTTGAGAATCGCTGTAGTGCTCTTGAAGTTTTTGAGCTACTGAGTGCTGAATTAGGACCGCGAGCGGATAGTGAAGCTGTGCTAGTTTCATATGGTGTGACAGATATCAAAGAATTAACTTTAGAAGTTTTAGACGAAGCAGTTGTCTGCACGTTCCTAGAGGAAAGAATACCTTTGGAGCAGCTAGACCCTGAACTGGTGTGGTTTGTCAGTGGCGGGATGCTAAAAGATTTTCCTGTGGGAAGTCGTTTAGACCTAGAAAATGTCGTAACCTATCTAGAGGTCGAGAGTTTTGGTTATGTTCGCTTGGTAGGTTTGCCTCGGGCAACCCTTTCTGCGTCTGCGTCTGCAATCAGAGATTCCTCAAGGATAAACCCCTTGCTGGATCAAATACCTTATGCACCTGACCATCCTCGCCAGCCAGAAAAACCATCGAGCAGTCAATCACAGCCAAAATATCCTCATGTTCATGGCAGAGGTCCTCTAAACGCGACTTTGGCTTGCTTCCAAATGCTGAGCCAGCATTTAAATATGCCCTTTCGCCGGGATGTGATTCATCAAGTCTTGACCAACCAAGTTGAGCGTACTCAAACCCTTTCACTACAGCTTTGCGGTGCGGTTGCTGAACTCATCGGGTTAAATACTCAATTTATAACTGTGTCAGCCAGAGCAATCACAAAACTGCAAGCTCCTGCGATGATTCGCTGGCAAGATACTTTCGCAATTATTTATGAAATTAGCGAAAAGAAGCTGGTGCTAGGTGTACCAGAAGTTGGCATTATCCAGCAAGAGCCTGACTATTTTGTTGAGAATTGGGGCGAAGAAGGTCAGGTATTGCTGCTCAAGGTTGCCAAACATACCCCTAAACAGCGGTTTAGCTTACGTTGGTTTATCCCTTCGCTGCTGCAATACCGCAAAGTTCTACTCGAAGTCCTAATTGCTTCCTTTTTTGTCCAAGTCTTTGGTCTGGCGAATCCCTTAGTCATCCAGATAATTATCGACAAAGTGATTATTCAAAACGGCTTTGAAACCCTGAATGTGTTGGGTGTTTTGCTATTCATTATGGCTGTTTTTGAAGGACTTTTAACTAGTGTCCGGACTTATTTATTTGTCGATACGACTAACCGAATTGACCTGACTTTAGGCTCAGAAATTATTGACCGTCTGTTCCGTTTACCCTTGCGCTATTTTGAACGGCGTCCTGTAGGGGAACTAGCAACTCGTGCTAATGAGTTGGAAAATATCCGCTCTTTTATGACAGGAACTGCTTTAACAGTCGTGTTGGACGCAGTTTTTGGTGCAATTTACATCGTGGTGATGGTGTTCTACAGTTGGCTGCTGACTCTTGTTGCTTTGGCGACTGTACCCGTGTTTGCTGTGATGACGATGTTTTTTTCCTCGATTGTGCGCCGACAGCTGCGTACCAAAGCTGAGCGTTATTCCCAAACACAATCTTATTTAGTAGAAGCGCTGTCAGGAATTCAAACAGTGAAAGCGCAAAATATTGAGTTGCGATCGCGCTGGCAGTGGCAACAATACTATAGTAACTATGTGACTGCTGGTTTTCAAACTGTTGTCACTTCCACTGCTGCTAGTGTCACTAGCAATTTTCTTAACCAAGTTTCTTCCTTATTTGTGTTATGGGTGGGAGCCTACCTAGTACTGAAAGGACAACTTACCTTAGGACAACTCATTGCCTTCCGCATTATCGCTGGCTACGTCACGGCTCCTTTACTACGATTAACGCAATTGTGGCAAAACTTTCAAGAAACGGCTCTCTCTTTGGAACGCCTCGCTGATATCTTAGATACTCCGTCAGAAACTGACGAAGAAGACCGCAAAAATATTCCAATACCCCCGATTAAAGGCGCTGTTAAGTATGAAAACGTCTCGTTTCGTTTTACACCCAATGGCCCACTTCAGTTGAATAATATTAACCTTGATTTTCCAGCAGGAAAATTTGTCGGCATTGTGGGACAAAGTGGTTCTGGGAAAAGCACTTTGACCAAGCTTTTACCGCGACTATATGACTTGGAGTCTGGGAGAATTCTCGTAGATGGCTACGACATCGCTAAAATAGAACTCTATTCGCTGCGCCGTCAGATTGGTATGGTGCTTCAAGACTCACTTTTGTTTGACGGTACTATACAGGAAAATATCGCGCTGACAAATCCCGATGCTACAACTGAAGAAATTATCGCAGCAGCCAAAGTTGCTGTAGCTCATGACTTTATTATGTCTCTGCCCAATGGCTACAACACTAGAGTCGGGGAGAGAGGTTCAGCGTTATCTGGAGGACAGCGCCAGCGTATAGCGATCGCTCGTACAGTTTTGCAAAACCCCCGCTTGCTGATTCTGGATGAAGCAACCAGTGCTTTAGATTACCAGTCTGAACGCCAAGCTTGTCAGAATTTGGCAGTTGCCTTTCGAGGTAGAACAGTGTTTTTTATTACCCATCGTCTAACTACAGTGAAGAATGCTGATATCATTCTGCTATTAGATCAAGGGTTAGTTGTAGAACAGGGAACCCATGATGAACTAATGGCGCAACAAGGACGTTACTACTGCCTTTATCAACAACAGGAATCACAACTTTAAACAGACCGGAAGCAGGAAAACAGGGTAGCAGGAAACCAGGGTAGCAGACAAGAAGAATAATTTTTGACTCTTAATTCTTGACTAATGTACAGACGCGTTGAATAAAAGCGTTTCTAATGTACAGACGCGCTAGAGATGAAAGCGCCTTTACAACTCTTGACTCTTAACTGGTGACTATGGCTATGAGTGAACTAAACGGAACCAAATTTGAGCAAAAACCTTTACTCTCTCAAAGAGTATTAGAGAGTGAAATCAAAGTACTCGTAAAATCTTCTAGTGAGAATAGGGAATCTACACCATCTGTTGTTTTAAGACAGTCGCCTTTTTGGTCACGAACTATTCTTTGGGGACTGATAGGAATGACAACTTTGGTGGTAATTTGGGCGAATGTAGCGAAAATTGAGGAAGCAATTCCAGCTCAAGGAAAGCTAGAACCGCAAGATACCGTCAAAGAATTACAGACTCCTGTAAACGGGGTTGTTAAAGCTGTTTATGTCAAGGACGGACAAAAAGTACGTCGTGGCGATTTACTGTTGAGGCTAGATCCAACAGCAGCAAAATCTCAACTACTTTCTCTACAGAAAGTTCGCAATACATTGAGGCAAGAAATTCAATTCTACCGCTCTCAACTTGTTGCGAAAAATGCTTTATCAAACCCACAGCTATCCATCTCACAAATTAATTTACCACCAGGGGTAGCTTCTCTGACAAAAAACCGAATGGCACTGATAGCAGAAAATCGGTTGTATCGCGCTCAGTTGAGTGGAGTTCAAAATACGCAGTTAGCGCCAGAAGAAGAAGCACGTCTAGAATTTAGCAAAGCGGAATTAAATTCTCGACTTGCAGATGCTGCATTGGAAACAGAAAAATTACAAAGACAACTGAGTCAGACTCAAATTCAGCTATCCTCTGCTCAAGAAACTAAGGCAGTGAGTCAGACAATTCTCAATAACATAGAGACGCTTGCTAAACAAGGAGGAATTTCTCGTCTGCAATACCTCAATCAAAAACAGCAAGTTAGCCAGCAGCAAGCTGAGGTGGAACAGTTAGTTCAGGAACAAGCGCGTTTAAAATTTGCGATCGCCCAATCAAAAGAAAAGATCCGAAATACGATTGCTGGTGCAAAAAAGGAAATATCCACGAAAATTGCTGACAATGACAAACAAATTGCTAACCTCGATAGCGAGTTGAACAAGGCAATCATAGAAGATGAGAAGCGGATTGCTGAAATTGACAGTCAGATCAGCCAAGCTCAGGTAACTTTACAATATCAAGAATTGCGTTCTCCCGCCGATGGCATTGTTTTCGATTTACAAGCTAAGTCTCCAGGATTTGTTGCGAATTCTAGTCAACCAGTTGTCAAAATTGTACCGGATGAAGCTCTCACAGCTAAAGTTTTTATCACTAATAAAGACATCGGTTTTGTAAAAAAGGGAATGAAAGTTAATGTGAGAATTGACTCTTATCCCTTTACTGAGTTTGGTGAGCTTAAAGGTGAGTTAGTTTGGATTGGTTCTGATGCTCTACCACCTGAACAAATTCGTCCTTACGACAGTTTCCCTGCCAAAATTCGCTTGGATCGACAATCTCTGGTTGTGAATAATCAGCAATTACCTCTGCAATCGGGAATGTCAGTCACTGTCAATATTAAAGTACGCGATCGCACTGTCATGAGCATTTTCAGTGATTTGTTTACAAAGCAAATTGATAGCTTGAAGACTGCAAGATAATCATAATATCTGTATTCTGCAAAAATGTGTAGCTACCGAGTATCTTGCAAAAGTCCTAAAACTGTATTTAGAACCACAGATGGACACAGATGCACACAGATAATTAATTTGTGTGCATCTTGTGTTACAGCAATTTTCGCTCTGATTAAACCACAAATCCTAAGGTGTTCCTTGCCTCTTGAAGTTAAATCCGTAACAAACCAGCAAGTGCTTGCGGTAGTGGCAGCACAATCATGACTAACAAAGCTATTGCTAGCAACCCCCCGATGTCACGTTTATTATCAAGTTCGGTGACATCATTCAAAGCAGGTTCATCTACCAATGGCAGGAATAATAAGATAATCGCCCAGGGGAAAAATTCTGGTTGTATCAAAGAAAGTAGGAGCAGCAACAAGCGAGAAATTTGACCAATCACAACTGCTGTTCTTTGCCCGAATATCGCATGGATAATGTGACCTCCATCCAATTGTCCTACCGGCATTAAATTCAGTGCCGTTACAATCAGCCCTAAAAACCCAGCAACTGCGACTGGATGCATATCAATAGCTGATGTTCCGGTTAGTTGACTTCCTAAAGCTAGCTTTGAAAGCAGCGCTAGCAGGATTGAATATTTGGGATTGAGTGCATCTGGGTTTAAAATTCCTGTTTTTTCAGTTTGGGGAACAACCTCAGAATGAGCCAAACCCCATAACAGAAGTGGCAAAGTCGCTATAAAGCCAGCTATTGGTCCGGCGATACTTACGTCAAATAAAGCTTTGCGGTTGGGAATTGGGCTACGCATTTGAATAAATGCACCGAAGGTTCCCAAAAAGAAAGGCATCGGGATAAAGTAAGGCAGCGTCGAGCGAATTTTGTAGTACCGCGCGGTTAAATAGTGACCAATTTCGTGGATGCCCAAAATCGTTAACAGCGCCAAAGCATAGGGCAATCCCTTCAGAAGTTCCGCAGGGTTGGATGTCAGTATCGTAGGATTTAAACCAGCAACTTTCACACCCACAAAGGTACTTGTTACCAATGTTACAGCTAGCAGCATGAGCGCTAATCCTGGTCGCGTTATCTTCTGCTGATCGCGAGTATTAGTTTTTGCCGCTTGGGTATTGGGAACAAGCACAAAGAAAGGTTTATCACTCAAACCTTCTTGAAAGATAATTAAAAAGCGATCGCCAAATTGCGCTTCAATATTTGCCTTAATCCGCTCGTAAGCGTTTGTTGCTGCAGTTCTTAATTGACCTCGGCAGATTATTGCCTGGGGTCGATACTCAATGTTTTGAAGGTAGTATACAGACCAGGGAAAACAATTTCGTAGCTGGGTTTCTTCCTGGGGTTCTATGGGACGCACTGCTACTGGTTCTGCAGTATTATGTATATCCAGATTATGTCTATCCAGTTGTGATTCGAGTGCTTTTTGCGGTTCAGTATGAGTCTGCTTGAGTGAGCGGCGACCCCACTGAAACAACACCCAGTATAACAAAGGACAAATGATTAATGGCCAAATCATCAACGCTCTTGGCGGAGGTTGTTTTGCCCCGTATATCATTGTCCAAGTGGTCCATAGCAGTGCTGGTATCATGAGTACCAGCCACAGTAGCCACACAGGTGTTTTGGTGATTTGAGCAACACTGCGCTGCACCATTAAATAAGTTAAGAGTCCCAGTAGAAGAAGAAACCAGAAATTCATGTTATCTTGAGTTGTTTTGAGATGTTAAATCTTGCTTGTAGTCCAGAGCTTTGCAGCACTTCCTACAAGCATATGCCCCCAAAAGTTAATTTTTATTACAACGGTCAACGGTACTGGTCTTTGAAGTTGCCACTGGAAAAGTGCAAAACTGTGACCCGATTTTTACAACTCCTCATAAGAACGCGGTTTTTCTCATGTGTCCCTTGCCTCAAGAGTCTAGTTATACAGCCAAGCTACCACGGGCAGTTTTCTGTGACGAAGTCCCGAGCGAAGGAAACCTCCAATCAGACTGGGGGGGAAATCCAATTTTTGCATTTCCACCAAATAGGGACACATTAGGGGGGACTGCTTATTTTATTGTAGGAAACAAAGGCAATATCCTGATAGATTGTCCTGCTTGGGATCAAATTAATCAAGATTTTTTGCGATCGCATGGAGGCGTGCGTTACTTATTTCTCACTCATCGCGGCGCTATTGGGAAAACAGCAGAAATTCAGCAAGCCTTGAGTTGTGAGGTTGTGATTCAAGAGCAAGAAGCTTACTTATTACCCGGACTAGCCCTAACGACCTTTGGTATAGATTTTACCTTAAATTCAACAGCACAATTGATTTGGACACCTGGTCATTCTCCTGGCTCGTCTTGCCTTTACTACCATGACCAAGGAGGTGTACTGTTTTCTGGGCGTCATATCCTTCCCAACCAACAAGGTGAACCTGTACCCCTACGAACAACCAAAACCTTTCACTGGTTCCGACAAATCAACAGTGTCAAGTTATTACTAGAACGCTTCACACCAAAAACACTCCACTATATTTGCCCCGGTGGAAATACAGGCTTTCTCCGGGGCAAGCGAGTCATAGATAATGCTTATGAACGCCTCGCCTCTTTTAAAGAGTGAAGAAAGAAGAAACAAGAGTCAAGAAAGAAAAATTTTATGCTTCGTTCTTTCTTCTTCATTCTTCATTCTTCATTCTTCATTCTTCATTCTTTTCTCACGCGGCTCCCGCCACTACAGAGTTTTTCGCCAAAAGTTCCAAGGCTGCTTGATATTGAACATCTGCTTCGGTACCAATTTGTTCACGCATGATTGGTTGAGAGGGAATGACTTTATCTGGCTTTATACCTTGTTTGTTGATATCGCGGTGGTTGGGGGTTTCATACTTAGCAATGGTGACTGCTAAGCCGGAACCATCCGACAATTCAAATAAGGATTGAATCAAGCCCTTACCAAAAGTGGTTTCTCCTACCAAAACGGCACGACCGTTATCCTGCAATGCACCAGCAAGAATCTCGCTAGCGCTAGCGGTTCCTTGATTGACCAAAACAACCAAGGGGTCACGAGTTATGGCTGAACCAAAAGCTTCAAAGCTCCCCTGAATGCCTTGGCGATTTACAGTGTAAACAATAGTACCAGACTCTAACCACAAGCGGGCAATTTCAATTCCTGCTTGTAACAATCCGCCTGGGTTATTTCGCAAATCGAGAATGTAGGCATCAGCCCCTTTTTTTTCTAGACTAGAAATAGCGTGTGCCAATTCCATTGGAGCGTTGGCATTAAATTGTGTGAGGCGAATGTAGCCGATAGATGTTTTTTCAGGGGAAGAGCGTAATTCAGCGACAACTGGGTTAAGCGCAATGCGATCGCGCACCAGTTTAATTTCCAATTCCTCCTCTGTGTCTCGTTGAATGAACAGGGTGACAGCACTACCAATCGGTCCGCGCATCTTGGTTGCGGCTTCGTCTAAGGTAAGTTTTTCTGTAGGGATGCCCTCAATTTTCAAGATGCGATCGCGCGGTCTAATTCCAGCTTTTTCTGCTGGTGAACCCGCTATGGGAGCCACAACCTCCAATTTACCATCGGGATTGAGGGCGATTTGTAATCCCACTCCCGTTAGTTCCCCAGAAGTATTGACCTGTAGACTGCGGTACTGTTCTCGGTTTAAAAAGCGGGTAAAAGGATCGTCAAGGCTCTTGAGCATATTTTGAATCGCAGAATAAGCCGCTTCGTGGTCTTGGAATGGCTTTTCCAGAGCTTGTCGCCGCACCGATGCCCAGTTTTGATGATTAAATGTTTCATCCAGATAAGTCCGATTAACAATTCTCCACACTTCTGCTACGAGCTTTTGTTCGTCGCTCAAAGCCAAGGCAGGTTGGCAAAAGCTGCCAAAAAACACCCAAAATGCTAATAACAGTGACAGTCCCGCCCGAAAAACCTTTTTGTGCATGAACCCCATTTTCACTTCCACGTTCAACCCAAATTGCCATTTGCCCAGCTAGCTAGCTTTTTGATGAAATCTATCTCTCGACTATGTTACTTTTTTTATAGAAGTGGTGCATTGCTCTCATCAAGTTGTTCAGTCAACAGATCAAAGCGCATTCCACTTCTAAAGAGATAAAATCTACTTTGTATCCACATCTCGTGTGTTTGGATGCTAAGAGAGCGCAATAAATACCCTCTTTTCAGAGTGTAAAGTTTTATTTAAACTATGAACACTCTGATTGCTCAAAAGCTGCGCGAGCAAATTCTTTTTTGCTAAAATCCCAAAACTGCTGATTGGGAAGTTTATCAACCGCGAATCGATTTCTAGGAACTTGAGATTGTATGGCTAACGTTTACGACTGGTTTGAGGAGCGCTTGGAGATTCAAGCGCTAGCTGAAGATGTCACCAGCAAGTACGTCCCCCCCCACGTCAACATCTTCTACTGTTTGGGTGGAATTACTTTAACGTGCTTTCTCATCCAGTTTGCCACTGGATTTGCCATGACATTCTACTACAGACCAACGGTCGCCGAAGCGTATACGTCGGTGCAGCACATCATGAATGAAGTGAACTTCGGCTGGCTGATTCGCTCCATTCACCGCTGGTCTGCCAGCATGATGGTGCTGATGATGATTTTGCACACCTTCCGGGTTTACCTGACGGGTGGTTTCAAAAAGCCCCGCGAACTAACTTGGGTCACTGGTGTCATCTTAGCGGTGATTACCGTTTCCTTTGGCGTGACTGGCTACTCGCTGCCTTGGGATCAAGTTGGCTACTGGGCTGTGAAAATCGTCAGCGGTGTACCAGAAGCTATTCCCGTGGTCGGTACGCTGATAGCTGATTTGTTGCGCGGCGGTTCGAGTGTCGGTCAAGCAACGCTGACTCGCTACTACAGCGCACACACCTTTGTGCTGCCTTGGCTGATTGCCGTCTTCATGCTGTTGCACTTCTTGATGATTCGCAAGCAAGGCATTTCTGGTCCATTGTAATTACAAGTCGTGAGCCGGGCATGAGCTGATAGTTTCAATCCGGGAGTCGTTTGTTTTAAACTTATGAACAATCAAACAGAAACATAAGAAACAAAAAAACAAACCCCCGCATCTTAAGCTAAAAGCTAATGCTCGCGCTTCTGATGGCTTTAGCAAAAGCTTTAAATCAACTTAAGCAGGAGAGCACATTAAAAAATGGCAACACTGAAAAAACCTGATCTGAGCGATCCAAATTTAAGAGCCAAACTGGCGAAAGGCATGGGTCACAACTATTACGGCGAACCAGCTTGGCCGAATGACCTGCTGTACGTGTTCCCTGTTGTGATTATGGGGTCTTTCGCTTGTATCGTGGCTCTATCTGTGTTAGACCCCGCTTTAACCGGGGAACCAGCGAATCCCTTCGCTACACCGCTGGAAATTTTACCGGAGTGGTACCTCTATCCGGTATTTCAGATTTTGCGTTCAGTTCCTAACAAACTCTTAGGAGTGGTATTGATGGGTTCCGTACCCCTAGGACTGATTCTTGTTCCCTTTATTGAGAACGTCAATAAGTTCCAAAATCCCTTCCGCCGCCCAGTAGCGACTACAATGTTCTTACTTGGCACCTTGATTACTCTGTGGCTGGGAATTGGTGCTACTTTCCCAATAGATAAGTCCTTCACCTTTGGGCTTTTCTAAATTAGTCGCCACAAAGCGCTTTGACGCCTGTGAGTTTCTCGGCAAGTGCAGATGTGCTTTTCTAGAGAAATCAACAGGCGTCAATTTTAATCATCCAGGTTGCATCTTGGATTTTAATTTTGTATACAGATGTCATTTCAGAATCTTAAGTCTGTAATATACAAAAGGTACAAACTTTCACTTACTTACATTCAAGTCAAGGTCAATGCTAAGCATAGTGCAGCAAGACCATCTGACGGTGAAGAGCGAACTAAAGCTTCTAAACCAGGTGCAACAATGGTTTGAACAATTTTGTCTGCAACACTTGCCTCAACTTGGTTGGTCAGAAAGCCAACTCTATCGCCTCAATTTAGCATTAGCAGAAGGCTTTACCAATGCTGTGCGTCATGCTCATCATGCCTTACCACCGGAAACAACCATAGAAATTGATGTTTCTTTGTGGATTGATCGGTTGGAGGTTAGAATCTGGGATTATGGAAAACCGTTTAATCCCGATGCGATCACAGAGCCAGAACCAGGTACTCTCCAAGTTGGGGGCTATGGATGGTTTCTCCTGCGGCGCTTGGCAGACCATGTTGTCTACGAACGTGGTGCGGATGGAAGAAATTGTCTGCTCATCGTCAAGTATGGTTTACAGGGGTAGCAGTCAGGGCAAACAAAAATAAGCAAGGACAAATGCAGGGTGTTTAAGGCTTTGGGAAAGCGGGGAGTGTTCTTTGGAAAATACTCCCTGACTTTGCCTGTAAAGTCATTTCTTGAGTAAATAAGTATAAATAGGGGTGTTTGTCTGTTAGCTAGCGTACTTTGGCGAAAAATTATTCAATTTTAGGGAAATTTGTTGTAAAAATCAGAAGGTTTGTTTGTATAAAAACAATCTTATCTGAATCGTATTGTTTTATGTACAACCAATATATCAATCCTGTTTAATTTATGAAAATCGCGCCAGATTCCCGACTTCTTTAAGAAGTCGGGAATCTTTTGTTTACATAGCCGAAAGCATCCGGTAGGGCTTATGCTTTAGGATTGCTATATAACAGTGAATATACATGAAAATACCAATCATTCAAGTGGGAGAACACATAGATTTTAGTCAACATTTAAAAACAAAAGTTCATCATGTTTTCGTGTTCATACAAGTTTTTGAACGAGAAGGCGGAATTCAATCATATGTAAAGGATATTTTTCGAGCTTATTTAGCATTGGACGAACCTTTCGATGCAGAAGTATTTTTACTTAGGGATAGTCCTAGCTGCTTTAATCCTTTTGAGTCAGAAAGTTTAAAATTTCATTACTTCAAATCCAAATCTCCCCTACTGGAACGAGTCAGAATGCCTATGGCGTTACTCTTCCATTTGTTGCGCCAGCAACCACAGCACGTCTTTTGCGGTCATGTGAACCTTGCGCCATTGGTTGGTCTGTTGTGTCAACCTTTGGGAATTCCTTACACAGTCATGACTCATGGTAAAGAGGTTTGGCAACCGTTACCAACTTCCATAAAATCCAGCCTACAAAAAGCCGCGCAAATTTGGACAGTTAGCCGTTACACTCGTCAAGTTGCCTGTGCAGTTAATCAGCTAGACCTTAATCAAGTAAAATTATTACCTTGTGCTGTAAATGGTAATGACTTTACTCCAGGAACAAAATCAACAGCGTTATTAGAGCGGTATGGTTTGACAAAAGCAAAGGTACTGATGACCGTAGCGCGACTGTGGTCAGGTGATATTTATAAAGGTGTGGATGTCACAATTCAGGCATTACCACAAATAGCTGATGTTTTCCCTGAGGTAAAATACTTGGTCATTGGTCGTGGCGATGACCAAGCTCGATTAGCAAAACTGGCTGAAGATTTGGGCGTAGGCGATCGCGTGATATTTGCTGGCTTTGTTCCTACAGAAGAATTGGTAGAACATTACCGTCTTGCTGATACCTATGTGATGCCTTCCCAAGAAGGCTTTGGTATTGTGTACCTAGAGGCAATGGCTTGTGGTGTGCCTGTGCTGTCTGGTGATGCAGATGGATCAGCCGATCCGTTACAGGATGGTAAACTGGGATGGCGAGTCCCACACCGTGATCCAAATGCTGTGGCGGCGGCTTGTATAGAAATACTCAAAGGAAATGACCGACGTTGTGATGGACAATGGCTGCGAGAACAGGCGATCGCCCTATTTGGTATCGATGCTTTCGAGAACCGGTTGAAAGAGCAGCTTTTGTCCTTAGTCAACAATCCATAGTCAAAATTCGATTGACCATTAACGATTGACTATTGACTTCCTAGTAAAATCGCTATCCTAGAGGGAGAGCAGGACGACATTTAAAAAATGAGCCTTAAAACGTTTCAGTTTAATTTGTCTAATTTACGCCCTTGGCTCACCTTGCTAGCAATTACATGGTTGCTTGGGTCATTAGGCTTGGGCTGGTTGGTTAACTCCTTAGTGATTATTGTTGGGCTATTGTTGTTGACACCCATTCTCGTGTATTTTGGGTTTCGCTGGTGGCTGCAATACAACTTGGCGAGTGACCAGTGTCCCGTTTGTCGATATGAATTTACAGGTTTAAATAACACTCAATTGCAATGTCCTAACTGTGGGGAGCAGTTATTGGTGCAACAGGGACATTTTCAGCGCTTCGCACCTGAAGGCACAATAGATGTGACAGCAGTCGAAGTGTCTAGCAAAGTACTTGATGATTAGTCATCACTCATGAGTCAAAAAGTTGATGTAAACTGAATTCTCAAGCTTTAGGGTGCGTTAACGCTCCCTGATCATTTTTATCCGTCATTGAGCTTGTTGCAAAAGTCAAGAGTTATGAAAATGAAACTACAGATGCATACAAATAAATTATCTGTCCCTACCCTCCGGGAAGCCGCCCTGCGGGCGTCTACGCTTCGCTCGAGGGCAAGGTTAATCTGTGTGCATCTGTGGTTCTAATTCTTTTACTCAAATTTACTGCTATTGAGTTGCATATAACTTAACAACCAGTTTGCAGCTGTTGCCCTCCGCGTTTGCCGAGGTCCAAACTCACCAATTTTGTAACCTTTGAAACCTAGTTTTTCTTTCAAGAGCTGTTTGTTCTCTGGAGGAATCGAACGAGTCAACTTAACTGTTGCAGGGCGAGAGTCGATAAAATCCGGTGGTTCTGAGTACTCATCCCGCCATTCTGGTGCGACTTCCTGAGTATCCCACTGTTCGGTTGAGGAGTTGTAGCGATACCCCAAGCAGTGCCATACCAATTGGTTGACTGTAGCATCATCAATTTCCTCATTGAGAATTGCCCAAATAGTTTCTGTCTTGAGTGGTGGCAAGTTTGACATAAACAAATTAGTTGGAATTAAGAATTCTCTGGTGCATAATAAACAGGGTAGGCTGGAAATAGTAAAAACTTGACCAGTTAATGCAGAATACCACACCGCACTCCAAGCAAGTCCGCGCTCATGTCATCATTTCTGGGAGAGTTCAAGGGGTAGGCTATCGCTACGCCACTGTGGATACAGCGACCCAGCTGGGATTAACAGGTTGGGTGCGCAACCTCCCTGATGATCGAGTGGAAGCAGTATTTGAAGGTAAGCAAGGGGTTGTAGAACAGATGATTCGCTGGTGTTACCAAGGACCTCCCGCTGCAATGGTTAAAGATGTATTCGTAGAATACGAGGAACCGGAAGGATTGCAGGGATTTGAAGTCAGGCGTTTTGAGTAGGTAAGCATTTATGCTAACTTGGTTTACCCGTCCAAAGGTAAATACTCATCTTGCAGTACTCCTGAAATCCCATCCGATTATACACGTTCACTCCCATCTGCGAGGCTTGCAGTGTTCCCACACAGTATTTTAGGGCACGGGCTTTCCGCAGGGCGGCTAGCACCAGTGATGTTGCAAACCTTTGTCGTCGTGCTTCTGGGAGTGTGGCGACATAGTAGATACCAGCCACCCCTTGATCTAAATATAAAGCTGACGTTGCCACTGGCAAACCTTTCCACCAGCCAAGAAAACGTATATACTGCTGCTTAGAATCAATTCCCAAACTGAGTTCCAACTCAAATAGGTCGTTGAATATTTCATTGGGAATCTCAAAACCGACCATTGCTATCCGTACCCAATGTTTGAGGCTTTCGATATCGTTAACCAAGGTGATTTCCAGATTTCCTGGCAAAGACTCCTCTTGTGGTACAGCCGATAAATCAATCGCCATAACAGGCAATTCACCCTTAGAAATGAATCCGTGGGCTTCCAAGTGATTTCCCAGGTCGGGCGGTTGGGTACCAGGTCCAGTCCACCAAAACATCGGTATCTGGCGTACGGTGTAGTAGTTGACAGTTTCTGTAATGATTGTATCGATTGACTCAGAGTTGAGTTGAGCACGGAAAACTCCGTTGAAAAAGGGAAAGGAAATGCCAGTGGTAAACCGGATCAGGTCAGGTCCTTCATAGAGTTCTCGATGTGGCGCACGACCAAAGTTCATCCAGAATGCGAACATATTGGTTTCGAGTGCTGTCACTAAGTTGGGTGTCGATACGTGCAAAACCTGATTCATCTATTTAGCCCTGCATTGAGAAATTGAACATCCAAAATATAAATCTTTAGTCAATTACCAACAGCGACAGCAATCGCAAGTATGACCTAACCAGGGAACAGCAACGCGATCGCCCACCTGAAATTTCTCCACGCCTTCCCCAATTGCCTCCACTGTACCAACAATTTGATGTCCAGGTATCAGAGGTAATTTTGGCTACCTCAATTGCCCATCCACAATGTGCAAATCTGTCCGACATACAGCACAAGCATGAATGTGAATTAATACTTGTTCGGGATTAGGTTTTGGCGCGCTTCAAATCGGCAAACCGCAAAGGTTTTCGCAGCGTCTCCAAAATCATCGCACGCATAAGCCATTTAGTCATTCATTTCTTTCAATGTAGCCAATGCTGAAGGAGACAACCGACTCAGATAGCGGAATATCCAGTATTTAGAGATCGTATCTAAAATCACAGGGAAAGTGGCAATAAAAAGAGATATCACACTTTGATTGGCTGCAAGCCCCACATGTTCTGCGAATCCTTCAAGAATCACCTCCCAACCATGTGGTGAGTGGAATCCGACAAATATATCTGTGAAGAGAATAATTATGAAAGCCTTGGCACTGTCGCTTAGACCATAGATAACATCATCTATAAAAGATTTTACAATCGCAATTTCTCTTTTGCTTGTAACAATGACTAATGCAAAAGCTATAAGGGACATCACATCAGCAAAAACATTGCTAATAGCTTCATTACTTTTCTCTTGAAATTCCTCAGCAATTTGACGAACTTTATTTTTCACTTGTTCTTCTATTACTTCAGCAGAAATTGGCGGCGCTTGGCGAATTAAGCTCTCAAATTTTAGTTTTTTTTCAAAACTTTTTAATTCGCTAAGAGCTTCTTCCTCCATTTCATTATTAAGGAAAAGTTGAGTTAAATTTTCACCTCTAATCCGCTCTACTATTGGATTAATTAAAAAATCCTTAGATAAATGCTGAGTTAAAAGAGGTACAATAACTAGCATTGCCAAAAATCTTATAGCAGTTCTTGTTCTCTTTCTAGAAATTTGAAAATTTCTTACAAAATTTTCTTCTGCTTGTGGAGAAAAATCCCCCTTAATTTTATTAAGTGTTCTGCCAATGGATCTCGGAAATGCACCTGTTTTTTGAAAAACAGGGTCAATTTTCATATTGTTGATACGAGAAGAATCTGAGTGGTTATTAATTGCATTTTCGTTGATTTGTAATGGTTGAGAAACTGGTATTATATCGTCCTCACTATTTTTTTCTTGTGTAATATCTTGTGTAATATACTTCGAGGTAACCTCATCAATAAACTTTAATTTTTCCAAAAAAACGGGATTTGATATATTTAAAAGAGAATAGCTGAATCGAAATTCTGCCAATTTTACTTTGATGACCGTTAAATTTTTTTGAAGGGATACCTGCCAATAAGCCATTACACTTTCACTATAATTGGCTGAGTCAGGAGATATTGTTTTACCACCAAACTGTTCTATTTCAATATTTTTAATTATATGAGCCGCCTGGTAAGCTTCTAATAGCGCTCTTTCTGGCGTCTTGAATAACCATTGGTGACTACGTTGTAAGAATTCTTTAATTTTTTGGCGGAGAAACCCTGTATTTTTATTGAAGAATGAAGCTTTCATGGTAAATATTGCTCAACTATGTGTTTTGCTGTTGTTTTGGTATTGAAAAATTGATAATGGCTAATAAGTAATAATCTTTCTTGATTACTCATTAGCCATTGTTAATTAATAACTTATTATATAGATAGCTTATTCTGAGTGTACACCTATAAGAGGATTTGGTACAGGCAATGGACGATTTTGTAAAAGTTTAAATTGTCTGGTGCTAGCATCATATGTGAAGACTTCTCCACTCTCAATTTCGTAAATCCAGGCATGAAGAGTAAGTTGACCGCTGTGAAGTCTAGAGCGAATCACTGGGTAAGTTTCCAGGTTTTCTATCTGTGTCAGGACGTTCTGTTCAATTGCAATCTTTAATAGTTTATCACTAGGATAATCCTTGTAGTTGTCTAGGACAAGACGACGGGTAGGTTCGCCATAGTGCCTTAACCAATCGTATACTAAGGGCATCTGGTGAGCAAGATTACCTATTTGCAAGAGTCCTTTCATGGCTCCGCAGTGGGAATGACCGCAGACAACCACATCCTTAATATCCAAAGCTTGAACAGCATATTCTATACCAGCAGCTTCACCACTATTGGGTGCTCCATAGGGTGGGATAATATTACCAATGTTACGAATAACAAATAACTCTCCTGGCTGGGTTTGAGTTATTAAATTAGGGTCAATGCGAGAGTCAGAGCAAGTGATGAGTAAAACATCAGGAGTTTGACCGTGAGATAAATGCTCGAAGAACTCTCGATGTGTAATGAAATAGTTGTCATGAAACTCATGAAGACCTGCAATTAGGCGTTTGATTGGCACAATTCGATTCCTCTCTCAAAAATAAATCTTTCTTTTTAAACTTCATATTATTTAGCGACTTTTCCGTAAAAAAAAATATTTTTTTAGTAAATACTAGAGACTTTCTTTTTCAAATAAGCCTCTTTTTAGCTCATTAAATGAGCAATCCACTTAGCATTATAAACAATACATATGCATCCATTTTTTTTGAAAATAAGTATAATTATTTCCACTGATTAATGTTTTGGTTGTTGTTAAAAACACTCATTACATAAGCATTTATAGTGCAGGTGTTTCTCAATCATCAATGACTTTGCCTCTATCACTTTTACCTGTAACATCTTTGATTATGGTATAGCCAGATAAACCGACCTTTTCTAAAATTTCTAAAACTTGTTGTAGTTCTATAAAATTAGAAATGATTTCTAAGTTATTGACTGTTTCCACTCTGCTAAACCCCCATAATTTTAATAATGTTCATATACAATGGAATTCCTATAATAATGTTGAAGGGAAATGTGAGTGCCAGAGCCATAGAAACATACAAACTCGGATTTGCTTCCGGAACTGTCATCCTCATTGCTGCAGGAACTGCTATGTAAGAGGCACTCGCACAAAGAACGGCAAACAAAAGAGCATTACCTTGTGGTATACCGATGAGTTTGGCAATAATTATTCCCAAAATTGCATTGGCAACAGGCATAAATACAGAAAAAGCAATTAAAAAAGAACCTGTTTTCCTTAAATCTTTGATTTTTCTAGCGGCTACCATTCCCATATCTAGTAGAAAAAATGCTAGAACTCCGTAGAATATCTCTTGAGTGAATGGTTGTAGCTTTTCCCATCCTTTATGCCCTGTTAATATGCCGATAATCACACTACCAACTAAGAGAAAGACAGAACCATTGAGGAAAGCTTCTCGTAAAACTTCATTCCAAGAAAATTCACCATTCTCTTTCTTTTGACCGAATACTCTTACTAAAACAATCCCCACAATTATTGCTGGAGATTCCATCAGCGCCAAAGCTGCTACCATGTATCCATCAGAGGTAACGTTAAGTATTTTGAGAAAAGACTGAGCAGTAATAAAAGTGACAGCGCTGATAGATCCATAAGTTGCAGCAATAGCCGCAGCATTATATGCATCAAGTTTTATTTTTAGAACAAAAAATGAGTACACAGGGACGACACAAGCCATAAATATAGCTGCTATCAGTGTCAACGCTACTTGTGGATTAATTCCACTCTCCTCAAGTTCATATCCTCCCTTAAACCCGATAGCAAGCAGCAAGTAAAGAGAAAACAGTTTTGGCAAAGGCTGGGGAATTTCCAAATCCGATTTCAGAAAAATTGCCAGCATTCCCAAAAAGAAAAACAACACTGGCGGATTTAATATGTTTGATAAGATAAGGCTTGAATTCATGTCTACTAACCCTGATATTTGCAAATAAAACCGGGAATGATAATCGCTATCAGAAAATTTACGGAAATAATTGTTACTAATTGTTAACTCTTTCAGTAAATATATTTGAAGGTTATGGAGATAGTATGAAAATTGTGTGTCGATGTTGTGACATGACTTTGATCAAGGCAACGTACTCATCTACCATGCGTGATAGAGCAAGCTCAAATCAATTTTATAAATTGTTAAATATTGTCAAAATATTATGACAATTTAGAGTCCATACGCAGAAATTACCCCTTATGGACAAACTTGGTGAGCCTGGGAAGCTAAAACCGCAATCTGTAAATAAATAAAACGGTTGAACAATTTTAGCCTGTAAAAACCTTTCTCTTCCCCTCACGCTGCCCAATTTTTACACAGTGACTCTGCTTGTTCCAGCACCGTCACTGTCGCCTTTTCCTGCTTGTCTGGTGGATAGCCGTATTTCCGCAACAAGCGCTTGACTAACCGTCGCAGGTTCGCTTTGACACTTTCTTTCTGTGTCCAGTCGATGGTAACGTTGCGGCGAACTGTCTCTACGAGTTCACGAGCGATTGCGCAAAGCGCACTGCCCTTCGGGCAATCGCCCTTAGTATGTCATCACCCAAAGCACTGACCGAAGTATCATTGATATCTAGGGCATCATAAAAAGCTAGCTCATCTTCTGTTAACCCCATGTTTTCGCCCCGGCTTGCAGCTGAGCGAATTTCCTTTGCCAGTTCTATCAATTCGCTCATCACCTGGGCTGTTTCAATCGAGCGGTTTTGGTATCTTTGAATTGTCTGCTCCAGCATTTGGGCGAAGGAACGGGACTGCACAAGATTGCCACGCGATCGCACTCTAATCTCATCATTAATTAGCTTGTGCAACATCTCCAAAGCTAGGTGTCGCTGGGGTAAGCCGCGCACGTCTGCTAAAAATTCATCGGAGAGGATGGAAATATCTGGTTTGTGCAAACCTGCGGCGGTGAAGATATCTACGACTTGATTGCTATCTACAGACGTGGAGACTATTTGCTGTACGGCTGTATCTAAATCTTCTGGACTTTTACCGCTAACTGTGGTATGTTTAATCATCGCGGCGCGGATGGCTTGGAAAAAACCGACTTCATCCCGAATTGCCAAGGCGTCTTCATGGGGAACTGCTAAGGCAAAGGCTTTGCTAAGTTCTGTAACTGCTTTGAGAAATTGTTGCTTGCCGTGTTCCTGTTGTGAGAGAATATGGTCTAAAGACAATGGAATAATAGATAATCGCTGTGTCGGCGTACCATCAAAGAATTTACTGTAATTGAATCCCTCGAACATTTCGCAGACAGTTTGATATTTTGTCTGCATGATTTGGACAGCTTCTTCTTGGGGAATGCCTGTTTTTTCTCTGTCGCCTTCGGTATAAGCGGCGAGGGCTGCTTTTAATTGTTCGGCAATGCCGAGATAGTCTACCACCAAGCCACCGGGTTTATCTTTGAAAACGCGGTTCACTCTGGCGATCGCTTGCATTAATCCATGACCCCGCATTGGCTTATCTATATATATAGTGTGCAGACATGGAGCATCAAACCCAGTTAGCCACATATCCCGCACAATTACCAATTTCATCTCGTCGGCTGGGTTTTTGAAACGTTTCGCTAGTTCTTTGCGTCTGGCTTTGCTACGGATATGGGGTTGTAATGGTTGTTCGTCCGCCGCCGAACCTGTCATGACGACTTTAATCGTGGCTTTGTCGTCGTCGGGGTGATGCCAGTCAGGACGAAGTTTGATAATTTCGTTGTATAAGTCTACACAAATTTTCCGACTCATACAGACTATCATTGCTTTGCCGTCTAAGCCAGAGAGGCGATTCTGGAAATGTTCGACTATATCTTTTGCTACTAAGGATATACGTTTTTGGGAACCAACCAAAGCTTCTAACCTTGCCCATTTACTCTTGAGTTTTTCTTTGGTTGTTTGTTCTTCGTCTTCTGTAATTTCCTCAAAGTTAGGATCAATTTTTGGACGTTCTTCTTCTTTGAGTTCCAGCTTTGCCAGTCGTCTTTCATAGTAAATCGGGACTGTGGCTTCATCTTCTACCGCTTGTTGGATGTCGTAGATGTCGATGTAGTCGCCAAACACGGCGGGGGTGCTTTTATCTGCTTCTTCGATGGGTGTTCCGGTAAAGCCGATGAACGAGGCGTTGGGTAAAGCGTCGCGGAGGTGTTGGGCGAAACCGTAGGAAATATAAGCTTCGGTTTCTGTTTTGACAACGCGAGATTTTAAGCCGTACTGGGAACGGTGCGCTTCGTCGGCGATGACGATGATGTTTTGACGGTGGGAGAGTGGCGGGTATTTCTCGCCGCGTTCGGGTTGGAATTTTTGCAGGGTGGTAAAGATAACGCCACCGGAAGCAACTTTGAGAAGTTCTTGCAAATGTTGTGTGTCTTCTGCTTGGGTGGGAGTTTGGCGTAAGAGGTGGGAACAGGTAGCGAAGGTACTAAATAATTGATCGTCTAAGTCGTTGCGGTCTGTGACAATAACTAAGGTGGGGTTTGCCATTGCCGGATGTTGGATAATCTTTCCGGCGTAGAATGCCATTGTTAAACTTTTACCGCTACCTTGAGTATGCCAGACAACACCAACGCGGCAATCGCCTTCAGAAGAAGTTGGTTTTACGTAGATTCAATAGCTTTGTTGACGGCATGGAATTGATGATAGCCTGCGATTTTTTTAATAATATTGCTGCCGTCTACTTCAAAGACGATGAAGTGTTGCAGTAAGTCGAGGAAGCGGTGTTTTTCAAAGACGCCTTTAATGACAACTTCTAATTCGGAACCTAACCCCCTAACCCCCTTCCCTGCAAGGGAAGGGGGGAAAGTCAAAGCCTCTCTCCTTGCAGGAGAGAGGTTTGGAGAGAGGTTTTCACGTTAAGGCATGAACCGTTCCCAGTAGGCGGTTAGGGTTCCGACTCTGGCTTCTGTAGCATCGGAAACTACAAGAATTTTGTTGTAGGGAAATAAGCTGGGGATGCCGTTTTTGTAAGTTTGTAATTGGTTGAATGCGCTTTTGATTGTGGCGTTTTCGGCGGTTGGGTTTTTGAGTTCAATGACTGCTAAGGGTAAGCCGTTGATAAAGACGACGACATCAGGACGGCGTTCTTTTTTATCTTCAATAAGAGTAAACTGATTAACGACTAGCCAGTCGTTGTTTGTGTAGTTGGTAAAGTCAATTAATTTAACTTGGTCATATACAATTGTTTCTAATGTCTGATACTCCACATCTACGCCATCGGTGAGGAGTTTGTGGAAGCGGCGGTTATTCTCAAATAAACTCGGTGTTTCGCTGCGGGTAAGTTTGCGGATAGCTTCTTCGATGGCGTCGGCGGGAATTTTAGGGTTAATTTTTTCTAGGGATGAACGCAGACGGTGAAACAGAACGACATCGGCGTAAGTTTGGCGTTCTGGGTTGGGGGAGTCGGGGGCAATTTCTGAGGCTTGGAGGGTGGTGTAGTCTAATTGTTCAAACGATTCTAGGGTTGCTTCTTCAACGATGCTTTGTGTAAATTGTCCTGACACCGATGTGATTTTGATGCTGGCTATCGGTATCTATTTTTACTCAATTTTCCAGTCCTTGTCAGGTTATCACAGTCGTTAAGCAGCCTGAGGTAGCTCGCTCTCAAGATTTGTAATAATCCAAATCTACCTTCTATTTCCAATCCAATTTCCATTTTCATCATAGTTTTTACAACAATCCCAACCACAAGCTTGCCAAATAACATCGAATGCTGGACGAAGAATATCTGAGGCTTTGATAGCATAATCTTCTACAACCATTTCAGGAATTATAAGGATATCTCTATCAATAGGATAAGTATGACGAGTATGATCCCAGCCATCACCAATACTCATAATATAATCCCTCACTCCTAGCAAACTGAGCATAATTAGAACAGGAGGATTTAATTCAAGCTGTTGCTGTAACTGTAAGTATTGCTGTAAAGACTTAATTAATTCCTCTTCATAGTAAACAGTTGGGATAGCCTTTAATCCTTGATAGGTTTGTAAAATAGAGGCATCAACTGCTTCAATAGCACCATTCCGAAATGCTTGGGTATAAGAGTAAGAAAGAGGTTCAATACTACAATACGTGACAATTCCATCAAAGTTATATCGAGTTCTCCATCCCTGTGAATTGATAGGCTCTAAACGTAATTGATTATTTTTAATAGCATTTAAATCAATATTTTCTCCTGAAGTAAAACTAGCTATTGGTAGTATATGTAAAACTATTTTGGGATTAGGTTCTAGTGGGACTGGAGTTTCATCAGCAATTATCTTGGCAATGCGTTCTGTACGAAATTGCCTTATCCTTTCAGCTAGAGATTCTGAAGCAATAAACGCTGAACGAATTTCAGTTACATCTAGTGGATATTTACCTGCGCTATTGCGCGAGTAAAAGCGGGATTGGTTCTTGAATGTCACCATGTGAGGGGAATTCCAGCTTTTGGGAACCCTGATGATAATTGCAGGACCATTTGGAAATCCATCTATAGCTTTTGTCTGTAAGCTAATTATTCTGGGTGCAATACCATCTCGAATAATATTTTCCAGTCGTCTAATTTCTGTATCAGAATTAATACTACTAAGACCTTTACCAGCTTCTGGAATACCTGTTGTTTTGCCGTTGCTGTCACGTTGTTCTTCAATACCGTAGATAATGTCACCACCTGAAGCATTGGCGAAAGACGAAATATCGGCTAGGAACTCTTTTTTATCATCATCAGAATTTCCAGGTAATTTTTCTTTATATTCAAGTGTTCGAGTCTCTGCAGCACCGTCATAAATTAGCAAATCAATGTCGCTTGTCTTAATCAAATCAAACTGTTTATTTATCATGCTAATACTTCCATCATTTTTTCAGCTTCTTTCACCCGGATTTCGCCTGATAGGAGTTTGGGTAAGAGGGTGTCCTCCGCCGCGTCCATGTGACCACGCTGCTTATCGGCGGCTAGGCAGAGGGTTTCTTCAAAGCCTAACTTAGCACCATTATTGTTTTTCTGATTGTTCTTGGTACGCACCACTAACACTACTCCTCAAAGGTCGAGAAAGGGCGGACATTTTGCCCGCCCCTTGATAAAGATTTGTCTGTTGTCATCTGCCAACTAAATTTTTTTTAGCTGAAATTATATCATTCTACGGTCACAGATTTCGCCAAATTCCTTGGCTGGTCAACATCCAAACCGCGACGCGCCGCAATATGATAAGCCAGCAATTGCAGGGGAATTACTGTGAGAATAGGGGAAAGCAATTCATCGACTTTTGATACCGGGATAAGATCATTAAAAATTTCCGCTGCTTCCCCATCGTTGACTGGAGTCACACCAATTAACCGAGAATCACGGGCTTTTGCCTCTTGGGCGTTAGAAATGACTTTTTCGTAGACACTTCCAGGCATAGCGATCGCCACAACTGGCACTTTTGCATCCAACAAAGCAATAGGTCCATGCTTCATTTCTCCAGCAGGATATCCCTCTGCATGAATATAACTGATTTCCTTTAATTTCAACGCTCCTTCTAAAGCTATGGGGTAATTAATTCCCCTTCCCAAAAAGATGAAATCTTTAGTTTCTGCAAACTCATGAGCCAACTGCTCTATATAATGCTCTTGTTTTTCCAAAGTTGCTTCAATTTCACCTGGAATTTGCCGCAACCCGTTAATAATCTCCTGTAATCTCGTTGGCGGAATAGTCTGACGAAGATACGCTAAATCCAAAGCCAAAGCGTAAAACGCCATGAGTTGGGCGATAAAAGTTTTCGTCGCCGCGACTCCAATTTCAATTCCCGCCAAAGTATTGATAATATGAAATATCATTTGACCTAGGGTGCTTTCTGGGCGATTGGTAATTCCCAGTAGCCGCGCCTGATACTTAGGTTCTTTACCTTGGCGACGTTCTTTTTCCATCGCCAAAGCTGCTAGCGTATCGGCGGTTTCACCAGATTGAGTCACGCCAATCGTTAGCGTATTAGGTGTCAGGGGTGGCGGTGCATAGCGAAACTCCGAAGCGTAATGCACCTGCGTAGGAATTCCCGCCAGCTGTTGGAGTAAGTATTGCCCCACAACTCCGGCGTGCCAGCTGGTACCACAGGCGATGATTTGAATTTGTTCTAAGTCACCGTAAATATCCGCCGATAAACCAAGCTTCACCGGAGAATTGGTAGAATCACCTACATTCCAATCAGCATTGAAGTAAGCATCTAAACAAGCTCGTACAACTCCCGGTTGCTCGTAGATTTCCTTGAGCATGAAGTGCTTGAATCCCTGCTTTTCCACCATCATCGGATTCAAGTTGAGCAAGCGGGGTTGTTTTTTTAACCTTTCACCCGCAAAGTTGTAAACCTCAACGCCCAAAGGTGTCAGGCGTGCAATTTCTCCATTGTCTAAGGGTAATACCGCACGGGTGTAAGCAATAATCGCTGGTGTGTCGGAAGCGCAGAAAAATTCTCCTTGCCCAAAACCAATGACTATGGGTGCTTGTTGTCGGACGACGATCAATTCATCGGGGTAGTCAGCACTGATCAGTGCGATCGCAAACGCTCCCCTGAGTTTCTTAACAGTATCACGAACAGCCTCAAGGAAGAGAGAGGGGGAAAAAGGAACAACAGAAGCGGGGGAGTGCTTGAAAAACTCAGCTATCAGGTGGGGAATAACTTCAACATCTGTATCTGAGCGAAACTGGTATCCTTTCTGTTTCAGTTCCTCGCGCAACTCACTGTAGTTTTCAATAATCCCATTTACAACCACTGCTATTCGCATAGCTGCATCCATATGTGGATGAGCATTGTACTCTTCTGGCTTACCATGAGTTGCCCAGCGAGTGTGACCAATACCAATTTGAGCGTGGGTTTCTACTTGTTCTAGCTTAGAACGCAGGTTGTGAAGTTTGCCTTTTGCCCGGACACAATTCACTTCACCTTCCCATATCGTGGCGATTCCCGCTGAATCGTAGCCGCGATACTCCAGTTTTTCCAGCCCGGATAGCAAAATTTCTGTTGCCGCTTGAGTGCCAATATAGCCAACAATCCCGCACATGGATCACACCACTCCGTTTATAGAATTAATAAACCCAGTATAGTTGCTAACACAAAGGTAGTATTTTGGCACAGAAGAACAACTTTGCCCTAACAACGAAAGTCCCCACTACACGAAGAAAGCCCGCACTAGCGGGCTAGGAGATGCAATATTGGAGAAGACTGCATGTCTGTTTTCTGACTCTTGAGTTCAGAGTTCTTTCTTGCTCAATGTTGCAATTTATTTCAAACTTTTACATTAAGGTAATAATTGTGCAGGCTGGACCTTACCCACCATTGTGATAAATGGTAGAAAATGCCCAGCCTGCAATCCTAAAAGCGCTTGCTATCGAGATAATTAACTGCGATCCGAACGAAAAATTAGTAAGCCAGACCCATACTGCGAGTCGTTTCAGATCCCAAGTAAACCCGGATGCTTAAGAAGTCGGTAGGACAAGCCGTTTCACACCGCTTGCAGCCCACGCAGTCTTCTGTACGCGGTGAAGAGGCAATTTGTTGGGCTTTGCAGCCATCCCAAGGAACCATCTCCAGTACGTCAGTGGGGCATGCGCGGACACATTGTGTGCAGCCGATGCAGGTATCGTAGATTTTTACGGTATGAGACATTGAAAAAAATCTCCTTTCAGAGTATTCTTCTGGTGCGAAAGAATTATAATCAAGGCTTAGTTTACCGCAGTGGCTTATCGTCCGTAATTAAAAGGCTACATAACTTCAAACAATGTAATAAGCACCTTCAAATAACAGTAAAGCTTTTGAGAACTTCTAAATACAGCAGAATGATAAGTCTTTAACCTGAGATCTTGCACCTGCTGCAACTGTAGGGAGGCGAAGCCTCCAAACCCTCGTTACCAGGTTCAACCTGGTAACGAGATATTAGAGTCTCTGGCTCTTGTTCCGTTTTTGAAAAATACGTCCGTCCCCAATCTCAAAAAAAATTTTCCCATCACAACCGTCAGCGACTGCATAAACCCAGCAACCCCATCGGTATCAACGTTCAGAAGCGGTTGAAACACAAACACCGCCACGCAAACTTTCAAATTTACCCTTATCACACTTTTACGAGGTATCGAAAAATGGACACCAAATTCATGCTGGATATGTGCAAACTGTCAAACTCCCAACAAAGCAAGCACATCACCATCTTAGGCGCAGGAGTTGCCGGTTTAGTCGCAGCTTACGAATTAGAACGCATGGGTCACACCGTAGATATTATGGAAGGTAGCCCCCGCGTTGGCGGTCGAGTTTGGACACACCGCTTCGGTAACGAACAAGATGCACCCTACGCAGAACTCGGCGCAATGCGTATCCCCAGCGACCACCAACATACACTACATTATGTAAAAGAATTAGGACTAGCTGACAAACTCTGCAAATTTGTCACAGTGTTTGAAGAACAAAACGCTTTCATGAACATCGAAGGAAACATCTTCCGCATGAAAGATGCACCCCGCCTCCTCCAAGAACGCTATCAAGGAATCTTTACCGACACTCGTTACAGCGAAAAAACTCGGTTATTTGCAGCATGGTTGAAGACAATTGTCAATACTATCTCCCCCGGAAATTTGCGCGAAAGCTTGGATGCTGACTTGAAATCACACTTGATGGATGAGTTGGAAAGACTAGATTTAGAACCTTACTTTAGTGAAGATGGGGAAACGATTGATTTGAACTCATTTATTAAAGACCATCCTAGTTTCCGCGCTCGTTGCAGCAAAGCTCTGGATATGTTCCTGGGAGACATCATAGTTGAAACCAGTCACGATTTATTGCAAATCAAAGGCGGAATGGATCAAATCATCCAACGTCTCGTAGCATCAATCAAAGCATCGATTACATGCAACCAACAAGTCGTAGCAATGCGGGTGCGTGATGGTTATACAGAAATTGATTACTTATCCAATGGAGAAAAGCACACCCGTCGTTGCGAGTATGTGTTGTGTACAATTCCTTTCTCTGTAATGCGGAAAATGGAGTTAGAAGGATTTGATGAAAGAAAACTGGATTCTATCCACAACACTATATATTGTCCAGCAACGAAAGTGGCATTCCACACTCAATCCGCTTTCTGGGAAAAACAAGGAATTAAGGGTGGTGCATCCTTCAGCGGTGAAGGCGTTCGCCAAAGCTACTATCCTTCTGTGAAGTTCAATCCCAACAGTGGTAGTGTAATGCTGGCTAGCTACACCATCGGTGATGATGCTGACAGAATGGGGAATATGTCTTATTCCGAACGTCACAACTACGTTAAGAACATTGTTAGCAAAGTTCACCCAGAACTTCAAAGCAATGGTATGGTTGCTGATGTCGCTTCAATTGCCTGGGGTAACTACAAGTGGAGTGCTGGTGGCTGTACAGTTCATTGGAGTGATGATATGTCTGATGAATCCAACCACACCATTAGTTATTTGGAAGCTGCTAGACCTCAAAATACTTTGTTCTTCGCTGGTGAACATTGTTCTAAATATCCAGCATGGCTGCAAGGTTCAATTGAATCCACGCTTGAGGCAATCTACGATATCGTATCTCACAAACACAGCACTGTTGCAGCGACAAAGTTCTCCTCTATCGGTACAGTCCATGCTAAGACTACACAAACAAATCAAAATCGTGAGTTGGTTCAAGTTGCTTAAAATTTTCTACTCGCCCCTCAATATATATACATATACACAGACTTGAGGGGCATATTTAAACACTTAATTTAAAAGCTTCAACACAAAAAATGCCAATTAGCACACTTTGTTGATAAAGTTAAAAGATAGTTACAATAGTTATTTATTTCCTAATTTCTAGTTTTGAAATCTCCTAAAACAAATAAGTGCAACTCTTGACACTTTTCGTATAAATTATTTATATTTTTTCTTTTTTTATTAGAGGTATCTGAGGTGTCCTGGATACCTTTTTTTGGTAACAGCATATGCCCCTAGCGTGTGGTGCATACAGCATAGAACCGCTCAACAAAGAAGCAACAGAACTTTATCTAGTAGTTTATGTCATTAATTTTGACATGTCGTAGGGGTCAGATCCCCGACTTCTTAAAGAAGTCGGGGATCTGAAGAGTCCAATTTTCACAAATGAAATAGGATTGCTATAGGAGGTGCGATCGCACTCTTTAAAACAAGCAACAAAACTTTACCTAGAAGAATTTTCCGTGTGCCTGTTTGGATGAGTTTTTAAGCTTTGAGAAGAGCGATCGCCCTTTGGAATACTGTATTTTGCGCAATACCAAACCAACGTGAGACTATAGGAGGTGCGATCGCACTCTTTAAAACAAGCAACAAAAGTTTACCTAGAAGAATTTCCCTTGCCAGTGCCTTTAATGAGTTTTTTCAAGTTTGAGAAGAGCGATCGCCTCTTGGAATGCTGTACTTTGTGCATCGCACTCTCACCGATAAAAGGGCGATCGCGTAGCGGGCGCTCTGCGCCATCGCCTTTCACTTGTTGACAAAATCACTTGATAGCGGATTCTAACATAAATAGCGGTTCTCGTTTGGATGCAGTACGCTTTGACCCCACCCCTAACCCCTCCCCGCGCGCGGGGAGGGGCGGTTTTGGCGTAAGCCAAAGCCGGGGTGGGGTTCCGAGCGTATAACAACGAAGTGAGAAGCGCTATATAACTGATCAACCCTACCCATCCGTTGCCACCAATTCCCACAACGCATCAATTCCACTGCCCACATATTCTGAATCTTGGTGCTGCGAAATCCATTGAGCGACAGCACTAGCAACATCGCTGGAGTTTTTGCCCAACTTGCCCAAGGCAGATGCTGCATTCCTACGCACCACCC
>NZ_AP018268.1:7104489-7256278 GCF_002368435.1 Kalymmatonema gypsitolerans NIES-4073
GAAGCCGAACCTTTGTATATCCAAGCTTTAAATATTTGTTCGCAGGTTCTCGGCGAAAATCATCCCAATACCCAAGTTATCGCCAAAAATTATAACATTTGCTGTGCCGAGATGAAAAAGCGTAATTCTTGGTGGCGGAGGCTTTTAGATTTTAGATTTTAGAGCCACTGCGTTGCGGTGAGTCCACTCGGCGGTGTCGGTTTCCGTCCCGTCGAAGTGGCGAACCCGAAGGGAGGTTCCCTCCGTTGTTCGCGTAGCGTCTCCGCAGGAGATAGCACGTGGCGTGATTTTGGAGCCAATCGCGTGCGCGGGTTTGTCTGAATCCACGAAAGGTAAGTAGGTCAACCTTAAAAAACATAAAATAAACCTAACCCCCCAGCCCCCTTCCCTATAAGGGAAGGGGGAGAGTCAAAGCCTCTCCCCTTGTAGGGGAGAGGTTTGGAGAGAGGTCTTACGTTTAATTAGGTTGACCTACTTATAGTTTGTTATCTCGAATTTTTGAACTTTTGCAAGAGGTTTATTACTTTTATATCAGGTTCGGTTGATTACTTATCATTTCTCAAGAACCCCACCCCGCCAAAGCTGCGCTTAGGCTCCCCTCCCCTTAGCAAGGGGAGGGGATAAAGGGGAGCCAGCGCTGCAGGAGGGTTTCCCTCCGGAGCCACCCCCGTGCGGAGGTTCCCTCCGTTGAGGGGAGTGGCGTCAGGCGACTGGCGTGTGGGGTTCAGTCAACGTGGGATTTATAACTAATTAGCCGAACATGATATTAGTTATCTATCCAACTGCAACAAAGTACTCACCAAATCAGCAGCAGTTACAACATAAACACCACCAACCTCATTGCCAGAAATATCCACATCACCTTTTGTAAAACATAGCAGTGCAGTTACCCACCGCGCACCTTTTAAGCGCCTCACTTCTTTTGCTTGACCTTTGACTTTTTCAATCAAATCGCCCTCTTTAAAATCATAGGTGTTTCTGCCGTAACGCTTTCGCAGGCGATCGCTTTCATAAACTTTGGTTCCACCGTGGGATTTGACATCGACTACGTACCAGTTGCCTTTGGGAGAGTGCGATACCACATCGGCATCTCCCCATCTCTTAATTGGTATGTTGTATTCTATTTGCCATCCTTGACGTTCCAGGGAACGTAATAATGCAGCTACTTCGGTTTCGGCTATAGCACCACGTAGAGCATCACCAGCTCGTTTGACCAGGTGTTGCCCATTGCAGTATAGGTAGTATGAGCCTACCAATCCCCCTAGCGAGAGCAAAACTCTCAAGGAAGAAGTCCTTAAGATACTGAATAACAGCACTGTACCAATCAGAACACCCACTGCAAGAGCATAAAGCAGGATTGCTGACTGGCGTCGCTCCTCACCCAATTTACGGATATACTCTCCTGGCTGTTTTTCTGGTAACAATTTTCTGTGGTTAATGGTATTAAATTTGCTTCTTTCTGAAGCTTACAGTTGTTGGGACTCTAAAAATTAAGGAAGCGACTACCACCACGTCAAGTGCAACCCTAGCCCAGAGCAATTAGTAAATCTTTTAACGCTGACAAAATAAAGTAATACTTAAAGGCAACATATGACCATTCTTGGCAACTAATACTTGCTGTTGCCAAAAAACGTCATAACATCAGCGTATATGGTGTACATTAAATAATTATTGTCCAATTTAAAGAATTAATGTCACTTTTTCTTCAACTTGAATAAGTAGCTAAAACGTTTACTGTATAAGAATTTCAGCCTTAATTTGCTGGAAAAGATTCTCTCACCGTCTTTAAAGTAAATGATGTCATTTTTTATATTAATCTTTAAAGTAAATGATGTCATTTTTTGAAGGCAGAGCAAGAGTATGCCTACATATGCCTTGACTATCAGGATGTCCCAGTTGTGAACAACCATTCGCCATTCCTGCTTTGTGGAAAGAGGGGGAATGTCAAAAATGCCATATGCTCTTTAAAGCAATGGCAAAGCGTCAAAAGTCTTATTAAGTAATACTTGATTTTGTCTGCACTGTACGCAATTGATAGCACAGATATCATTGGTAGTGGGCAAACCTTCACAGGTATGCGGGATTGGAGTTTTTCTTGTAACGACCTTTAGATATAGAATATTTAGCTTTTATTTCATCTCCAGTCATAAGAAAGAGACGTGAATTTCACCACGTCTCTAGGTGATGGGAAATTAATGAATGCCTTATGCTACATCTGCTACCAATAAACCATTGACAGCCATTATTATCAGCTGTGCTTCATCAGGAGTGTTACAGCAAGGTCTTTTATCACTATTACAAGGTTGTGCTATCCATTTGCCTTCTAGATTTTTGTAAAAAGTTCCAAGAAGCTGGGAACTGTTCCAAACTCGATACAGTTCTCCAAATTCATCACGTACTGAGTCGATTTCGATTTCCGGTGTTTCTGAGTCAGCAAGCTCGATATATTCCTCAAACTCTACTTGAGCCGAGGCTTGGTTGTTAAACTCATCTTGTACAATCATTTGAGTAACCTCACTCATGGGGTTTTACAAAAGGCGATGGCGCAAAGCGCCCGCCCTTTAGGCGATCGCAATCTCTTGCCGGAGGGCGATCGCCTTTTTGATTTCATTATTAATATTAGCTACTAAGGTATACAAATACAAGCAAAAGCGAATCGACAGTTTTAGCTGGTAACTTCAACAGTGCTGAGGAAATCATTTAGGGATATTTCTAAAGCGGTGCAAATAGCTTCTAAGACTTTAAGAGAAACACTTTCAGACTCCCCATACTCCAGTTTCTTGAGATTCTGATGCGAGCATTCGCCTCCTTTGGCAGCAATTTCATCAACCAGTTTCTGTCGCGATTTTTTTCCACGCAATCGCTTTAAAAGTTTTCCTCTATCTTGATTCCAGGCAACAGACATAACATCTGCAACAGAAATATACATTTTTGTTTCTTTATTACCCTTATCACTCATAAAATAGCTATAGCAGTAAACAAATACTTTCGTTTTGAGCTACTACAGTTTACAAATTATAAGGATTTAGGATGAAAGCGATCGCCCGAAGGACGCGGCTTCGCTGATCGCGTCAACAACGATTTAATATCTTGTATGCCTCTACAGTTGCCAATGGCAAGAACTCAAAGCTTGCTTGTGTTTATGCTGGTAAATTTGTAAAAAAATAAATTTAAATCGCTCCGCTCCGCTACGCTTGCAGAGAGTAAAGGAAAGAAGAGTAAAGGGTAAAAGGGCTAAAGTGTCAAGGGCTAAGAAGTCCTCCCGAACGCGCAGACAACACGAAAACCAAAATAGTAGTTGAAGTAGACGCGCTCCGCCCTAAAGTTGCTGTTGCGATACGCGGAACGGCAGAGTAAAGGATTGACGTACCAGGAACCGCCCCGCAGCACTCGGAATGAATTATCATTATCAATCCATGCCTTGCCATCAACAGGCGCTCCTTTATAGCTGTCATGCCAAGTATCAGCACACCATTCCCACACATTCCCGTGCATATCGTATAGACCAAAGGCGTTGGGAGGAAAACTTCCTACTTCTGTTGTCTGTGCTTGATATTTGCCTTTTGGTGCAGAAGCGTAAGTATCATTTCCCTTGTAGTTGGCTAACTCAGTTGTCACCGTCCCACCAAAATGAAACGGTGTAGTTGTACCTGCACGACAGGCGTATTCCCATTCTGCTTCACTGGGCAATCTATAGATGCGTCCTGTCTTTTGGCTGAGTTTTTTGCAAAACTCGACTGTATCATTCCAAGAGACTTGCTCTACAGGACGTTTCGCTCCCTTGAAGGTGGACGGATTTTTATCCATCACCTGCTGATACTGTTCCTGAGTAACTTCAAACTTCCCCAGAAAAAAAGTAGGCACGTTTACCGTATGCTGCGGTCCTTCGTTTTCGTTTCGACCTTTTTCTCCTGGTGGTGAACCCATTTTAAATGAACCAGCAGGGATGGAAACCATTTCCAGAGTGACACCATTACCCAAGTCTTCTTTAAAGAACTTAGCTTGCTTAGAGTAGCGATTAACGACCTCCCCCCTTTCATCTACTGTTACCGTCTCAAACTCAAATGTATTCTGACGGTGCGCCTCCGCCTGTTGAGCAATTTGTGATTCTTGGGTTGGTTCAGAAGTTACTGACCTCTCTCCGCTTGGCGACGCAATAATAGGCTCAGAAATTGAAATTATAGGTTCAGGACTTGCTCCTTGACGTACGGCAATCCTTTTAATAGCGTCGAATGCATCCCAATCACCACGGGATACTGCCAAAACTCTCACCCATAGTTGCTCAGCTAATAACAAATCACCTTTATTTTCAGCTAGAGATGCCTGGTACTTTAATGGCTCTACATCCTTGAGTCTGGCAGCTTGCTCTAATAAAATAAAGTACATCTTGTAAGGCGGTTCTGCCTCTAGGTAAGGATATTGTGCGGGCTTACCATAGCGAACATTCAACTGGGGGACTTGGTAACGCAAATATTGTTCTAGACGCTCTACTGTGGCACAATTAGCTTCCCCCTGTAGTCGCAGTCCTTGTAACAATGTATGGGTAAATGAGCCATGTTGTAATTCATCAATTTCCCAAGACTGCTGATTAGCAGTGCAGGAATAAAAGGTAATAACTCCTTGATGCCTTTGTTCACCAATTCCCAATCCCATGCGATCGCCTTGATCCCGACAGGCATCTAAAAACAACACGACGTTATCTGCTCCACTACGGCGTAATCGTTGTGTTACGTAGTCAACAGAAATCGCTGTACTTTCTACTTCTGCTGGGTTGCTGTCTGGAAGCATGAGATAATCTTGGTCTGCAAAACGCCTACCATGACCTGCAAAAAAGAACCAGAGGTTATCCCCTGGCTTTAACAAGGTTTGTTGAGTGTCCTCGAACTGCGTTTGCAAAAATCGTCGTAGACGAGCATGGGTCAGTTGGGTTGCTATGGGTGGATTGGTTGGGATGGGGGGAGAATCTTCTGTAAAAAGGAAAACTTGCTCAAACTGAGCTTCCTCCCTAAGCCAAGCAGCCATCACTTCAGCATCTCGCTTGGCATACTTCAGTGGTTGGAGGTTATCGTAATTGTTTATCCCAATAACAATTGCCCAGTTCTTACCCATTTTATATTTAGGTGCGATTATTTGCGCTTGAACTTAAAGGTCATAGCGCCTTTACCCCCAGCTTTTCCACCAACGCCAAATAAGCTGACTTTTCCTTCTCCATTGATTTCCACTGATAGCTGGACTTCATCAAGCTGAATTTTGGCACTAGGTTGGTCAGCTTCCTCGAGTATTTCTTTCATTGCTTGCAGAAATCCTTGCATTTCCTCTTTGAGTTTGGCGACTTCTACTGCTCTGTGTTTAGTGCTAACGGCTTCTTCAGTGAATTCGACTTCCCTCGTTTCTCCTAGTCTTCCTCCTGTATCACGACCGCTTCTGGAACCAGTCGTCGTCTCTGTTTGGGATGTTTCTTCGACAATGATCCAGATTTTTTCTGGGGTTGAGATTTCTTCTGACATAAAATCAACTGTATGAAACTGCTTTCGATTTAATGAGCTTTGACTAAAGCTTCCAGAGTTACCATCCGCGCTTCCAGTTCGGCTATCCTTTGAGTCAGTGGCAAATGTTCTACATAGCCGAGATAATGCGCTAACGCGCCAATCACCACCTCAGTCTTAGATGCACCAGTCTGCTCAGTGTAATCATTGAGCTTTTCTAAAAGGTCTGGGGGAATTCTGACGACAATTTGCGGTCTGGTCATAGCAAGCAACTATAATTTTTTCAGTTTCAGACTATATACTGCATGACAGAGCATTACTATTATCGGTAGTAACACTTAAACTTTCAATAGGAAAAAAAACTAGCGTTTCGAGAGTTGATAGCGGCATAGCAGCAAGAAGTGATGACCTGCAACTGTAAACAGAAAAATGGCTAAAAATTGGGCGATCGCGATCGGCATTAACAACTACTTCAATCTTCAGCCGCTAAACTATGCCAAACGGGATGCTGAGACAATGCGCGATTGGTGTCAAAAAGAAGCAGGGTTTGACAGAGTTTTTCTATTTACAGAGGATTCCCCAGAAATCCCAGCTTCACCTTCACCGATTCCTACTGAGCTTACCTACGGAAACTTGCGGCGGTTTTTACGAGTAAACTTTGAAAAACCATTGTTACACTCAGGAGATAATCTCTGGTTTTTCTTTGCAGGTCATGGTTGTCGTGAAGCTGACCAAGACTATCTAATGTTAATAGACACCGATCCAGGAGATGTAGAGCATACCGCAATCCCTGTTGATTTTATCACCCAAAAACTACGCCGCAGTGGAGCGGATAATGTGGTACTGTTTTTAGATGCCTGCCGAGATCAAGGAGATAAAGGTGGGTTAGGGATTGGAGCAGAGCATCAGGGAGTTGTTACATTTTACTCTTGTAGTCCTAATGAGAAAGCCTACGAAATTGAAGCTTTAGAACAAGGGTCATTCACACATTGTTTATTAGAAGCTTTGCGGATTCAAGGAGAAGGTAACTGTGCTACTGTTGAGCGACTTTACCAGCACTTGCGTTACCAAGTTCCCCAGTTGAATACTCGCTACAAAAAACCCAGACAAACTCCGTATACCATAGCTGAACCTGCAACAAAGCTGCATTTAATTCTACTGCCCAAGCAAGCAACCCTAACAGATGTCACTACTCTTAAAAATGATGCATATAAAGCAGAAGCGGAAAACAACTTAGAACTAGCTGAGCAATTTTGGATTAGAGTGTTAGTTGTTTCTCCGGGAGATCAGCAAGCGATTAGAGCGATTAAGCGAATTGCTCAAAGGCTGTTGCATTCACCTGCACCTCCAACCTCTGAACCCGTTACCAACCCTTCATTAGATATAGCGACTCCATCAATACAAGTGTTTGAATTTGAAGTGGTGAGTGTTGACGATAGAGGGCGGGAAGTTAGGCGAGATAAACGTCAAGCCGAATGCTTCAGTGAAGACCTAGGTAATGGTGTCACTCTGGAAATGGTCTTAATTCCTGCTGGTTTTTTTCAGATGGGTTCACCACTAGGGGAAGAGGGTTGGAATGAACAGGAAAGACCGCAGCACACGGTAAATATGCCTAATTTTTTTCTAGGGAAGTTTGAAGTCACCCAGGAACAGTATCAGCGAGTGATGCGTGAAAATCCATCCGGCTTCAAGGGAGCGAAACGTCCTGTAGAGCAAGTATCTTGGAATGATGCAGTGGAGTTTTGCAAAAAACTCAGCCAAAAGACAGGACGCACCTATAGATTGCCCAGTGAAGCAGAATGGGAATACGCAGCTCGCGCAGGAACAACTACACCATTTCATTTTGGTGAAACGATTACAACTGAGTTAGCCAATTACAATGGGGATTACACTTACGCTTCTGCACCACAAGGCAAAAATCGAGGGCAGACAACAGAAGTAGGAAGTTTTCCTCCCAACGCTTTTGGTTTATACGATATGCACGGGAATGTCTGGGAATGGTGTCAAGATACTTGGCATGACAGTTATGAAGGAGCGCCTAGGGATGGAAGTGCATGGGTTGATAATTATAATATATTTTATAGGCAGCTTTATATACTGCGCGGTGGTTCGTGGAACTACGCTCCTGGCTTCTGCCGTTCTGCCTTTCGCGGCACGCTCAACTCCGGCGACAAGTTCAACCCCTACGGTTTTCGGGTAGTGTGTGGTGTTACTGCGCCGATAACTTAGTAGCCCTTGACACTTTTGCACTTTTCCCCTTTACCCTTCTTTTTAAAAGAATTATTGTCACTTTTCTCTTTATTGAGAGTATCAGCGTTGAAGCCTTCTGCTGCAAAGCTTCAACGCTGTTTTTGCTTATAATTATTTTTTTGTCTTTTCAAAATAAATAGTGTAATCTTATTATATAAAATCTTAAAGTAAATGATGTCATTTTTCTAGAAAGGTGGCAAGGGTATGTCTACGCGGACTAAAAACCAAGGCACCAATCTCTCTAGTAATGAGGAGGCTTTCACTTTGGAAGGAGTGGAAGAGAAAACAGAGGGAAAGCCATACCAACTTTTTAATGATGATTCGTCTGGATATCTGCTTCATGTTGATTTAATTGATGCTATTCGGCAAGCACCTAATAAAACTGCTCGTAGGGATGCGATCGCGGAAGCTGCTAAAGTGCTGGGTAAAAGCACTCGAACTATAAGACGAATGCTAGAGAGGGTTGAGCAAGAAGGAGTTGCTACCCTTGCAGTTGGTCGTAAAGATAAAGGACAATATCGTATTTCCAAGCAGTGGCATGATTTTATTCTCAAGCTTCATCAATGGGGTAACAGAGAAGGTTCTCGGATAAATCACAATCAGATTTTTGGGTATTTAAAAGCTTTCGCCTCCCAAGGAGAGAAGCTACAACAAAAGAAGTATGATGAACAATTTAAGGGATACTCTCAGGTGCGGGAGGATTTAGTCGCAGGAAAATATCCTTCTCATGTCACTGTTTATAAGGTAATCAATTCCTATTTAGAAGAAAAAAATAAGAGAGTTCGCCATTCCGGTTCACCCATAGAAGGACAAATTATTCAAACAACGGAAGGTATTTTAGAAATTAGCCACAGCAACCAGATTTGGCAGATAGACCATACTAAATTAGATATTTTGTTGATTGACGAAGAAGATAAGAAAGTTATTGGTCGTCCATATATCACGTTGGTAATGGATAGTTATTCTGGTTGTGTTACAGGTTTTTATCTAGGTTTTGAACCTGCTGGCTCACATGAAGTTGGTTTAGCTTTGCGTCATGCTATCTTACCAAAGCACTACGGAACAGAGTACGAACTCCAAGAAATATGGCAGATTTGTGGAATTCCTGAATATATGGTGACAGACCGTGCAAAGGAATTTAAGTCAGAACATTTAAAACAGATTTCACTACAGTTAGGTTTTATACGACGTTTACGTGCTTTTCCCCAGGCAGGTGGTTTAGTTGAATCTATCTTTGACGTTCTTAATAAAGAATTTTTGTCGTTCTATGGTGGATATACTGGTTCAAACACTGAGGAACGTCCTCCAGAAGCAGAAAGGACTGCCTGTCTGACGCTTGATAAACTAGAGAAAATATTAGTGAAATATTTTGTAGACAACTACAATCGTAAGGATTACCCAAGGGTAAAAAATCAAAAACGTATTGAGCGCTGGAAATCAAGTTTTTTACTAGAAGAACCAGAACTTCTCGATGAACGTGAACTAGATATTTGTTTAATGAAAGTTGCGTATCGCAATGTGGAAAAATATGGTTCTGTAAACTTTCTGGGTTGGGTGTATCAAGGCGATTGCTTATTGAATTATGAAGGTAAGCAAGTTTCTTTAAGATATGACAAGCGTAATATTACAACTATTCTTGCTTATACTCGCCCTATTAACGGTGAACCAGGAGAGTTTATTGGTGTCATACAAGCTAGAGATTGTGAGCGAGAAAGGATGTCTCTGGCTGAATTGAATTATATTAAGAAAAAATTGCGTAATGAAGGTAAAGAAATTGATAACTCCTCTATCTTGAACGAGCGGTTGTCTATATTCGAGGATGTTGAAGCAAACCGTAAGGAGAGACGCAGACAACGCCGTAAAAAAGCCCAACAAAAACACGAGGTGAAATCTAACAAATCACAAGTAGTCGAGTTATTTCCGGAAAATGCAACATCAGAGGAAATAACAACATCGCCAGAAAATTTAATATCTACTACCTTTGACGCAGATTCACAAAACATTGTAAATTCAATAGATAAGCAAGTTACACAGAATAAACCCGATACCAATCAAACAGCCAAAGCTAAGCGACGACCTAGAGTAGGTGTGAAAGATTGGAATCAATTCATGAGGGATAATTGGTAAGTGTAATGTCAGAGACAAACCTAGCCCATGCCAATCTAGAATTTGAGAAGCAATCTGATGCAAGTTTGCAATCTGCTGAGGAACTAAGGCGATCGCCTGAAGTCCAAGCTAAGGTTGAACGGATTGGTCAAGCTAACACTTACATTCCCCTAGATCGGGATACGGAATTGTTTGACTGGCTTGATGATCAGCGTGATGCAAAACTCTGTGGTTATGTAACATCTGCTACGGGTTCTGGCTTATTAAAAGCCTGTCAACTGTACAGGACGCAATATGTAAAACGACGAGGGACGCTGTTAGAAATTCCTGCGACTGTTATCTATGCGGAAATTGACCAACATGGTGGACCAACGGATTTGTACTGCTCCATTTTGGAAGAAATTGGTCATCCGCTTGCTCATGTTGGCACACTACGAGATTTGCGATCGCGTGCATGGGGAACTCTTAAAGGATACGGTGTCAAAATACTCATCATTGGTAATGCCGACTACTTAACCTTGGAAGCTTTTAATGAGCTAATTGATGTTTTTACAAAAATGCGAATTCCCGTTATCTTAGTTGGGACTTACTATCTAGGCGATAATATTCTTGAACGGAAAAGTCTCCCATACGTGCGCGTTCATGACTCATTTTTAGAGTCCTACGAATTTCCTAATTTAACCGAAGAAGAGGTAATTGAGGTTGTAAACGACTGGGAAGAAAAATTTCTTCCAGAAAGTCGATTAAACCTCACGCAAATTGAGAGTGTAGTTTCTTATTTGCGGCTAAAATCTGGAGGATTGATTGAGCCTTTATATGATTTACTTCGCAAGATTGCGATACTGAAAATAGATGAGCCAGACTTTGAACTGAATCAATATAATCTGACTAAACGGTTCGGTAGACGTAAGGAACCAAAAGTTAAATTTAAGAGGAAAAGCTAAAGTGGCTTATTGGTTTTGAGTTCAAGCCGTTTAGGTATTGAAATGTAAGTTATGGAGCCAGAAACTGTTCAACATCCGCCTTGGTATATCGAACCTAACGAAGGGGAGAGTATCAGCCACTACTTTGGTCGATTTAGGCGTCATCAAACGGTTTGCGTATCGTCTCCTGGAAGTTTAAGTAAAGCCGCAGGAATTGGTCCAGTGTTAGCAAGGTGGGAGAAATTTCGGTTTAATCCGTTTCCCAGCCAAAAGGAATTAGAGGCGATCGCTAAATTAATTGGCTTGGATACAGATCGAATTGCTCAAATGCTCCCGCCCAAAGGTGAAAAAATGAAAATGGAGCCAATACGCTTGTGTGCTGCGTGTTATGCACAGCAACCATATCATCGATTAGAGTGGCAGTTTCAATCAACAGTGGGGTGCGATCGCCATAAGCTGCGTTTGCTTTCAGAATGTCCCTTTTGCAAAGAGCGTTTTTCTATCCCTGCTTTGTGGGAAGAGGGAGAATGTAACAAGTGTCATGCGCCTTTTAGAAGTATGAAAAAACGGCAGAAAGCTTATTAGACAATATTTCCATTTTATTTTTTATCGCTTTACCCAGGCATTTCAGAGCTTACCACTACTTATCATTTGGCTCAATAACCCGATTTACGTCTGCTAACCAAATTTTGATGCACGCTATATCTTATAGTACAAATATTCTATATACTAAAAGTTAAACGAGTCCTGAGTGCGTTTACATTAGTTCAACTTGAGCAAAAAATATTAATACATTATTGAATTTTGAAGATTGCTAGCATAGTTTTTTGTAATATGCGACCATGACCTGTAAGCCATCATAAGTCACACTCAGGGATGCATCAAGCTAATATACTCACTTTATTTATGCGACACAATGCTTTGAGTAATGACAACTAACATTAAGTTAGATTTTTATTTGGATGTAAAAAAAGTTGTAAGTAGATAAACAAATGGGCTTTGGCTAGTAAATTCATTTACTCGAGGTGAGTAGGCGATATGAGTACAGGGTTTTCAGCAGGTTCACAAGCGCTTGGGTATATGTTCCAAGCACGCTATGCCCTGTATTTAATTTTAACTAATAAAGAAGAATTAGAGCTTGCCGTTGAGAGTTTAGACGATATCACATTTTTTGAGGACGAAAATAATCCTACAGAATTGTTGCAGTTGAAGCATCATACTACTAAAGCTTCTTTAACAGACAGTAGTAGTGACCTTTGGAAAACAATTCGTGTCTGGAGTACCCAACTACAAGAAAACAAAATTTTTTTACCTGATACGTTGTTAACTTTAGTAACCACGGCTAAAGCCCCTGCAAATTCTGCTGCATTTTTCTTGCGTCCTGTTAAAGCTAGAAACGCTAAACTTGCTCTGGAAAAACTTCTTGAGGTTGCCAACAAATCAAATAATGAAAGTCTCACTAAATCTTTTGAAGCGTTTAAAGCTTTAGATAATACACAACAGCAACTCTTAATTGATTCGATTCAAATTATTGATAGTTCTCCAGATATTATTGACATAACACCAAAAATTAAGGAAAAGTTGATTGCAGTCAGAAGAGAACATCGAGATGGTGTTTATGAACGGCTAGAAGGCTGGTGGTTCGCGCAAGTTGTAAAACATCTTCGTGACGATTCTGTTAATTTTATATCTGGTTTTGAAGTACGCGATAAAATATGCGAGATTAACGATCAATTTAAACCTGATGCCTTGCCAATTGACTTTTTTGATTTAGAAATTCCTGAGCAACCTGATATTTCAGAAGACAATAGACGTTTTGTTGCTCAGTTAAAGGAAATTGCTGTTCATAACAAGCGAATTGAAAAAGCTATATTGGATTACTACAAAGCATTCGAGCAGCGTTCTCGGTGGGCGCGTGAAGAACTCCTGTTTGGAGGCGAAATTGAACAATATGAGAAAAAGCTAATAGATGAGTGGGAGCGTTATATGCTTGCGCTCCAAGATGAGATGTCAAACAGTGATGATAATGAGCTTGAATATAAAAAAATTGGTAGAAAACTATTTAATTGGATGGAGCAAGAGGCTGACATTCGTATTCGTTCTCAAGTTACAGAACCATACGTAATGCGTGGAAGCTACCACATACTCGCAGACCAAAAACTACCCCGCGTACACTGGCATCCAAAATTTTTAGAGAGATTAACGCAGTTATTAGCTACTACGTAGGAGAGAAGTTTGTGCAGTCTTGGGAGCAACGTCCACTTGAATATGCCAATCTTCTAAATCCGGCTTTTTGTTCGATTATGCTTCACAATGCCATCAAGGGCTATCAGAATGAAAAGAAACAGGGTATGCCATATCCTCTTCTTTTCCTCGTTCTACCGCTGGTTCTTCATAGTTCAACGAGAAACGCTTTACCTAAAAAAATAGTAACGAAGTTGCATATTTGGTTGCAAAGACAACCTGAAGCTCGTGTAGGATTTGGCGATCGTACGAGTTCTTTAGTTCCTTACACAAAAGAAGCTTTAGCTTTTGGAATGCAAACTGGTATCATTAACATCTGTGACGATGGAAAATTTACTTGGGTAAAGGGTACATTAAAGCCTATCTCGGCTGTATCATGGTCTAGCGATACGGAACCAGCTATCTGCTGCAAGAAAGCTGAATTTGTTGGACGTTGGCTTGCTCAAGCAGGAGAAGTATCAACAATTTATACTATGTGGGGCATTTGTCCGTAAAGCGACTCTGTATGCAAATCAAGTCCATAATTCTCTACAATTCTGCCGGGGATAAGCGAACTATAAATTTTAAACTTGGACAAGTTAATATAATTACTGGCAAGTCGAGTAGGGGTAAGTCTGCTCTCCTTGAAATTGTGGACTATTGCCTTGGTCGAACAGAATTTCGAGTTCCTGATGGTGTTATACAAGACAAAGTTGCTTGGTATGCAGTTATTTTTCAAATTAAAGAACTTCAAGTATTTATTGCAAAACCTAAGCCGTCAGAAAATAGTACGTCACAAAATCAAGTCTATTATGATTTTGGTAATAATCTTATCATTCCTGAGTTATCTCAATTAGAGCCAAATTCTAACGATGATGCAATTACGAGTTTTTTATCAAATTTAATTGGAATTTCTCCCAACCAAACTATTGTTGAAGAAGGAGAGTCAAGAAGACAATTTGAAGCTACTATAAGGCAAGCAGTTTTTTACCTTTTTCAGAAACAGGGTACTGTTGCGAATCAGGATATTTTATTCCATCGTCAGCAAGAGCCGTTTATTCCACAAACAATCAAAGATACAATTCCATATTTTTTAGGAGCTATTCAAGAAGATAGGCTAAAATTGCAAAAAGAACTGCGTCAAGCTCGTCAGAAATTAGCAAAAGCTCAAGGTAGGCTTAGAGAAGCAGAATTAATTACAAAAGAAAGATTTGTTCTAGGTCGAAATCTTCTGATTGAGGCTCAACAAATAGGTTTAATCGATTCTAATTTTATTGCTGAAGAGGAGGCTGATGTTTTGGAAGCATTAAAGTCTACTTTAGCATGGGAAGCTTCTGAAATTATACTGACTGGAAATGATAAATTTCCAGAATTGCAGGCTGAAGTTGAAGAAATACGCCAAGAGTTGAAACGAATACATGAAAAAATTATTGCTACAGAAGCTTTTTTACAGAAGGAAACAGGATTTTCTAAAGAAGCTAATCAACAACTCTTGAGACTAGAATCTATAAATTTGTTTAAAACAGAGAATAATTATTCCAATCAGTGTCCTTTCTGTAACTCTAGTTTGTCAGTACCTATTCCAAGTTTGTCTGCAATGAGAGAATCTTTGATAGATTTGCAAAATAATATCAGAAACGTAGAAGTTAGACAGCCTAGACTACTTGAATATATTGAACAACTTAAAGAACAACGTGAAGAAATAAGAGGACAGCTTCAAGAAAAAGAATTAGCTATTAAAGCTGTCATAAATGAGCAAGAAGCTGCCCAACAAATTCATGATAATAATGCTCATATAGCTCGTATAGTTGGTCGTATTAGTCTATATCTCGAAACTGTAGAATTTGTTGATGAGAATTCTCAAATACGCTTAGAGGTTGAGAAGTTGAAGAAACTTATCGCCAGTTATGAGCAACAACTAGATACTCGTGAAATAAAAGCTATTTTAGCTTCTATATTAAATAGAATTGGACAACAGATGACTGAATGGGCTAGACGACTAGAACTTGAACATAGTGACTCTCCCTATCGATTCGATTTAGATAAATTAACTGTAATAGCAGACAGACCTGAGCGACCAATCCCTATGGGAAGAATGGGAGGAGGAGAAAACTGGCTTGGTTGTCACCTAATTACACTTCTCGCTTTGCACAAACATTTTGTTGAGCGTAATCGCCCAGTTCCGCACTTTTTATTTTTAGATCAACCTACCCAAATTTATTTCCCATCAGAAGAAGCTTATCTCAATTTACAAGGAACACCATCAGACGAAATCATTCGTGCTAATGTTGACATGGCAGCAGTTGAAAGGATGTTTAATTTTCTATTTGATGTATGTGAAGAACTATCTCCCCATTTTCAAATCATTATTATGGAACACGCCAACCTCGGTAATAATGAAAGATTTCAAAATGCTTTAGTAGAAGAACCTTGGACTGATGGAAGGGCGTTAGTCCCTGAAAATTGGATATCTAGAGGTTGAACTAAAAATCCCAATTATTAGACAATTGAATTCAGATTAAAGACCAGCTAAAATTCCTAATGGAGTCAGCTAATTCTCATCATGTCTAACGGGTGAGGACAAAATAAACCAGTGTTGTATCTGAGATTATCTTGCTCGATATAGTATTGCTTGCGCTTATCAGGACTACTATTAACTGAACCGTCACAGAAAATAGCGATCGCCTGTTCCTTGTAAACAAAATCTGGCTTAAAGTCGAACTTAGTAGCTTCCCAGAGGGGAGCGGTTCAACTCATCCTTATAAAATTTCCAATTCGGTAGAAATTTATTCATCAAAGCCACAAAGCGATCGCCATGATTGCGTTCTAACAGATGAACCATTTCATGAACCACAACGTACTCTAGACAAAGCTTGTCTTTTTTCGCTAGTTCCAGGTTGAGCCAGATGCGTTTGGCTTGAATGTTGCAAGTACCCCATTTGGTTTTCATCAGTTTTATCCCCCAGTCCTCAACCTGAACTCCCATGTTGTTTTGCCACTTTTCGATTAATGGGGGAATATCCTGTTTCAATTGCTGTCGATACCAGGACATCATGACTTGTTGGCGTTGCGCTTCATTACTTCCTTCTCTCACATAAAGCTCAATATATGTATTATTTATAACTTCTACTTTAGGATTTCCCTGATAATGGATGACATTTAGTAAATAGCGTTTACCTTGGAAATAATGGCTTTCACCAGACACAAATTCTCTTTTTGATTGGCGTTCTTGTGTTGCAAAGTTAGCTTGATGCTTTTTAATCCAAGCTAGTTTGGAGATGGCGAATAAACGCACAGCTTCGTCATCAAGGTTTAAGGGTGTAGCGATACGTACTCGACCATCAGGTGGATATACTGCCAAGTGTAGGTTTTTAATGTCTTTTCTGGTAACGTCTATGACGAGTTCACCAACTGTAATTTGATGCATCCTAATACTCGCTTTGGCTTTTGACTATTTCAAAAATGCGTTCTAAATCTTCTGGGGAAGTTAGATGTTGTTTAATGGCATTTTTTACTTCGCGTTCTTTGATTCTGTTTCCCCGCCACCCATCTTTTTTAGTTTTGCGAATTGCGTCATCTATCCTTAGAGCTAATCCTTCGTTTTGATTGAGGTTGTCGTATAACGCCCTTTTAGCAGGAGAGTTCAATGATTGAGGATACTGTGATGAGTTGCTAGGTTGAACAACTTGTTTACTTAACTCAACAATTTGCTGTAAGTAGCCTTTATAGTCTTCGGCTGCTGTTTTCCGTAATTGGATTAACTCATCCAGCAGCGTGGACATATTTTCAAAATATTTGGGGTTGGTTGGCTGCTGATCTACAATGAGTTTGCGTAAGTTATTTTCGATTGTTTCCGCTACAGCAGTTGGGTTTTGCTTAATGCTTTTAGGTAATGCGTCAACTGCATTTGCACCGCGTTCGACAATCAACTGAATCAGTGTCATGTCGTCAAAGGCTGAAATTAGTTCGCTTTCTTCTGCACCGATATAGCTATCAATCAAGTGACGCATGGCGGGTTCATAGGTTTTTAAGTCGATATAATCGCCACTGCGTAGTTTCACCTCAGCGCGTACCTGTTCGTAATGCTTAACTTCTTGTTTAATAATTTCGATTTCTGCTGGAGTGTATCCGGCTTCTGTCATGTCATTAGCTAAGTTGGCGTAGGCTCGAACCAAAGCGGCTGTATATTTATAAAGGGCAAGGCGTTTTTGCTGGTTATCTTGAAGCTTGTCCGGCTCGTCGTTCGCACCACCGAAATAGCGTCCATAGGCATCGGTGTCTTTGGGGGCTGCTACTGGTTCGCACAGGGCTTTGATGCTTTCTCTGGCAATTTCCAGACGCTCCCTACCCTTGGTTAATCTGTCGCTTAGTAACCCATCAACATCGTCTGTATCATAATCTTCAAAGGCTTCAGAAGTATAATCGTTAACTGATTTTTCTAAGCTTTTAAATAGGTCTTTGTAGTCGATAATGTAACCATATTCTTTATCTTCCCCATCTAACCGATTGACGCGACAAACAGCTTGAAATAGACTGTGGTCACGCATGGATTTATCAATGTAAAGATAGGTGGTAGGGGGAGTATCGAAGCCTGTTAACAGTTTATCTACTACAATCAGCAGCTTCATTTGGGCGGGTTCTTCAATAAATTTCTTTTTGACTTCTTCCTCAAATTTATCTGGCGATTTGCCATTGAGCATTTTTTGATAAATATCGTACTGCTTTAGCTTTTCGGTGGGTTCATCTTCTCCGGTGCTTTCACCTTTAATACTCTGGGGAGAGCCATCATAGGAGGTGACAATGGCACATTTTGTAAAGCCAGCATTTTGGAATAACTCGTAATATTTGCAAGCTTCATAAATACTGCTACTGACGAGCATGGCATTGCCCCGACCGTTTTGCAGGCGATCTTTGGTGTTAAAATCTAAGATGATATCAGCAACAATTTTTTCTAATCGTGATTTTGAACTGAGGACTTTTTGCATCGTACCCCAGCGTTTTTTGAGTTCGGTTTTGGCATATTCGGTTAAGTTTCTAGTTTTGGCTTCAAACCACTTATCAATTTTGTCTTGTGAGGTAATATATTGGTCAACGTTGCGGGCTTCGTAGCGCAAATCTAAGACAACTTTATCGGTTACGGCTTCATTAAATTTGTAGGTGTGAATGTAGGAGCCAAAAATATCGATACTTGTTTCTTTGTCTTTTTTGAGTAGAGGTGTACCAGTAAAACCGATGAACAAAGCATTGGGTAGAATTTTCTTCATGGCTTTGTGCAAATCACCCGATTGGGTGCGGTGACACTCATCGACAAAGACATAAATATCGCCTTTGGCTTGAAAATCTTGGGGTAAACTGCGCTTGAGTTCGGCAATGTAGTTGTCGTAGTCGGCTTGATTTCTTTTACCGTCCTTTCTGCCAAATTTATGGATTAAGGAGCAGAGCAACCAAGGAGTAGTATTATTCAATTGGGTAATTAAATCTCTACCGCTTGTGGTGCGATAGATGTTTTCATTGACCCCTAGAAAGACGTTTTTAATTTGCTCGTCGAGTTCATCACGGTCAGTAATAATTAACACACGAGCATTAGGGTTATATTCCCGAATCCATTTGGTGAGCCAAACCATCGTCAGGCTTTTACCACTGCCTTGGGTATGCCAGATGATGCCTCCTTCTCGGCGGCGGATGTAAGATTGGGCTGCTTTAACGCCAAAATACTGGTTATGACGGCAGAGTTTTTTGATACCACTGTCAAAAACGATAAAGTTGTGGATGAGTTCTAAAAAACGTTCTTTTTCACAGAGTTGCAGCAGATGTCTGTTTAAAGGATTGGCGATGTCGCTGTTACTATCTTCTTTCCAGGTGAGGTAATACTTTTCTGGGGTTTCTATGGTGGCGTAGCGGAGTCCTTCGGTGTCGTTACCTGCCATGACAAACTGCATGGTGGTGAAGAAGGATTTAATAAATATGGATTTTTGGTTATCGAGGTTTTGGCGGATGCCTTGGGAGACGGAGATAGTGCTGCGTTTCAGTTCGAGGACACCAAGAGCGATGCCGTTAATATACAGTACAATATCTGGGCGTTTGGTGTTTTCGCCTTTGACGGTGACTTCTTCAGCAATGGCGAAGTCATTTTCTAGGGGATTTTTCCAGTTAATGAGCCAAACAGTTTGCGAGTTTTCTCCGGCTTCTTCTTTGACGTTTACCCCATAGCGCAGGAGACTGTAAACTTCTTTATTGATGTCATAAAGGCTTTTGCTTTGGTCGCCTGCGACTTTGTTGAGTTCATACAAGGCTTTGGTGATGAGGCTGTTGCTGTAGCCTTGTTTGTCGCGGAGGAAGGTGCTGAGGATTTCCGTTTCGATGTTGCTGTTGTTAGGTCGGTAGTACCAATCACCCAGATAGCGATAGTTTAATTGTTGCTGGAATAGTTGCACGATGCGGTTTTGGGTTTGGCGTTCGTGTTGTCCGACCTGGCTCATAGCAACTCTCTCACTGTTATAATCACGGATTTACTCAGCTTTAAAGATGACACTGTTTATCAAACTATGTCATCTGTATTTGTGTCATCCGTGAATTTTCTGTCTAGCTTAATGTTTGTAGCCAAGAAACACCCGTCAGATTGGTATCTACTGTAGCTAATGTCAACTGGTGGTAAACTGCGGTAGCTGCAATAAAGCGATCGCCTGGGTCTTGGTGTGGTAAGTTAATCTGACGGCTTAAAATAGCGATGTGGCGGTTAAGTGGAGCTTCACAAATTTCTAGGGTATTTAAGGCTAAATCGACCCATGCAACTGGATTAGGCTGTAAAGATAGTCGTCCTTTTTCGGCTAAGATTAGCGTTTCCCAGATAGTAATTGGACTGAGCCAAAGTTCGGTTGTTGCTGCTGCAATAGTGGTTTGAAGCTGAGTAGATAGGCGTTCGTTACCAAGCAAAAACCAAAGCCAGATGTGGGTATCAAGTAAGAGCTTCACTGGAGTGCTTCCCATGTGGTAGCAGGGATTACTGGAGCAATCACGTCTCCCAATATTTCGCCGCTACCTTTCATGGCTCCAAATGCTGGGCGTTGGGGTTGAGGAGTGGCAGGATAGATAATAACTAAGGGTTCCCCGTCATGGGTGACGGTTAAGGGTGTTTTGGTGCGTTGTATTTCTGCAAATATTTGTTGGAGCGTTTCGGGTAATTCACTGGTAGCAATGTGTTCCATAGTATAGTTTAGCCCTTGTCTTTCGGGATCGGTCGTTGGTAGGTGCGGCGTTTGCTGCTAATGGAGGGAGCTTTCTGACTTCTATTTTAGAGATTGGCGGTTGAAAACCTTGTCGTTGATTAATAGCTGCCAATTAGTCTCGTCTTTCCGGTTAATAATTCTTGCATCATGCCCTGTTTAATGGCTTTGTATTTATCGCGCTTTTGTTCTAAGGCTTCAATTTCTGCATCCATATCGCTGAGGATTTGGGCGATCGCCTTTTGTTCAGGAAGTGGAGGTAATGTAAATTCTATTTTCTTGATAATTGCTGAACTTAAGCCCTCCATGATTCCACCTACAGACAATTGTTTAATTTGATCTAATATAATCGTTGAATAGAATAACTGAGAGAAATAAGTTGCATAAATTTCATTTCTGTTAAGTTGAAGCCTTAATAAGTGGCTGTCCATGATTCCTTTTTCAATTTTGTCTGGAACAACCATACATTTTCCCACTGTTCCCATCATTGAAAGAATGATATCGCCAGGATATAGTTCGCATGATTTTAATGTATTAAAGTGTTCTTTTGTTATGTATCTGTCTCCGATTTCCATGTTTTTTGTAAAAATATTTTCCTGTCCATACACCTTGTAACCTGTATCAACAAAATATTCTCTTTTTAACTGGCTTCCAAACGGTCCAATCTTTATAGAACCCTTTTTATTCAACACAAGATCCGTTACTTTCTTCACCTCCCACTTGCCACTAAAACCGGGTAGACGTTTTTTGCTCATGAGGAGTCCCTGCATCGTACCTTGCTTGATGTTGCGCTTTTTGGTGATGAGGCGATCGCACTCTGTAATCAGGGCACCGATATCGTTGAGGGATTGGGCGATCGCTTTTTGTTCCGGAAGCGGCGGAAGGGGAATCTTCAAGCCTTCAATATGATTAAGAAATAAATTTGCTTGAGCGCCTTGATTTAAACTTTGTAAAATTTGAGTTTGTCCAACTCTGGATTGTAAAATATATTGAATAAAATAACTATTTACCTTAGCTTTATCTGGTTTTATAAGTGCAGCACTTCTAACCATTACACATTCAAGTCCAGACGGTACAACTGATACTCTTCCAATAGTTCCGGAACAGGACAACAGTATATCATCAGGTTCTGGGTTACATCTTTTTCTTATTCTTTGATATTCATCTTCGCCAACAAAATCTACATCAGTCAAATCAATTCGTCCATTATGAATATTCCTTGCTGACAGTAAATAGTAACCTTCAGTAGTCCTTTTTGGGGTAGCGTGTTCACCGTCAGTTATTTTTTTAGCAATTTCAGATATATAATAAACCTCCCAATCATCAGGAATAATCCCCACCTCAGTCTTTTTATAGCCTTCTGGTATGTTCATGCTCATCACCACACCAGCCCCATTTTTTGCAAATGCGCCTCAACCTTAGCCGTTAACTCTTCAACCTTACTCGTCAACTGCGGCAAAGGCGTATCGTATCGTTCCGCCAAGTCCTTAATCCGCTGCGTCAACCGTTGCGAAATCCGATCCATCTCTGAAGCGATCGCCTGTCTTAACGTCTGCATCCACTTATCATCAACTACCAGAGTTTTAATTTCATCTTCTGTTAATTTCTGATATTTTTTTAACACCTGATTATGTAAAGATTGGGTAGCATCTTTAATTTCTTTATTAAGTTCCGCTTCTGACTCAATCAATTTCAAATAAGACTTTAGAACTTTCAACTCATCCGTATCCGCAAAAAGAGGATTTTTCTGAATTTCCTTAATGCGAAGATTGATATTCGTTTTAGTGATTTTGCCGCTGTCGTTGGTGACTTCTTCGAGCAAACCCTCCTCACCGCCATGTTCTTCTTGCAGTTCCTCCTGCTGGCGGACAATTTCATCTTTTTTCGTTTCCAGTTCTGCGATCGCCGCCTGTTCAGCTTTAAAATAGCGGTTAATCATCAACTCCTTGGGAATGAGTTCGCAGACATAATCCGTAGCTACGCCTTTTTTGTTCGTTACCGCCGTCAGTTCTGCCTTCCAGCCATCCTCTACCAAAATATAAACATCGTCTCTCATGCTCTCCACCCAATAAGTCATTAGGTGCTGGTAGACATCATATTTATCAATCAGGCTTTTACCCGCAAACGCTTGCAATAGGTTTTCCGAGAGCATATGAATAATTTCCTTGGGCTTATCTCCCGGCTGGATGCCTTTCAGCAAAGGAGTGTGTTGCGCTTGCCAAGTCTCAAAAACCGCCTGGATTTCTTCCCCATAGTGAACAAATTCAGGATGGGCAAAAATACAAGCTTTGACTTCTGATCCTGGAATTTTGAGCATCAGGTATCCTGGGCGATCTGCTACCTGAAATAGCTCTTGTTGCAGTGTGGGGTAAACCTGCCAGTAATCGCTCAAAGCCTCAACATCTCGCTTGGGTATCCCCCCCAACAAATGTGCCTCAATATCCTGAATATCCTCCTCCTCCTGACTGTCGATATAGCGCGGGATATTCAGGTTGTACTCATTCCCCTCAATTTCCTGAACTGGCACCATCCGCGAATACTTCGGCACTTCAAGCTGCTTGTTGAAGACATCAACAATTTTATGAATGTCCTGCTCCCGCAGACGGTTTTTATTGCCGTCTTTAACAAACCCCTTGCTGGCATCAATCATAAAAATGCCTTGGCGATTCTCGGCATTTTCCTTGTCTAAAACAATGATGCAAGCCGGAATCCCCGTCCCAAAAAACAGGTTTGGCGGTAGCCCAATAACCCCCTTAATGATTCCCTTGCTAATCAGATTTTTCCGAATTTCTGCTTCTGCATTCCCCCGAAACAGCACTCCATGCGGCAGAATAATCGCCCCTTTGCCGTTGCTTTTCAGCGAGCGAACCATGTGCAGCAAAAACGCATAGTCCCCATTTTTAGCCGGAGGGATACCATAGCCTTCAAACCGTTCAAATTCGTCATTGGTTGGATTAAGTCCGTTGCTCCAAGCCTTCGAGGAAAAGGGAGGATTAGCCACAGCAAAATCAAAAGTTTTGAGGCTACCATCCTCATCTTTGAAGTAAGGACTTGATAAAGTATTGTCCTGCCAAATATCGGCGGTAGGGTGTCCGTGTAGGATCATGTTCATCCGAGCCAATGCGCGGGTGGCGTTGTCCATTTCCTGCCCGTAGATTGTTAAGCCCCGTTCTGCTTCATCCGCAGCTTTCAGCAACAGAGAACCACTGCCACAAGTCGGATCATAAATTGTCTGATCCTGGCTTTGGGCTGAATTAACCCCAATAACTTTGGAGATGACACGGGAGACTTCCGCCGGAGTATAGAACTGCCCTTTGCTTTTGCCCGATTGCGTCGCAAAGTTACGCATCAGATACTCATAGGCATCACCCAAAATATCATCGCCATCAGCGCGGTTCTTACTGAAATTAAGTGCCGGGTTCTCAAAAATCGCCACCAAGTTGGAAAGCCGATCCTGCATTTCCTTGCCCCTGCCCAACTTATCGGCATCATTGAAATCAGCTACATCAATGACACCCTTTAAATCATTTGCCTCCGCTAGCTTGGTGATAATTTTGTTGATGCCATCCCCAATATCTTTCTGTCCTTTCAGGGCAACAATGTCCTGGAAGCCCCCACCTTCAGGCACTTCAATCAGCGCATCTGCGACACCCGCATATTTATCAGATACATATTTAACAAACAATAAAACCAGTACATAATCCTTATACTGCGAGGCATCCATGCCACCTCGCAGTTCATCACAGCTTTTCCATAACGAACTATAAAGTTCACTTTTCTTAATTGCCATTTTGTGTAGCCTTTAAAAGACCTCCCCTAGTTAACATTGTCAGATGTTCTCAAGTCCGTCTGACACTTTGCCTTGAAGTTTGTACATCTTGCAAAGAACCAATAACATACCACGCAAAAAAGGCTTTGCTTATGTAGTGGCTGACGATATATCGTATACCAGGAATTCGCAAATTGTCCTCATCTGCGACAGCTACATATTATTGCGGCGGATTTTGCTGCTTCTCTCGCTCCTCAACTGCCTTAGTGACAATCCGCACAACAAGATTACTGATGGGACGGTCTTCATCCTCAGCCCATCTCACCAAAGCCTCGTGGATATCTTTGGGAAAGTATACAGAAGTTTGTACGCGATCGCTCTGGCTCATCAACTCTAAAAAGATTTGTCGCCAGTTCATCATACCCCCGTAACCTTGTTACAAGGCTAAATAATGTTTAACAATGTGTGCCAATGTTTCTATGATAAACTAAAAACATTGTGAAACATTAAAATAATGTTTTGCAGTGTTAAATACAGTCATTATCTTGAAAGTCCACGCCATGCTGGGCTTGAGCAATATCAGTGACTTGCGTTGCATTGATTTTGAGGAACTTCCCGCATCCACATTGCCAGCAGATTTTCCAGATGGTGCGAATATACCGAAGTTTTTGTATGGCGATCGCGTCAAGTGGCGATCGTTATCTGACGAAGACGAATAAGTAATGAGTTGTAATTACACAAATAAAAAATTATTTATTTGGTGGAGATTTTGTCACTATGAGTCGCAATAGTAAGAAGGATTTTAAGAGTCCAATCTTAAGAACTATACGATGCCATCTATATGCTAGCGAAGATGTACTTCGTAAAGTATGGGAAGAAATGACTCAAAAAAACACTCCTCTGATTGTTCAATTGTTGAAGAGTGTAAGCGAGCAACCAGAATTTGAAGCCAATAAAGAAAACGGAAAAATAACTAAGAAAGAAATTACAGAACTACGTAAATCTCTGACACAAGATTCAGATTTAGATAAACAGTCAGGTCGTCTTCGTTCGTCAGCAGACACTTTTGTGACAGAAGTTTATTCTTCATGGCTTACTTTATACCAAAAACGAAAAAGCCAGAAAGAGCGTAAAGAGTACTTTCTTAACAATATACTCAAAAGTGATTTTGAACTTGTAGAAGAAAGTAATTGCGATTTACAGACCATACGTTTTAAAGCACAAGAAATTCTGAGTCAACCAGAAAAATTACTACAACAAATTATTATTGAGAACGGAAATAAAGCCGAGATAAATTCAAGTCGAAAGAAAGGTATCAAAAACAGTAATAATCAAAATAGCAATACAAAAGAAAATGCAAATGAAGGTAATTCAAAAACACTAACTGATATCTTATATGAAATTCACAAAAAAACACGAGATATTGTAACACAGTGTGCGGTTGCTTACCTGATAAAGAATTACAATCAAGTCAGTGAACTAGAGGAAGACATCCAAAAATTAAAAAAGCGTCGTAGTCAGAAAGAAATCGAGATTAAACGTTTGGAGAAGCAGATCAAAAATAACCAATTACCTAATGGTCGAGATATTAGTGGAAAAACATATATTCAAGCATTGGACAATTTAATAAATCAAGTACCTAACGATAATGAGGAATATGCGAATTGGCTAGCTTGTCTATCGAAAAAAATCTCAGCTTTGCCATACCCAATCGATTATTTATATGGCGATTTATCTTGGTATAAAAACGAAGAGGAAAAAATTTTTGTTTACTTCAATGGTTGGGCTGATTATCACTTTCAAATTCATTGTAATAAACGCCAACGTCATTTCTTTGAACGTTTTCTAGAAGACCACGAAGCTTTCAAAAAAAACGAAAAAAGTGAAGAAAAACTTTCTGGAGGCTTGATAACACTACGTTCCGCACAGTTACTATGGCAACAAGGTGAAGGCAAGGGTGAACCTTGGAAAGTTCATAAACTAGCCTTGCATTGCACCTATGACGCTCGTTTATGGACAGCAGAGGGTACTGAAGAAGTCAGAGAAGAAAAGACTGATAAGACGCAAAAACAAGTAATTAAAGGAGAGGAAAATGAAAATTTAGATAAAAAAGAACAAACACAACTGAAGAAAAATAAATCTTCATTGTCTAGACTTAATAATTCATTCACTCGTCCTAGTAAGCTAGTTTATCGAGGTCAGCCTCACATCATTGTTGGCGTTAGTTTTCATCCTGTTGAGTTAGCGACGGTTACTGTAGTTGATGTAAATACTAAAAAAGTACTCACCAATAAAACAGTAAAACAGTTATTAGGTGATGATTTTGATCTGTTAAGCCGCAGGCGACGACAACAAGTGCATTTGAGAAAAGAAAGAGAAAAAGCTCAGAAGAAAGATTCGCCGTGCAATATAGGTGAATCGAAACTAGGGGAATACGTTGATAAATTGCTAGCAAAGAGAATCGTAGAAGTCGCTAAGTACTATCAGGCAAGTTGTATTGTGCTACCTACACTAAAAGACACGAGGGAAATTCGCACCAGCGTAATTCAAGCAAAAGCTGAGACGAAATTTCCAGGTGATGTAAATGCTCAAAAATTATACGTAAAAGAATATAATCGCCAGATCCACAATTGGAGTTACACGAGACTTCAAGAATCCATAAAGTTGAAAGCTGCCGAATCGAAAATTAGTATTGAATGTGGCATACAGCCCCATTACGACACCCTGCAAGAACAAGCGAGAGATTTAGCATTGTCTGCTTACCAATGCAGAATTAATACTATTGGTAGATAAATTTTCTAGCTAAAGACTGTATTATTTTAGATATTAAATCGGTGCCGTCATATATGCTCTTTTGAGCCTTAACTGTATGATGCTACAGTATTAACCCCTTCGTGTAGATACTGTGGAATGGGTTAGTTTAACGCTTGGAAAAGTGTATTCTTTCTGACCCTGGTAGCTGCCAACTCCACCTGTGCGGTCATCTAAGTGTTTGTAAGCGGTAATTGCTTGGGTAAGCAAATGCTGCTGTTAGATGAGAAAGTACTCGCACCGAGACGCATGGGAAGTATAAGGTGTTAGGGTTCCAAACAGCCCAGAACCTTAGCTCTTGACATCAAACTCTTTTAGCTTGGTGTTAGGTGCCAGAGCGGCTTGTACTAACGAAATCTTAGATTTTGGTTTTACGAGCAATATCATTACCTCTTACTTTATCACTGAAGTAAGGGTACGGGTATACCGTCACGGTGGCTACCGAACTACCACCCCCTAATTTTTATTTTTGGCGAGGCAAAGCGGGGGCAAAATCCCTGGGGCGCTGCCAATTTTTTCAAACTCTTGTCTTGACTGAATTTCATAATTTTCAAGGTGAATCAAAGTTTATTTATTAGCAGTAGAAAATTAGCTTTTAAGTAGACTTGGCAAAATCGCCTATGGAAAACAGTGAGGATAAGCATTTTGACGGGAGCGGTTTCAACAGCCATCCCGGCAGGTGGTGGGTTGAAAGCGTTTGCAAGATTCTCCACTAAACCGACGCCTTGAGGTTTCAACAGCCATCCCGGCAGGTGGTGGGTTGAAAGACAGAATCAATATATTGCGGAAATTCAGCAAGGGTTGTTTCAACAGCCATCCCGGCAGGTGGTGGGTTGAAAGTGTTTACTTTACACAAAGAGCTATATAATACATGGGGTTTCAACAGCCATCCCGGCAGGTGGTGGGTTGAAAGCGGAACGAGGATGCTGTAGCGCACTTGACGCACGAATTTTCAACAGCCATCCCGGCAGGTGGTGGGTTGAAAGCCATTTCTTTTGGGATTTATCGATTTAGCCCAGCTTGTTTCAACAGCCATCCCGGCAGGTGGTGGCTTGAAAGTGCAAACCTGCTAACAGGCATGAGTCGGTCTCATGGGAGTTTCAATAACCCTCCTGCTGACTGGGCAGTTGAAAGATTTTGCTCGCTATATTTTCAGGAATCTCACTTTTATAGTCTTCTATCGTAAAATTATTTATTAGGGTGGTTTGAAAGGAGCACTTCAATGGCATATTGCCAGAATATGTGCTATTTATACTAAGTTGTCACAATACATTAGAGTCAATGTATCTAGCAACAAGTGTGTCTTTGTTTTGGACAATAATTCTTTAAAACTGGTTTCAACTCTGGACAATAATTCTTTAAAACTAGATTAATGGCTGAAAGCCACGAGAATAGGTGACTTATGTCCTTGAAATTTGTCAAATTGGACAATAATTCTTTAAAACTGACAATAATTATTTAATGTACATATGGAGCTAAGCGGATTCGAACCGCTGACCCCCTCAATGCCATTGAGGTGCTCTACCAACTGAGCTATAACCCCGCACTATTGTGCATTATCTAGTATATTTTAGAAATTTACTATTTGTCAATACTGCTAATCGAAGACTGGCTATTTACTAATTGCTAATGACTGCTATTAGCCGCTAGCCGAGCGCAATTGTCAATTCAAGATAGTTGCAGCAAGTAGCTCATACAATGCCCCATCAGGAAGTAAACCACTAGCATGGCAGCTGCTGCTAAGCCAACCAGCGTACCAGCTAACATTAAGGAAAATTCTTTATTCTCATATGCCTTTTCCATCAGGTGCAGCGACCAGGCTACTAGCGCTACATCAAAAACTAAAATAGGTATCAACATATTTTTTAATATTTCTTAAATCTAGTTAATTTATATTAACATCATTTTCAAGAACTGTGTTGAAATACTCTAGTTTTGGTCTATCTTTGGTTAGATAAAGATTTGTTACTGGAGATTACATTCTCACCGGAACTTGGCGATCGCGCAGATAACTTTTAATCTCAGCAACGCTTAATTGTCCGTAATGTAAAAGCGAGGCAAGTAATGCTGCTTCTGCTTGACCTTCTGTAAGGGCGGTATAGATGTGTTCGCAATTACCTGCACCACCAGATGCAATCACTGGAATTTGTACGGCTTCAGCAATTGCCCGAGTTAACTCTGTGTCATAACCTGCTTGAGTGCCATCAGCATCCATACTTGTGACTAAGAGTTCTCCTGCGCCACGTTTTTCAACTTCTTGCGCCCAAAATAGGGCATCAATGCCAGTATTTTCTCTTCCACCACGGACATATACATCCCAACCAGGGTTATTGGGGTCTAGTCGTCGTCTGGCATCAATCGCAACGACTATGCATTGGTTGCCAAAGCGATCGCTTGCTCGATTAATAAAATCTGGCTCACGTACCGCCGCAGAATTAATACTAACCTTGTCTGCTCCAGCTCGTAAAAGATTTTTAACATTTTCTAAGGATTGGATGCCACCACCTACAGTGAGGGGAATAAAGACGTGTTCGGCAGTTCGGTACACTACATCGATAATAATGCCCCGGTCTTCATGAGTAGCTGTAATATCTAGAAACACTAACTCATCTGCACCTGCATCGTTGTAAACCTTTGCTAGTTCTACCGGATCGCCTGCATCCTTCAAGTTAACAAAGTTAACACCTTTGACAACTCGTCCCGCCTTCACATCCAGGCACGGTAAGATTCTTTTAGCTAGCATTCCTTCGTTTTACACTCCTGTTGTGATTACCCGGAATCTAAATTTTAAATTGACGAGAGTATTACAGAAACAAAATTTTCCTACATGAGTAAGGGTGCAAGGGAAAATAAGGGTGTAGAGGTGTAGGAAAATGGGCGTGTAAGCGCTGAAAAATTTCGCATTGTCAACTCTTAAGAGTCAATTGCACTTTTGTTCGCTTACACCCTTACGCCCTACCCCCGAAAGACTCCTGGTGCAATCGTATACTGATTAACAGCAGCAACTATGGCGATTATCTCCTCGAAAAAACAGCCCCCAGAACCCAACGGACAACCAAAGCAGCGTCGGGAGGTGGCTTCATCGCCTCCAAAGGAAAATCTTTTACAACCCGAAGCAGCTGTTGATGAAGGTAAGCAAGAAGAAAGTATACGACCGCACCGATTTGCTGACTATATCGGGCAAAAAGATTTAAAGGACGTGCTGGAAATTGCCATCAAAGCCGCGAAGTCTAGGGGTGAGGTGCTGGATCACCTGCTGTTGTATGGTCCTCCGGGATTGGGGAAAACGACAATGGCTATGATATTAGCATCTGAAATGGGCGTAAACTGCAAAATTACCAGTGCCCCAGCTTTAGAACGTCCCAGGGATATTGTCGGGCTACTGGTGAATCTGAAGCCAGGAGATGTTCTGTTTATCGATGAAATCCATCGCTTGTCGCGGATGAGCGAAGAAATTTTATACCCAGCTATGGAGGATTATCGCCTAGATATTACTATTGGTAAAGGTTCCAGTGCTAAGACTCGGAGCATACCTTTATCAAAGTATACCTTGGTTGGGGCAACAACTCGTGTCGGGGCGCTGACATCTCCGTTGCGCGATCGCTTTGGCTTAATTCAAAAACTGAGATTTTATGAAGTCGATGAACTCAGCAAAATTGTCCTGCGAAGCGCCGAATTACTGCAAACACCGATTACAGAAGATGGTGCGGCAGAAATTGCCCGTCGGGCGCGGGGAACACCGCGTATTGCAAATAGGTTACTCAAGCGCGTCCGTGATTATGCCCAAGTCAAATTATCTGGGGAGATTAACGAGAAGGTTGCAGCAGAAGCATTGCAACTCTTTCAAGTCGATCCCTGCGGTTTAGATTGGACAGATCGGCGGATGTTAAGTGTGATCATTGAAAATTTTAACGGTGGTCCAGTGGGATTGGAAACAATCGCCGCAGCGACGGGTGAAGATACACAAACCATTGAGGAAGTCTATGAACCTTATTTGATGCAGATTGGGTATTTAAGCCGGACGACCCGTGGTAGGGTGGCGACACCAGCCGCTTACAAGCATTTGGGTTTTAAACCCCCAAACGAACAGTTATCATTGTTGCCTTAAGTTTGTAGGTAGTTGTAGAGACGCGCCATGGCGAGCCAGCGCCCTTTGGAGGGTTTCCCGACCTAGGCGACTGGTGAGTCCAGTCCTGTTGGCGCAGCCTGCCCGAAGGGCTTAGGCGGGTTTCCCGCGCCCAGGGAACTGGCGAACCCGAAGGGCGTCGCGTCTCTACATTTGATAGTTGTTAAAAATTTCTACTACCCACTACCCACTAATTACTCACTACTAACCACTAACCACTAAAATGAGATTAATCGTTATTTTTCTAAGTCTGTTGCTTGTGTTTGGGTGGGGTGAGGCTGTCATGGCACAAACTCAATCTCCCAATTTAAGTCAAGAACAGTTACAGCAACGCGATGAGTTAGCGACAAAGGCTTTTGCGGCTACAGATAAAGGTGATTTTGCGACAGCTGAACGTTACTGGACGCAGATTATTGAGCAATCCCCGGATAATGCTGCGGCTTTAAGTAACCGGGGAAATTCTAGAGTCAGCCAAAACAAGTTGCAAGAAGCACTGGCAGATTATAATAAGGCAGTAGAACTTGCGCCGGATGTGACTGACCCTTACTTGAATCGCGGTACGGCGTTGGAGGGTTTGGGAAAATGGCAAGAGGCGATCGCAGATTACAATCATGTTCTAGAACTTGACCCCAAAGATGCAATGGCATACAACAATCGGGGAAATGCCAATGCTGGTTTGGGGAAATGGGAAGAGGCGATCGCAGATTACAAAAAATCCGCTGAAGTTGCTCCAAATTTTGCCTTTGCCCGTGCTAACTACGCCCTTGCTCTGTATGAAACTGGTAAAGTAGACGAAGCAATTCGTGAGATGCGGAATATTCTGCGGAAATATCCTAACTTTGCCGATGTGCGTGCTGCCATCACCGCCGCCTATTGGGTACAGGGAAAACAAGGTGAAGCGGAGAGTAACTGGGTCTCAGCAGTCGGACTCGATCAACGCTATAAAGATATTAACTGGGTGGCAAAAGTTCGTCGATGGCCTGCCAGTATGGTAACAGCTTTGGAGAAGTTTTTGACACTCAAGTAGGGGGATTTACGAGGCAGCCAAGGCAAGTTGATTTAACAGCAGCTCCCATTGCTGCAAGGCAAATATTATCAACCCGTTTCTAGGGAGCATCCCAATGCAGGAAAAATACCAGGCGATATTCGTAATCGCACGCCAATTGCTACTCTGCGCTCAGCCGCCCTCTGGGCGTCTACAAGTCGGTACCGACCGCCCAACGTACTGGCTCGGCTATACAAACGAAGTCCACCTGCACCGACTTATATATAGTCGGCTTTGGCCAGGCTTTGTTTGTGTAGTCCTAAACTTTTAGTACGAGGTCAATTTGCGCTCGTAGGAATAAAAGTGCATAAGTTGATTTCAATGACAGCTATGAGAATGTAGAGGCACTGCTATTAGACCAAGTTTCACTAGGAGGAAGATCTGTTACAGATTGTCTAGACATTCCATTTGCTGGTGATTGGGCAATTGCGTTTATATTTAAATGGCACTAAGTGAAGGTGCAACCTGTTATCAGCAAAACCTACCTGAACTTTACCTGAATTTAGCTGAATTTAGCTGTATTGATAATGACCACTTGATCACAGAAACTGAGAGCAGAGTGAATTGAATGAGAGCTTATCTTAGTACAACTCGTTATTAATAAAGCTCGGAAATGAAAATGTTGACTGCTGTGGACAATAATTCATCCCTCAGAGAAATTCCGAACCCCCTTTTATGGTGACGTGTACTTAGTGCCATTGACTTTATTTACTTTAGAAGAATATTAAGTACCTGGGCAACCTTAAGAACATTTGGAGGATAAAACCTTGTTAAAAGAACAATTAGAAAAATACTATGTTGATTTCGATGTTGCAATGGGGAAAGGAAGCGGATATTTCCGACAAATACAAAAATATACTGGTCTAAACCGAGAATATTTCAATTTTTTCAAAGACTTATATCAGAAAAACCACTTTTTAAAGGTTCAGCCTCAGGAAAATCCTAAAATTCCAAAAATCATCCATCAAATATGGATTGGAAATCGCAATATCCCTAAAAAATTACACCAATACCAACAAACTTGGATAGAACACCATCCGGGTTGGGAATATAAACTGTGGACCAATGAAGAGGTGAAAAAATACAGCTTTGTCAATAATGACCTCAAGTTCTTATTCGACCAAGCTTTGACCCTAGGCGAACGGGTTGATGTTCTGCGGTACGATATTTTGTATCAGTACGGTGGAATATATGCTGACTGTGATTGTATTTGTTTGAAGCCGTTTGATGTTTTTGCCTACAGTTATGACTTTTTTGCTGGTATTTTCCAGCCTATGTTTGCAAAACAGGAACCAGCCATTTTTCTCCAGAATTGTCTAATAGGAGTAAAGCCCAAACATCCAATTATCAGAAAACTATCATCATTGTTGTTGGAAAAATGGGAAGATGTGGAGTATAAAGAAGACGAAATTTATACTACATTAAAAAGGACTTTTCTGGGTATTACGCTTGCCGTCATCAGTGAAGGTGGGAAAGACAACAATATCGACATCGTTATGCCCCCATCCTATTTTTTCCCTCTTCTTCCATATCCGCTTTTCGACATAATGATTAGAGGAATTAAAGATACAATTTTGGGAATGTTTTTGCCAGAATTAAATCCATATTCTTCCTTCAAATATTACAGTTTTTCCAATCATTATTCATCTAAAGAATGGATGAAAGACATCTATTCAACTCTAACATTCAATCATGACATATGGACTGTCTTCAATCTAAAAGATTGGATGCTATTCTTGAAATCCAAAATGCTTCAGAACAACACTCATAAGAAGCTTGCCCGACAGACTTTTGAAGAACTTCTTTCTCACTAATTGGTCATGCTAATCCATCTGACTATGTGACAGATATTCTTAAGTATTGTCAGATAAAAATATTGAGCAATTACTCTCTTTGTTTGTTGTATTGGTCATATATCTATGTCAGCTTTAATTCCAGAAATCACGCTTCCTAATGGAGTGAAAATCTTTTACCAAAATAAAGATGAAGTGGATTTTTTGTACGAAGAAATGCCCTTGTACTTCAAAAATGGAATCGAGTTGCACGAAGGCGATACCGTGTTTGATGTGGGAGCTAACATTGGGTTGTTCACACTATTCGTATATCAGTTGTGTAATAACAATGCCAACATCTATGCCTTTGAACCTATACCAGCAACTTTTGAAGTCCTCCAGCGCAATGTCCAACGCTTTAATCCAGGGAAAATAAAGGCGTTTTCCTGTGGACTCTCGCAAAATTCTAAGACCATGACCTTTGCTTTCTATCCCAACTCTACTGCTTGGTCTACCATATACCCGGATGATTCAAAAGAGCAGCGAAACTCAATGAAGAAGGTAGTTCTTGACAATCTCAAAGACGCGCCTTCCTTCATTCGTTGGCTTCGTTGGCTTCCTCCGTTCGTGCGATTGCCCAAAGGGCAGTGCGCGGAGCGCAATCGCTTGTTCTCGACAACAAAATAGAAAAAGCTTTTCAAATGGAGCAAGTCACTTGCCAGTTGAGAACTGTATCAGAGATTATACGCGAGTATGATGTTCAGCAAATTGACTTGCTGAAAGTGGATGTGGAGAGAAGTGAGCTAGATGTGCTTTTAGGTATTGAAGAACAAGATTGGCAAAAGATTAAGCAAGTTGTTATGGAAGTCCACAATTTGGATGGTCGGATCGAAAAGATTACGGCTTTACTTAAAGAACATGGGTTGAGCGAGATTACAGTAGAGCAGGAACCGTTTTTAAAGGGTTACGAGAATTTCAATCTGTATGCGTTGCGGCAGAAGTCTTAGGAGAAATTCTCCAAGACTTCAACCTATATTGCCTAATATTGCAATTATGGTGCATCCAGAAAACCACTACGGATGAAGTAAGAGAAATAGGTATTCAGCAATTCACCCTCTACAGGAGGACAAACAATGTCAGTACCCGTAAGGGCAGCAAGTGTCTGGTGACAGCTAATCTGGGGTCTTCTAGATTGCTGAAACAGCTCAGTAATAGTCAATTGCTCTTGGGACCACTTTTTAACAAAGAAAGGCAAAAGAGGATATAAAGGATTGGACGGCGATCGCACAGTATTATTTAACTGGGAAAGCCAATCTTTGTAGGAAACTTTCTTAATTGAATAGCCAAAAGACCTGAGCAAATCACCGACCTGTCTCCAGTGAATGGATTGGGGATTATTCAAGTGAAAAGCCTTACCCAAAGACTCCTTTTGTCTTGATAAATAAACAATGGCTCGGCTGACATAGTCTACAGGAGATAAATCTAACAGAGAATCCAAATCTGCCATGCATCCCATTTGGATATAACCTTTAATGACGCGGCAGATAATGTCATCTGTATTCCACACGCCTGTTTGACTATGCCCGGAAATAAAAGGTGGTCTATAGATACAAACCGGAAGCCCTCGATCACGCGCCATCATCACTAATTTTTCTGCCACCCATTTACTCTGAGAGTACCCAAGGTACATGTCTTCACTATGAAGAAGCTGATCTGATTCGCTCACCACCTTTCGGTAATAAGCAGATGACTCAAAAACAGCGACACTAGAAATGTAATGAACCGGCTTAACCTTAATTTGACTTGCCAATCTCAGCACTTCTTGGGTTCCCAGAACGTTTATCGGCTTAAACCTTTCATAGGGATACACATAGTTGAGTAAAGCCGCACTGTGATAGATGATATCAATCTGGCTGGCTATCCTTTGAAACTGTTCAGCCGAAAGACCCAACTGGGGTTGAGACACGTCACCCAAAACTGGGATGATTCTGAAACTGAAATCTTGATTCCACAGTCCATAGGTTTCCAGATTCTTTTGAATCCTGATCTTGCCTGACTGCTCGTTAGCAGAACGCACCAGACAATAAATATCCGCCTGAGTCTGCTCAAGGAGTTCATGGAGTAAAAAGGCTCCTAAAAAGCCAGTTGCACCAGTTATGAAGATAGCAGCAGGTTCGGTCACTAGCTCAAAGAGTGCAGTACCAGGACTGATTGTAGGATCTAGGACAACTTCGGCGTTCCAATCCGTTCTTGAGTGTTCTTGAGAGGGCTTAGATTGCCCAACTAAGTGCTGAGTCAGTTGCTCAATTGTGGGATAATCCCATAATAAACTCGGAGAAAGTTTACGTCCCAGCCAATTCTCCAACTCACCTGAAATGTTCACAGCTTGCACTGAATCCAGAGCATAGCGGGTTAAGGGTTCCTGAATATCTATATCCTGTAGATTAAGTTTGAGCTGCTGGGAAATCTTTTCAACCAACCAGGCTTGAATAGTTTCTGCTGTTTGAGATTTTTGTTCAAAAAATTCCTGCTTGTCAGAATTTTCCCCTTCTGGGAGGGGATACAACTTGCTTTCTGTAAGGCTGTGTTGCCACTGATCCACCACATCCAGGCTGCCATCCAAAAACCCCACCCGACAAGCATGGCGCTGAATCTTATTACTGCCAGTCTTCGGAATACTTGCAGTATTCAGCAGCAGGACAGCATAAACTTGTAAATCATGCTGCTGCGACACGGCCTGACGGATGGCTGCAACCACCTCATCCACATTCAGCTTTTCTAGATAAGTCTCCTTAACTTCACAAGCAATAACTAATCGCTCCTCACTCTCCACTTCCACTGAAAATGCTGCACTACAGCTAGGTTGCAGTGCGGGATGACTTTTTTCTACGGTCAACTCAATGTCCTGGGGATAATGGTTGCGACCCCGAATAATGATCAGGTCTTTGAGACGACCCGTGACAAACAACTCTTTATCAAGCAAAAATCCCAAATCGCCAGTACGCAAAAATGGTCCTGGACTTCGTCCCGCTTCGCTAACATTGGTATCTGCTAAGTAACCGTGAAAGGTTTCCTTGGTTGCGTCAGGTCGATTCCAGTAACCTTGAGCAACACTTGGACTTGACACCCAAATCTCTCCCACTTCTTCGGGTGGACATTGGATGAACGATTCAGGGTTAACGATCAGAATTTTCTGGTCTAACCAAGTGCGACCACAACCCACGATTTTTTGGGTACTTTCGCTTTCACCAACCGCTACGACAACTCGGTTTTGCTCAAATGCTGCCTTCTCAATGTTTTGGATAACAGGTGGCTGTTTTTTTAAACCTACAGAAATACCGACAACGCTCTCAGCCATACCGTAGCCGACATTAAATGCCTCTCGGCGAAAGCCACACTCGGTAAAGGTGGCGACGAACCGCTCAATAGTTTCTGCACGAACTGGTTCAGCACCGCTAACAGCTAATTCCCAACTGCTCAAGTCAAGCATTGCCCGTTGTTCGGCAGTTGTCTGGAAACAAGCCATGTCATAAGCAAAATTGGGGGCAAGGCTTTGAGTCCCTTTGTAACGGGAAATCGCCATCAGCCAGCGCAAAGGCTTTTGTAGGAAGTCCAGTGGCGACATGATCGTAACAGGGAAATCACTGTAAAGAGGCTGTATGGCTCCAACGATTAACCCTGTATTGTGACCGAATGGCAACCAAGTTACTGTCCGGCTATTGGAGGTAAACTCTCCTGACGTATGGCTCATAGCCAAATTGTGCATCAAGTTGCTATGAGCGATCATCACCCCCTTCGGTGTCCCCGTAGACCCGGAAGTGTATTGGAGAAAAGCCAGAGTATCGCTGCTGAGTGTCGGTTTTTGCCAGTCTGCTCCCAAGTCATTGGCAATATTATCGGTAGCAACCAAATGTATCCTTGCTAATTCTGGATTTTCGGCAAAGCGGTTTTCTAAGTATGCGAGCAGAGAAGAAGTTGTGAAAGCTACTTTTACTTCAGCATCTGTGGCGATCGCTTCGAGTCTGGAAAGTGATTGATTGGGGCGGGGTGGATAAGCAGGAATGGCGATCGCCCTGGCATACAAACACCCAAAGAAACCGGCAATGAATTCCAGACCTGGTGGGTACAGTAACAATACCCGTTCACCTGTAGCATTTAGGGACTGGAGATAGGCAGCGATCGCCCGTGCTTGTCGTTCCAATTCTTGATAAGTCAGGCTGATGCTTGCTGTTTCACCGTCCTGGAGAAAGGTATAAGTTTTTTGGCCAGGCTGATTTTGCGATCGGTAGTGCAGCAGGTCTACCAAATTAGAAAATTTCATCGCTCTTTGCCGTCCCCTTAAAATATAAAATTTTCACTGATTCACAGATACGCTCTTTAGAGCAAGACTAAGCTAAACCTGTCATTCATGCACAACTAAATTTGTTATCGAGATATATTTTAAAAATCCTTGTGCCAAGAAGTACGGGCATTTGTTTCTACTACCATATTCTACTGCCCATAGCATAAGAAAAGGGCAGGTTAATAACCTGCCCGGATGCTGAACCAGAAAACCTAAAATTCTTTAAACCAGAACCTTCGCTAAAATCGGTCCAACACGAGTGGCGATTTCTGGAACGTAAACCTGCGAAACGTAATCCGCAATCATCCTGTCTGTGTTGAACAGCGGTGCATTCGTCTTGATTGATGCCTTCATCATTTGCACCCAGCGGTGAGGAGTGCCGTTCCTCACCTTACCAACTAAGCCTATTGTTGATGCGCTTCCATGTAAGCTCGTAGCAATTGATTAATCTGTGTTTGATAGCCCCGCCCTTGAGACTTAAACCACTCTAGGACATCCGTATCAATGCGGAGTGTAACTTGAGTTTTGGTTTTTGTAACAGGTAAACCTCGCCGCACCACTGCCTTGGCAAACATTTCCGGGGTAATCTCTGGACAATCTGATAAATCAATCTCTTCATCCGTCATTGCATCCAAGCGTTGCCAATCAGTTTGAGAGTTGTTGGAAGTAGACTCGTTGTTCATATTTCGTTGCTTTTCTTGCAGAAATAATACGGGTACAATCCTCACGCTCTGTATGGACAACAGCGATGACTCGCCCTTGCAACAAACCAAACGTGACAAAACCAGGTAGTTCGATCTGAACCCGCGACAAGACTGTCGCCAAAACCAGTTTCATCTCAAACAGGGCAAATGCCATACCAATACAGCGACGGTTACCGCTTTGGATCTGTGGTAAAAATCTGTTAAATCGCCTCTGGGCTACTGATGAAGACTTGTGGTGCAAAAACTGGACTTATTCGCAGAGTAAATATTTCATCATAGCGTTTAGCACAGGCTTCCATGTATTCTAAGGAGCTATTCATCCATTGGATCGTCTGTACCAAAGGGTGAGTCTGGGGACCATCGGGCAGTTGAAAAGCAGGCATTTTTGATACTTTCCCACTGTTAAAACAATTGGAACAAGATTTTAGAATGCTTGTCATCAAAGCACACACAATTAGTTTTATCTTAAAACAAAGATTAATTTGTCCGGGACATTCTTGTTCAGAGTCTATAATATTTCCGAAATTTAAAATACAAAATGTGTATTTTTAAGATAGACCTTCCTTAAACTGCGTTATCATCGCAGCTTATAAGTTATTTCTTGCTAATCTATATAGAGTGCAAGCTACACGATTGCGAACAATAACATTAAGAGGTTTAATCTTTGCAAGCAGTTTAGTGTCTTGAGAACATCACGTTTTTTTGATAACCTTACCAAAATAAAAATTTGGATTTATGCTAGGAACACTGGTAGACACAACAGAGCAAAGACCTGGTCCAAACGATATACTTATCGGTCACACAACTATCTGCGAAGCCGCGCGTCTCATTTCTAATACTAATCCTGAAGTCTCAGGTATACACATAAAATTTTCTAATGAAAATTCGCAACCTATACGCTTCCTTCGTTTCTTAGAATTATGTTCACTTGTAGAAGCTGTAGTATTGCATGACACGCTGTATACCTTACCTGCTGAACTCCCAACTGATGTTGATGAGCTAAATCTTCGTAAGCGTCTTATTTATGCAGGAATTGTAAGAGAGTATACGTCTGCGAGACTGTCTGAAGAAATTATACCTGCGCTCACTGAGTGGATTGTCAAGAATGCAAAGCTACCTCATCCTGATGAAGACATTACGAGAATCAAGCTGATCTTAACCAAAATGATTGACCGCAGTGCTTCTAGGCAATTGATTAATCAAACCTCTCTAGATAATTTGAGCCAGAAGATATATGGAGTTAATGATACTGGAGAGATATCTAGACCATTAGAAAGAGTATCTGATTTATTCGAGGCAGAATCCGAGCTAGCTCAAAAATTCCAAAGTGGGATTCTTTTAGGGAGCAACAGTGTATTGAATGATATTGGCGAGCAAATTGGGATCAACATCGGCGACTTGCATCACGGTTCTTACGAAACAGCACTGCCAATTCTTCGGACTGTAATGTACTGGCAAGTAGCTGATAAAATACGCTTACCTTGGTATCCAGACGTCATGCGTGTTCCTACTATGATTACACTCAGTCGTCGCTTGAAATCATCACTGGCAGACGATGTTTATAGAGTAGTCGCTCAAGCGTTTGAAACGAGTGTCCAAGATTTAATTGTTGATGATTTACCTTATGAGGTAGGAATTCCACCTTTTGCCGCTTTACTTTTAAGTAGGTGCTCTAAGCCGGAAGATGTTATTGATCAGATTTTAATATTACGAGACGAATTTACAGATTTCCGATATAATTTTAACGAGTTAGAAAAACAACGCCGTAACGCCAAAACAATTAAAGAACGGAAAGAAATTCGCTTGCACATTACGAATCTCTTCAAAGCAGTTGCATCCAAGTATGACAAACAAGACCAAAGTATTTTTGAAAATGTTATTGGCTATACACCCGAAGTGATAGACCTACTCCAAGCTCCACTTGATCCAGAAAAATATACTGGCGACCTATTGAATAAGCCTTATGAGTGGATTAGAGATTGGTGGTGTAGTCGCCCAGTTTCACGACTGTTCTCTATTACTAAAAAACTCGAGAAACTTGACTTGTATGGACAACTTGTTCCTCGAATATTTGAGTTTGAGATTACATCTAGTTACGCTGCTTTCATCAAAGAACACTATTCAAAGATGCGTTGTTTGACAAAACCTCCTGAATCGGAGACATAAAAAACTTTATCACTATTTATTGACACAATAAAATCAATTTGTACACTTTTTTTTCTTAGCGTTAAGACTCACAAAGCAATACTGTATCTGAAGAATTTCAAGAGCGTATGGTTAGTATCAAGGAGCAAGTATTCAATGGTTAATGACTCTTTAATCGGAAAAACACTGCGGAATCACTATAAGATTGAAAGTCTGCTAGGACAAGGGGGGTTTGGTGTCACCTATAAAGCGATTGATATAGACAAACCAAAACACCCCTCTTGCGTCGTCAAACAATTTCAACCCAAAATCCTTGATTCTAATATTTTAGAAAATGCTCAACGTTTATTAGAAAATGCTCAACGTTTATTCGATCGGGAAGCACGTTCACTAGAAGAGTTAGGCAAAAAACATGACCAAATTCCTGAATTGCTTGCTTACTTTAGAGAAGATGGAGAATTTTATTTAGTTCAAGAATTCATTGATGGGTATGACTTAACAAAAGAAATAGTCCCTGACAAACAATTGAGTGAAGATGCAGTCGCCCAACTGTTGAAAGATATTTTGGAAATCTTGGAATTTGTTCATCAAAACCGTATAATCCACAGAGATATCAAACCAGCGAATTTAATAAGGCGGCAAAGTGATGGCAGAATAGTACTGATCGACTTCGGTGCAGTTAAGCAAATTGTTGTGGAAGTCGATGCTCAGGGACAAAGGAGCACAACAGTTCCAGTGGGTACCTTTGGCTATATGCCACTTGAACAAAGAAATGGTCACCCTGAGTATTCCAGTGATATTTATGCAGTTGGAATAATTGGTATTCAAGCCTTGACAGGCTTAAAGCCTACGCAACTGCCAAGAGACCCTAAGACAGGGGATGTTATTTGGCAAGATTGTGCAAAAAATGTCAGTAACAGGCTGGCTGATATTATCACCAAAATGGTGCATGATCGTGCTAGCTCGCGCTATCAATCAGTAAGAGAAGTACTAGGTGCTCTAGATGTTTTCCTAACGTATGTACCCGAAAAATACAGCTTCTTGCAAGATTGCTTGAAACGTAAAAGATGGAAAAATGCAGATGAGGAAACGGTAAAGCTAATGCTTGAGGTTGCTGGGCGAACTCAGCAACGCTCTATGGATATCGACAGTTTGAAAAAATTCCCATGTGAGGATCTACGCATTATTGATGCTTTGTGGGTACGATACAGCAATGATCGCTTTGGCTTTAGTGTTCAGCATCGTGTTTGGAAGGAAGTTAAGGGAGATTCTCCAGCTGATGGAAAAGTTTATGAAAGGTTTAGTGAGACAGTGGGTTGGCGAAAAACGGGGGAATGGATATGGTATACAGATCTCATATTTGATATAAGCGCTCCCCCAGGACATTTACCAACAGGGCGTGTGGGAGAGATTTCGTTGTTAAAAAGATTGTTTGGTAAAGTTGGTGGATTTGGATTAGAAAGAATTAACGCTATTGCTGAAAAACTCAGTGAATGTCGCATACCTTAGCGTTTACAGCATACTCCAATAAATTCTACTAAAATGATTTCCCTATATGATAGGTTTCATCTATCACTGTTAATAGTTCCGCATCAAGTGTGCAAAATGTCCACGTAAAAGAGATTTTGAGTGTAAGTCGGAATTTCTTTTGCTTTTATTTTCCCTTCTGTAGAGCATAACAAAAGAAAAGGGCAGGTTATTAACCTGCCCGGATGCTGAACCAGAAAACCTAAAATTCTCTAAACCAGAACCTTCGCTAAAATCGGTCCAACACGAGTGGCGATTTCTGGAACGTAAACCTGCGAAACGTAATCAGCAATCATCCTGTCTGTGTTGAACAGCGGTGCATTTGTCTTGATTGATGCCTTCATCATCTGCACCCAGCGGTGAGGAGTGCCGTTAGCATCCTGGTCATAGTACAAAGGCACTATTTGCTCTTCCAAGAGCTTATAAAGTGATTCCGAATCTATACTATCTTGTAAATCCTGATCGCTGGTGTGAGCATCCTCACCAATTGCCCAACCATTTATCCCTTGACCATTGGCATCTGTTTTGTATCCTTCGCACCACCAGCCATCTAGCACGCTGCAATTAATGCCACCATTAAAACAAACTTTTTGCCCACTTGTCCCAGATGCCTCTAAGGGGCGACGGGGATTGTTCAACCAGACATCAACGCCCTGCACGAGTTTTTGACCAACGTAAATATCGTAGTCTTCAATAAATGCGACTCGATGCTGAATTGCTGAATGTTGACACCACTCCATCAAGCGTTGAATAATCCGTTTGCCTTCTTCATCTGCTGGGTGAGCTTTACCTGCAAAGATAATTTGTACGGGACGTTCCGCATTGCCAAAAATTCTTAGCGCCCGTTCGGCGTCACGTAAAAGCAGATGACCGCGCTTATATGGGCTGAAGCGTCTAGCAAATCCGATAGTCAACACGTTGGGATCAAGCAGTGTTTCTGTTGCCTGAATTTTTTCGTACTCTTCACCGCGCTGTTCCCGTGCTTTCTTAATTCTATGGCGGGTGTGAGCAATGAGTCGCTCTTTCAGGACTAGGTGTCGCCACCACAGTTCCTCATCTGGAATTTCGTCAATTTTCTCCCACGTCTTCGGGTCGATAACACGAGTTTTCCAGTCTGCGCCTAAGTATTGAGCGTACAACTCTGCTAACAAGGGAGCAGTCCAAGTGGGTGCATGAACGCCATTGGTAATATAACCGATAGGCACTTTGTCTTCAGGACGTTCTGGATACAGAATCGTCCACATTTTGCGAGAAACCTGACCGTGTAATTCACTCACGCCATTGGCAGCACGACACATCCGCAGTGCCAAAACTGTCATGCCAAAGGGTTCCCAAGGATCGCCTAGCCGCCGTGCGCCTAATGCCAAGAATTGCTCGCGGGATAGGCGTAGCTTGGTCCAGTAGTGGGCAAAGAAGGAGTCTATCAAATCAGGCGAGAAGACATCGTGTCCTGCGGGAACAGGTGTGTGGGTGGTGAACACGCAACGATTTCGTACACTGGCTTCAATGTCGTAGAAGGATCTGCCAGTGCGCTCAATTTCTTCTCTGGCAATTTCTAAGGTACAGAATGCCGCGTGACCTTCGTTAAGGTGATGGACAGAAGGTTGAATTCCTAAGGCAGTCAGCGCTTTCACACCGCCAATTCCCAAGACGACTTCTTGGGCTATGCGGGTTTCCTGGTTACCGCCGTAAAGGTGTCCAGTTAGCCAGCGATCAATGGGATCGTTGTCGTGGCGATCGCTATCCAATAAATACAGACTCACGCGCCCCACTTGCACTCGCCAAATCTGCACTTTCACCAATCGTTGGCGAACTTCTACTTCTATTGTGATTGGTTCCCCTTGCTCATTTTTGATTAACTCCAAAGGCATCTGGGGGAACGCGTTGTCAACATAATAATCTTCTTGCCAACCGTTGCGGTTCAACCGCTGCCTAAAGTAACCTTGGCGATACAGCAAGCCCACACCGACCATTGGGACTCCCAAATCGGATGCTGATTTCAGGTGATCCCCTGCGAGAATGCCCAAACCCCCAGAGTACACAGGCAGAGATTCATGAATACCAAATTCCGCGCAAAAGTAAGCAATAGGGTGTTCTTGGGTAATCTGCGGTGCTACGCGACTCACCCAAGTCTCTTTTGTGGTGATGTATTCGTCAAACTCACGCACCAGCGCCCCGATCTGCTTGAGGTAAAAGGGGTCTTCTGCAAGCTGTGTTAAGCGTTCGTGTGTCGCTGAGTTTAAGATTTCTACTGGATTGTGCCCGCAGCGTTCCCATGCCTGGGGATCAATGGTTTGGAACAGCGTAATGCGATCGCTCGTCCAACTCCACCAATAGTTATAAGCCAAATCTGCTAACCGCTTGAGTGGAAAAGGTAATTTCTCACGCAGCGCCAAAGCTGCGGTGTTTGCACTGCTGATGTTCATAATATTCTACGTTCTCTGTTAGTTTTTCTCTTTTACCGTCAAAATCTGCTTTCTTGCCATTGCTCCTTTTGGGTTTTTGCGCTTGATTCTGCGTTTGGGAATTATCCTCTTATACGTGGAGCAGTTTTTCGACGGTTTTTATTTTTTCCAGACTCATTCCAAATCATCCTTCTTTTTTGCCAATTTTGACAGCTTTTCTACATCAAATTAATTGACATTGTTTTAAATTAGGTTTTGTCTTGTAAGATTTTATGAATAATTTCTCAGCATCCACCACAATTGGAGCGATAATTAACCAATTTTGACCCTGGCTTTTCACGTCATGTGGAAAGATCCTACGATAAACCTAACCCCCTAAGCCCCCCTGACCCTAATGTTCACTATGTCCTAAGCCCTGGGGGCATACTTCGTGAAGCGCGTTAGCTCCTCCGTTAGGAGGCACGGACACGCTACGCGTAAGTCCTTACGGGCAGGCTGCGCCAACACGTATCTCCTGCACCAGACGCTGCGCACGCTACGCGTGCGCTCTGCCCTCAGTGTGCACTTTGCGGTTACGTGGGAACGCCGAATTCCCTAGTAGGGAAGGGGCTAAGGTAAAAGCCTCGCTCCTACAAAGCTATCCATTAGTCACATCTTTCTTTACAATCTTGAAACCTGTGTGTGGTATGCATCTTAAACACTGAGATTGTAAGCAGACTTGACAAAATTACGCTTCTTCTTCTCGGCAAAACTACGTTTTTATTGAGAATTAACAACGAACGAATCAGGGTTAGAAAAAACGTGAGTGATGACTCGAGCAAATCTTGAGAAAGATCCGGGTAATGGATAGCCTACAAGGAGAGGGGAATGGAAGCGAGGTCTTCCATATAAGAGTGATTGAGAGTTAAAAGCAGTTTGTAGTAAGCGGTGTCTACCCTTTCCTTCTCCTATCGCACAGGCTGCGCCAACGGAACGTTTAACGGCAAACGAGAAGCCGCTGAGGGCAAAGCGTCCCGTGAAGGATACGCGTCTACGCGCTGAGCGCTTACAACGGGACCGACTTGCTACCCTGCGGGAACCGCCCTTTCTAAACTTGCAGGGAGAGATAAGCAATCGTAACTCATCGATACTACTTTTATGTATAAAATTCTTACCTGATTAATATTTTTCCAGATTTTATTTTATCAGTAATTTTACTGATATTTACTAAATCCTGAAAAAACTTGATGATAATGTTTTCATAATAAAATCTTTACCATACTTCATCATATCTAAATAGAAAAATACTCATAGTTGATATTTTTATCTACTAAAATTACCTAAATAAATAAATACTTTTTTGATTCAAAAGATATTAAGAGGTATAACAATGCCTATTTTTGGCAACCCTAATGATTTGGTTTCTATATTGAAAATTCACAATTTTAATAAGTATTTAAATCCTACCTTTATAATTTTGCTGCTCAAAATACTAATAATAGTTATGTGGGTAGGTACAGTTCAGTCTTAGGGTGGAGGAAAAAAATCATCTTTGTTTCAGTAAAAATATTTAAAGGAAGACCTTTGATTATTTTTCTGAAAATACCTACTACATCTAGGAAATTACAGCAGATTGCAAGTAAGTCAGGTACACTTCTGATGCCTATAAACTAGATATAGAACAAATTTTACTTCTGACTTCTGACGATTGACGCCAATATTGCTGCTGTAATACCAGTCAGCCTCACGCACTGATATTTGGTAGAAGTGTATCAAATCAAGAATTGTTGTTGCAGTGTTGTTTTCTGTATTTTGGATAGACAGGATCTTACGAAAAACTATCCTATCAGAAATAAACGCAGTTTCTCTGTGCCTAGAACATCCATTCAGTAATCGGAGTGGTAATGAGAAAATACGAGTTTTGACGTGCTGTTTTCAAAAATTTAGTGGGTGCTCTCTACTGAATTGGTGTTCTAGGAATGATTAGCTTCATTGTGCATAAGTTTAGATGAATCCTGAAGAAAAGTTCATCATTATCCCTTATCAATCTACTGACCATGCAACTTTATACACCGATTGATCTTGAGCAACTCCAACAAGACCTTCCTTCCTTAATTGAAACGATGCAGTGGGTTGAAAACTTTGTAGGCAAAGCTCACCCTGATTTAGGTAGAAACGGTCCTGTTTGTCCTTTTGTGCCTCACTCAATTAGGTCAAATAAGATGTGGTTAGCAGTTCTGCGTGCCAAAAACTTGGATATGGATCAAATTGCAGAAACTGTTTTAGGGTACCGAGATGTCTTCCTTAATCTAGAGCCACACAAGGGAGTTGCTGGGCTGAGAAAAACATTATTAATCATTGTTCCTGATATTGCTTTGGAGGATGCTCCTAAAATCATTGATGAAACCCACCAAAAAATTAAGCGTTTCTTTGTTGAGTCAGGATTGATGATAGGGGAATTTCACAAGCATAATCAAGTTCCAGGTGCACACAACCCAAACTTCCGTCCATTTCAAAGCCCCGTTCCCATGTTTGTCATTCGCTACATGGGTGAATCAGATATTCTGTTTCTTCAGGATCAAGACCCGCGCTTACGTATTAAGTATGTCGAAGCTTATTTACACAATCTTGAATCTGCTTATACACAACAATTTGAGCAGAAAATTAAAGATAAAAACAAGATCAAAATTGCTCAGGAAGTGCTGGAGTTAGCATACAAGCAACTGCAAGAAGAAAATTTGCAAGAAGAAAATTTAGTACATTGAGAAGTTGCTCATTCATAAGCAAAATTGCTTCTCTAGAGAAATTACTGATTCACCAACTGAACTTACAAGAGTAAAATTACCTCTGTAAATTTGCATCACTAGTATCTAAGAGATGAAAGTTGGTAACTGAGGCGATTGATTAACAAAGTGGTTTTCTTGACAAGGTATCTATGCGCTTAACAGATAAAAGTTTACACCTTCAATCAAATATTCAGTTAGAAAAGCAACTCAAATATTGGAAACAGCAGTTGGCAAATGCAACACCAGTACTGGAACTGCCTACGGAGAAACCACGGCTACCAGTGCCAACTGACCAAAGTGCAAAGCAATCTTTCGTACTACCGCAGAGTTTATCTGCAGCGCTGGATACATTGTCACAGCAACAGGATGTGACACTGTTCATGACATTGTTAGCGGCATTCAAAACCCTACTGCACCGCTACAGTGGACAACAAGACATTCTGGTGGGTTCTCCGATAGTGGTGGAGAATGAAAGGCTAAATGGACTGAAAGCGAATACCCTTGTGCTACGCACTGATATATCGGGTAACCCCAGTTTTCAGGAACTGTTGCAAAAAGTTCGCTCAGTTGTTTTGCAAGCCAAAGCTCACCAAGATTTGCCGTTTGAGAAGCTGGTGGAAGAACTGCAACCAGAGCAGCTCAGTTATCACCGTTTGTTCCAGGTGATGTTTGTTTTGCAGAATCAGCCCAAACAAACATTGGATTTATCCGGATTAACCATCACACCCTCTGAATTAGATAAGGTGACATCCAAGTTAGATTTGACCTTGTCAATGGAAGAAACAGAACAAGGATTCAAAGCAGAGTGGGAATACAACGCTGATTTGTTTGATGATGCTACGATTACCCGGATCAATGGGAACTTCCAGACATTGCTCGAGGGAATTGTTGCTCATCCTAATCGCTCGATTTCAGAATTACCGTTGCTGAGTCTTCAAGAAAAACAGTTGTTGCTGGCGTGGAACAACACCCAAGCAGATTACCCGAAACAAGTCTGTATCCATCAATTGTTTGAGACTCAGGTAGAACAGACACCGGATGCGGTAGCAGTCGTGTTTGGCAGCGAACAACTCACCTACAAGCAGCTCAACCAACGGGCAAATCAACTAGCACATTACCTTAGAGAGCTAGGAGTCAAACCTGATGCCCTTGTGGGAATTTGTGTAGAGCGATCGCTTTCAATGGTGGTAGGACTGCTAGCAATCCTTAAAGCGGGTGGAGCATACGTACCTCTGGATCCGGCATACCCCCAAGAGCGCCTAAGTTACATTTTGTCGGATGCTCAGGTATCAGTGCTGTTAACTGATTCTTCACAAAAAACCAGTTCTCCCCAACTCCCTATAAACAAAGATGTTAGGGAGGATATGGTGTCGCCATTGCAAGTCGTCTGCATAGATACAGACTGGCAAAGCATTGCCACTCATAGCACAGAAAATCCTGCACCTTGTTCTACCGTCGATCATTTGGCGTACGTTATTTATACATCCGGCTCGACTGGCAAGCCCAAAGGAGTGCAAATTCCCCACGGTGCTGTGGTCAATTTCCTCACATCCATGCAGCGCCAACCCGGATTAACACAGGCGGATGTCGTCTTAGCGGTGACAACAATATCATTTGACATTGCCACCTTGGAACTTTATTTGCCCCTAATTACAGGCGCGCGTATTGACTTGGTGACGCGGGAAGTGGCAAGCGATGGCAGATTGCTGAGCGAGCAAATCGCTGCGGGTGGTGCGACAGTGATGCAAGCTACCCCAGCCACTTGGCGGATGCTTCTGGCTGCTGGATGGAGTGGTGTTCCTGGGTTGAAAATTCTTTGCGGCGGTGAAGCCTTACCTAGTGACTTGGCGCAGCAATTATTAGCAACAGGCGCTGCGATTTGGAATATGTACGGTCCTACGGAGACAACCGTTTGGTCAACCGTCTTTGAAGTACCAGCAACGCAATTATCTCAGACATCAATCCCCATTGGACGCCCAATCGCCAACACCCAAATTTATCTGCTCGACTCCCATCTGCAACCAGTGCCTATTGGAGTGCCTGGGGAACTGCACATCGGCGGTGATGGACTAGCGCGAGGTTATCTCAACCGCCCAGAGTTGACAGCCGAAAAATTTATCCGCAACCCCTTTAGCCAAGAAAAAGGATCACGCCTGTACAAGACAGGGGACTTAGCTCGGTATTTACCTGACGGTAATATTGACTATATTGGGCGTATTGACAATCAAGTAAAAATACGCGGATTCCGCATTGAATTGGGAGAGATAGAGGCTGTACTGCGACAACACCCATCTGTCCTGCAAGCTGTCGTCATTGCTCGTGAAGACGTTCCTGGAGACAAGCGGCTCGTGGCATATGTGGTGGTGACACCAGAGGATGTTCCTCCTAGTCTGAGTGAACTACGCCACTTTTTGAAGGAGCAGCTACCCGATTATATGGTGCCCACAGCCTTTGTGTTCTTGGATACACTGCCATTAACACCTAATGGTAAGATAGACCGTCGCGCTTTGCCTGCACCAGATACATCCGATTTCATTAGTGACAACAACTTTGTTGCACCTCGTAATTCTACGGAAGAGGTTTTAGCCGCTATTTGGGCGCAAGTATTCGGTCTGGAACGCGTAGGCATCCACGATAACTTTTTTGAATTGGGCGGACATTCGCTGCTGGCAACGCAGGTGATTTCTCGGATACGCCAAGCCTTAGGTGTAGAAATTCCGATACAACTGCTGTTTGAAACACCAACTATTGCAGATATTGCAACTGCCATTACCCAAAATCAAAACCAGGGTAGAGAGGAACACCAGACTATTACCCGAGTTGCCAATCGACAGTCAGCCCCCTTATCGTATGTGCAGCAGCAACTGTGGTTGTTAGCACAGTTGGAACCAGATAGTGCAGCATATAACATTGTTGAGGCAATGCAGTTGCAAGGCGAACTGAATGTGAATGCATTGCAACAGTCATTAGATGCAATTGTTGCTCACCACGAAATCCTGCGGACCACGTATATTGCTGAAGATGGCAATCCTGTGCAGATTATCGGCGCTCCTCGGTCAGTGGAACTGAAGGTGATCAACCTAAGTGATGAGTCGCTAACTGAAGACACCGATGTTGTACAAAAACTGCTACAAAATGAAGCGCTGCGTCCCTTCAATTTAACATCAGACTTGATGCTGCGTGCGTGTTTGATACAGCGATTGGGCAAAGCCCAGTGCCGCAAGCGGCAATCGCCACAAGAGAATATCTTGCTGTTGGTCATGCACCACATCGCCACTGATGGTTGGTCGATGAGCATTTTATATGAGGAATTGACAACGCTTTATCAAGCGTTCAAGGACGGCTTATCTAACCCATTACCAGAGTTACCGATTCAGTATGCTGACTTTGCAGTTTGGCAACGCGAATGGCTTTCTGGTGAAGTGCTGCAAAAGCAACTCAACTATTGGAAACAGGAGTTGACGGGTGCAACCCCAGTCCTGGAACTACCCACAGATAGACCACGACCACCAGTCCAGTCTTACCGAGGGGCAAGGCAATTTTTTGTATTACCCCAGAGTTTATCGCAAGCACTGCATGGATTGTCACGCCAAGAAGGTGTGACCTTGTTCATGACATTGTTGGCGGCGTTCCAGACCTTGCTGTATCGTTACAGCAGACAAGAAGATATTTTAGTCGGGTCTCCGATTGCCGGGCGAAATCGCGAGGAAATAGAAGGGTTAATTGGATTTTTTGTCAATACCCTGGTTTTACGCACCGATATGTCTGGCAACCCCAACTTTAGGGAACTGTTGCAAAGGGTGCGCTCAACGGCAATGTCCGCCTATGCTCACCAAGACTTGCCGTTTGAAAAGCTGGTGGAAGAACTGCAACCAGAGCGTTCATTGAGTTACCACCCTCTGTTCCAAGTGATGTTTGTTCTGCAGAATGTTCCCAATCAAACATTAGAGTTGCCAGAACTGAGCATCACTGCCGTAGACGTGGATCACTTGGCATCCCAATTTGATATCACTTTATCAATTGAGGAAACACAACAGGGACTACGCGGGTTATGGGAATACAACACTGACTTGTTTGATGGCAGCACTATCGAGCGGATGAGCCAGCATTTCCAGACATTGCTCGAAGCAATTGTAAGTGACCCACAACAGCACGTTACCCAATTGCCACTGCTCACCCCAAATGAACGACAGCAGTTACTTGTTGAGTGGAACAATACCCAAGCAGACTATCAACAGCAGTGTATTCATAAGTTGTTTGAGCAGCAGGTGGAAAAGACGCCTGATGCTGTGGCGGTGGTTTTTGAAGACAAGCAACTTACTTACCAACAGTTGAATAACCGCGCCAATCAATTGGCACACTACCTACAAACTCTGGGCGTAAAACCGGATGTACTTGTTGGGATTTATATCGAGCGTTCGCTAGAGATGGTGGTGGGACTGCTGGGAATTCTCAAGGCAGGTGGTGCTTATGTGCCTCTCGACCCAGAGTATCCACAAGAGCGCTTAGAGTTCATGCTGGAGGACACCCAGACACCAGTGTTGCTCACCCAAGAGAAATTGGTCAACACCTTAGCGACTCATAAAGCGCAAGTCATTTGTTTGGATTCTGAGTGGGAACTCATTGCCCAGCACAGCGAAGAGAACCCTGTGTCTGAGGTAACAATTGATAACTTAGTTTACATCATCTACACCTCTGGTTCTACAGGCAAGCCTAAGGGTGTCATGATTGCTCACCGTGGAGTTTGCAATCACCTGTACTGGCGGCAAGCAACGTTTCAATTGACTGAACAAGACAAAGTCTTACAGACGTTTTCTTTGAATTTCGACCCCTCAGTCTGGCAGATATTCTGGACGTTGTCATTTGGCGGACAGTTGATTTTGGCTCGTCCTGGGGGACATCAAGACCCTACCTACCTGGTGAACGTGATTACCGAACAGCAAATTACTATAGCTGGGTTAGTACCATCGATTATCCGCGTTTTACTTGAGGAAAAGGGAATTGAGAATTGTACTCGCTTGCGGCACGTCACCAGTGGCGGTGAAGGTTTAGGAGTCGAATTCATCGATCGCTTCGTTGAGTGTTTAAATTTGCACAATGTTTTGCTCAATTGCTATGGTCCAACAGAAGGTTGCATCGATGTCACTTCCTGGACTTGCCAGCCTGGGACGAATTACACGATTGCTCCAATTGGTCGCCCAACTGCCAATGTACAAGTTTATATATTAGATGAAAATTTACAGCCTGTACCTGTTGGTCAATCAGGTGAACTGCACATTGGCGGTGTCGGTTTGGCGCGAGGCTATCTCAACCGTCCGGAACTGACAAAAGAAAAGTTTATTCGCAACCCCTTTAGTAGCGTACCGGGCGCACGTCTTTATAAAACTGGAGACTTGGCGCGTTACTTACCGGACGGGAACATAGAGTTCCTCGGTCGTATAGACCACCAAGTGAAGATCCGTGGCTTCCGTATTGAGTTGGGAGAAATTGAAGCCACCTTAGGTCAACATCCTGCACTGCAACAGAATTTAGTGATAGTCAGAGAGGATGTTCCTGGTGACAAGCGCCTTGTGGCATATGTGGTGGTACACCCAGAACAAGTTGCCCCAACTTCAAGTGAATTACGTGGCTTTTTGCAGGAGAAATTACCCGAGTACATGGTGCCAAAAGCCTTCGTTTTCTTGGATGTGATACCATTAAACCCCAATGGCAAAGTAGACCGCCGGGCTTTACCTACACCGGATACAGCAGATTTCAGCGATGCCAACAGCTTTGTTGAACCCCGCAACGCCACCGAAGAAGCTTTAGCCGCTATTTGGGTGCAAGTTTTGGGTTTGGAACGTGTGGGTATCCACGACAACTTCTTTGAATTTGGCGGGAATTCACTGCTAGCGACGCAAGTGATTTCTCGGATACGCCAAAATTTGAGTGTGGAAATTCCACTACGTTTGTTGTTTGAAACACCAACAATCGCAGGTTTAGCAAGTGCGGTAACTTCGTTAAGCTTTGCTAATACTCAGATTGAGAACCAGAGTACAGAAATCCTAGAACAGCAGACCATTCCCCAACTGGCTGCTCGGCAATCAGCCCCCCTATCCTTTACCCAGCAAAGGATTTGGTTTTTGGAGCAGATAGAGCCAAACAGCGCGGCTTATCTGATGCCGCTCGCACAACGCTTGCTGGGTGAGCTCAATGTGAGTGTATTGCAACAGTCTTTGAATGCGATCGTTGCTCATCACGAAGTCCTGCGAACTCACTTTATCGCAGAGGATGGTGAGCCAGTGCAGGTCATCAGTTCTCCGAGGTCAGTAGAACTCAAGATCATTGACTTGACACAAGAGCAAGCAAGCAATCAACAAGAGCAAGTGCAGCGTCTGTTGAAGCATGAGGCGCAACGCCCCTTCGACTTAACATCTGACTTGATGCTGCGAGCCACGTTGCTGCAAATAGACCACCAGGAGCATATACTCCTGTTAGTCATGCACCATATCGCCTCTGATGGCTGGTCGATGGGTATCCTCTTCCAACAGTTGGCAGCCGTGTATGAAGCGTTTTTGAACGATTTGCCAAATCCTCTGCCAGAATTGCCCATCCAGTATGCTGACTTTGCCGCTTGGCAACGCCAATGCTTATCTGGTCAAGTCCTGGATACCCAGCTAGACTACTGGAAAAACCAGCTAGCGGGCATCACACCTTTGGAATTGCCCACTGATCAACCGCGATCGCCAGTGCAGAACCGCCAGGCGGCAAGCGAATCTTTAGTGTTATCAAAGAAACTCACTAAAGCACTCAAAACACTCAGCCAGCGGTCAGATACGACCTTGTTCATGACGCTATTAGCGGCGTTCAAGACATTACTCTACCGCTATACAGTACAGGAAGATATTATCGTCGGTACTCCAATCGCTGGGCGCAACCAGACCGAAACTGAGGAACTCATTGGTTGTTTTCTCAACACGCTCCCCTTGCGTAGCAACCTTGGTGGCAATCCGAGTTTCTTGGAACTGCTGGATCAAGTTCGTAAGGTGGCTTTGGATGCCTATGAGCACCAAGACATACCCTTCGAGAAGCTGGTAGAAGAACTGCATCCAGAACGTAACTTAAGCCGAAACCCAGTGTTCGATGTGATGTTCAACTTCATCAACACTCCCCAAACGGCTTTAGAACTTCCTGGATTGACCCTGAGCTTGCTAGAACTGAGCGAACCTGAGTCAAAATTCTCCATGACTTTGTATGTGGAGGAACACTTAGGTGAACTGAGTTTGCAACTCGTGTATCAGCGGTCTCTCTTTTCTGCTGCACGCATGAGGTGCCTTCTGAATCAATTCCAGTATCTGCTTGAGCAAATTATTGCCACTCCAGAGAGAGCAATTGGGTTATATTCGCTCGTCACACCAGAATCCCAACTTTTGCTTCCAGACCTGAGTGCGGTGTTGCCTCAGCCACGGTATGAATTGGTGACTACAATGTTCACCTCTTGGGTAAATTCTACACCAGAACACTCAGCAGTCCGCCAAGGCGATGCTCCCAAAGGGAGCCGAACCCTTGCGGGTGAACGCTCCTGGAACTACAGCGAATTGTCCACAAGCGCTCATGCCCTGGCGCGGGTTCTGCTGAATCACGGGGTCAAGCGGGGTGAAGTTGTGGCGGTGTTCGGACCACGAAGCTTTGGGCTGATTGCCAGTATGATAGGCATCCTCTTGAGTGGAGGTGTGTTACTAACTATCGATCCAAAGCTTCCCAGCCAGCGGCAGCAGGTCATGCTCCAGGAATCCAAGGCAAAGTATCTATTGTGCATCGGTGACGAGCAGCCAGAACACAAGGAGTTATGGAAATCCCTGGTTACCATCTGTGTAGATCCAGACGGAGGAGTAGCAAGAAATGCCGACACAGATAGCAGTAGTGTAGTACAGTTACCTCAACTGTCTCCTGACGATGCAGCTTATATTTTCTTTACTTCCGGTACTACTGGTGTTCCTAAAGGTGTGTTGGGTTGTCACAAAGGGATGGCGCATTTTTTCAACTGGCAACGGCAGACTTTTGCAATTGACCAGCAAGACCGCATTGCCCAATTGACAGGGCTTTCCTTTGATGTCGTCCTTAGAGATATTTTCTTACCTTTGACCAGTGGAGCAACTCTTTGTTTACCAGCAGAAGGAGATGAACTAGAACCGACACGAATTCTGCGTTGGTTGGAACGCGAACAGATATCTGTGCTGCACACTGTTCCAACTCTTGCCCAATCGTGGTTAGTAAATGTACCACCGTCCGTTTCTCTACCTGCCTTAAAACGTATCTTCTTTGCCGGAGAACCTCTCAAAGATACACTCATACGTAGGTGGAGGGAAACGTTTCCAGAAGGAGGGGAAATTGTCAATCTCTATGGACCAACAGAGACAACTTTAGCGAAGTGCTTTTACCGAGTCACTGCTGATGTTTTGCCTGGAGTACAACCTGTTGGTTCACCACAGCCAGAAACTCAGGCACTGGTTTTAGGAGAAAACAACCAACTGTGTGGTATCGGTGAACCAGGTCAGATTGTTATACGGACACCATTCCGTAGTTTAGGTTACATCAATGCTTCTGAAGAAAATCGTTCTCGGTTTGTCAAGAACCCGTTGAGCAACGACGAACAAGATTTGCTTTACTATACAGGCGATCGCGGACGCTACCGTCCAGATGGCTGTTTGGAAATTCTTGGTCGCCTGGATCGGCAGGTGAAAATCCGAGGTGTACGCATTGAACTTAGAGAGATTGAGACGCTATTAGGCGAACACCCTACTGTACAGCAAGTAGTCGTTATCGCTCGCGAAGACCAACCAAGCGATCAGCGCTTAGTCGCCTATGTCGTTCCCCAGCAGGAGCAAGGAGCTACAACCGATGAACTGCGGCGCTTTATCAAAGAGAAGCTGCCCAAATACATGATTCCCTCAGCTTTTGTGATGCTAGACGCTCTACCCTTAACTCCTAACGGTAAAGTAGATCGTCGAGCGTTGCCAATGCCAGAGCAAGTCAGGCAAGAGGTGGAAGAAACCTTTGTTGCTCCACGAACTGAGATAGAACGCCAGCTGACACAGATTTGGGAAGAAGTTTTAGGCATCCAACCCATAAGCATAAAAGACAACTTCTTTGACTTGGGGGGGCATTCCTTACTCGCCGTACGCTTATTCGCTCAAATAGAGAAGAAATTCGGTACATCAATTCCCCTAGCTACACTGTTCCAATCAGGTACAGTAGAAGATCTTGCTAAGATGCTCTACCAAGAACAAGAGCGACTAGCATCTGGTGATCAAGAAAAATCAAAAACTCCTTGGTCATCCCTAGTAGAAATTCAACCCAACGGTTCCAAGCCACCTTTATTCTGCATCCACCCGCTTGGTGGAGAAATTCTGTGTTACCGCCCTTTAGCAATGCATCTAGGGTCGGATCAACCAGTTTATGGGCTACAACCACAAGGGCTAGATGGAAAACTGCCTCCCTATACCCGAGTTGAAGACATGGCAGCGCACTACATTAAGGAAATTCAGACTATTCAGCCCAATGGTCCTTATTTTCTAGTAGGTTACTCCTTTGGGGGTACAATCGTCTTCGAGATGGCTCACCAACTTCACAAGCAAGGTCAGAAAATAGGTCTTCTAGTTATGTTGGATACCTGTCGTCCGGGTTATAGCAAACGATTGCCATTCCTTAAGCGAATTTTCTTGCATTTTAACAATCTTTTACAATCAGGACCTACCTACCTTTGGCACAAGCTTGCAGGCTGGAGGGAGTGGGGCACGTACCATCTTAAAGAGAGATACAAGCGTTACTTGAATCTAATGCATGATTTACCAGAAACTGACAAGCACTTAAGCATCATAGATGCTAATGTGCAGGCTGCAAGCGTTTATACCTTCCAAGCTTACCCAGGTCGAATGACCCTGTTGCGAACTGAAGATAAAAATCGGGACGATGCTGTAGGCGTACAATACGATCCGCAATTCGGTTGGGGCGAGGTAGTGACTGGCGGAGTAGATATCCATCACCTTCCCGGTTCTCACCTAACCTTTGTTGACGAACCCAATGTACGGGTGCTAGCAGAGAAATTGAAGGATTCGCTGGAAAAGGCGCAGCGTAATTTGTAATTGGTAATGGTTAAATTAAATTGACCGAACTCACGTTGCAAGGGGAGAGGCTTTTACCTTAGCCCCTTCCCTACTAAGTACAGAATTTCACAAGTTCGTAACGAATTAATTTCAGAAAGGCTCTGCGTTACTCTGCGTTGACTCCCTTCGGGTATGCCTATGGCTAACGCCACGGCTATCGCCGTTCGCGCAGCGTCTCCGGAGGAGATACGGCACGCTACGCGTAAGCCTGCGGCACGCTTTGCGCTTACACCAGTCGCCTGCTGCGGGAAACCCTCCTGCATAGCGCTGGTTCACCGCGTCCCTCTGCGTTTTAAAAGGCTACGAATTAATGCAAAGCTGTACTTAGTAGATAAGTATAAATAAACAAAACTATGTTAAGAAATGTAAAACTCTCTAAAACCCTTACGAATGAACGGCAGGTGACGCCAGTCCGCTCAAGTCGGCAGAGCCGCCCACGCGGCTGGCTCCTTTATGCCGGGGAACCATGCACGCCAGTTCCTCAACGGGGGGAACCCCCGCACCGGACTGGCTCACCACCGCACGGGCTCCCAATGAGTAATGACTAATGACTGCCTTAACGAGTTAACTTTATTTGTACCGACCTACTTAACTTTGAGGGCTAGGAGGTGGGAGGAACGCGATAATTTTTCCAAGTTCTGGAGTCTTTCTTAGTAATCTATGACTGCAAAGGAGTGATGAAAGAAAAATTAATTTGACTTAGTATCTCGAATATATTTATATCTTTTATGATTTTTCATTTCATGGAAAAATTAGCAAGGCTGCAACTCTAAGAACATCACATAGGACTCCTATTTGATTTTTGAAAAAACTCAGTACAACTCGAAGAGCTTTTTTTCCTGTTGCCTGTTCCCTACCCATATAAATAAGTATGGCTATGGCTGACGCCACGGCTAGCACCTAACGCCACGCAAGCGAACAGAAATCAAAGCGGACTGCTATACAATACGTAATCATAAAAAAAATTAATAGCTACTGAAATCCTTACTATAGTAATCCTAATTGATTTGTGAGAATTGAAAGCCACAGATACCCGACTTCTTTGAAAAGTCGGATATCTTGTTTCTCAGGAATGATTTAGGGTTGCTATATAGCAATCCATGCGGGAATTGTGAACTTATCGTTAAGCAAGTCTTAAGCCCAAAATCAGTTTTGACAAGTGAGATTTTGAGTTTTGACGACCCAAACTGTAGGTTTCACAAGTCAAATCGAACTGCTATAGTTTTCTTTTTGCTCACTTTTTCCTGTAAAACTCATATTAAACTTTTTATGAAGAACTTCTGAAAAATTTGATGCTCATCCTGCATTTCTCATATGATTTCCTGTTGTTTCCTGTTCACTATTAAAATTAATTGAATAGAATGACGGGCTTTCATATTAAGGAGAATCGAAATGGGACTTAGCAATGGTCTGTCAGATCCAAATAAAAAGAATATGGTGGTGGCTGACTGCACAAAGTTGTTAGACACGCAGGTTGCTTCAATGGGAGGAGTTTCTGGTCTCGCTTTGAAAGCCGGTTACGCGGCTGTAAAAGGGATCGCGCCCAGTTATTGTGCCGAAGCCATCGAGCGTCTTTTGCCGGACTCTTTCACGGCACTTGATCCGATTTGGAGTGAGGGCGTACAAACGGGCAACCCGGCTGAACACCTGATCCAGAACCGCTCTCGCACGGCGGACGCATTGCTGGGCATCACTGACGCAAAGATCGAGAAAAGCAGAAACACAACCGTCAAAGGGGTATATGGCAAACTCCGTAACTCAGCTAAAAAGCACGTGGAGGAGGCGGTACCAGGGTTAGCTAAGATTATTGATAACTACACCAAGAGCTGAGCGCGTATTTGGTGATAGCTACTGACTGCTGAGTGTTAACACTCAACAGTCTCAAGTTACCTGTTTGAATGCAACTTGGTATGGTAAATATAATTACAGCAGTTCAAATACATTGTTAAAGACAATTTGTTCAAGCGATCGCCCAAAAAGTGCTTTCGCGACGGTCAAATTATTTGTCGATCAACAAGAACGCCTTACAAGGAAGTAGGTTGAAAGCCCCGCGCAAGTAGCGCCGGGCAGGGTGGTTTCATACAAAGAAAGAAAAAACCTTTTGGATTTGATTGGCTAAAGCACGTTGAGCTTGAGGGATAGTGCGAAAACCAAGAAATCTGGCAAGAGTGATGAAAAAATTATGTAATATTGCCCAGTTAACTGGTGCATTGCCACCTCGTCGTAGTGGAAAGTCTGAAGGGAAAGGTCACATCGCGAACCCAATGGAGCCGGTTTTCAATTCCCCAATGTTTCTGGGTGTCGGTTAGAGCATCTTGAGCCGACATGATCTGACTACAAATATAGAACTGACGCTCTTGAAATGATTGACCATCACGAATACCAGAACGTTCAACTTGGACAAAGGTTTTAAGTCCAGCCCATTGACTTTGTAATTTTTCTGGAGCGGCGAATACCTGACAACAACGCTTGACCGAGCGATCGTGAGTATCATCTTCTGTTGTAGTACTGCTCAAAGGTTCCTGTTTGTGTGACTGAGTTTGAGCCATTTTGTAGAGCGTCGGTTGATTTTCTTTTAATCCAATCATGTAGTCGTTGCCACCATTAATAATCAGCGATACTGTTTTTTTTGGCAATGCAAAGCATCAAGAGTGAACATCACTTGTTGAGCACAAAATTCGGATATTAATTGCTGTGCGATCGCCATCTCACTAATTTTTTTGTTCGACATTGGTTGCATCCTGAGTACAATGCCCCGCCCGTGACTATAAACTGATACTGTACTGATAAAGTTTTGGTAGGACTGACTGTAATCTGTTACTGTGCAGCGAATACCTTTACCATCAATTGCCAATCTTTCTCCTGGCATCGGTGGCACAAGAACTGATGCCCAATTATTGAATAAGTCGGTGAATGGCTGAAAATCTAATGTTTTCAGTACTCGTCGGAACGTTGAGTAGGATGGAAACTTGATTGTCTCATCTAGGCTTAACAGTTCAATCAAGCCTTGTCTGTGTACTCTGGTAAAATCTTCCAATGGTCGGTAGCCCCAATACCCTGTCATTGCTCCCAATAAGATCAACAATAATACCAACCAGAAGTCATGTCTTCGTCCCCGAATATGTCGATAGTCTGGGATTTGCTGCAATTGTTCGATGAGATTCATACTTTTTATTTATCAATTTTTCTCCACCCTCTACAAATTATTATTATTTTTCTTTCTTTGTATGAAACCACCCTGCCGCGCAAGTAGCGCCGGGGGACGCCAGAGCCCTAGGTCGGGAGACCAGGAGTGCAGTACTGCCTCATGAAAACCACAGCGCAGGATTTATCCTGCTATGATATATACGTGCTATCCAGTAGGAATAACCGCAGACACGAAGAACTAACCTAGTACGGAGAAATCCCGGCATATAAGTCACTACTGCAATATGCAGCAAGCCTACATCACTGCAAACAATGGCAGGTTAGGGAGTGTTCCACAATTTTCGGCAAGTGCGGACTCGCGAAGCGAAGCGGTTCCTTTTAGGAACTACGTAGTGCATAAATTCAGTAAAACAAAAGTAGAGCTACAGGTGAGTTAATCTCATTCAAGGGTCGTAGGACGGATTTGACCCCGTCACTCGCAAGAGACAAAACTAAAAAGTGGAAAGACACGGCTTAAGCCTGTCTTGAAACAACAGTTTGAATCTCCGTGTCTTTGGACCGGAGAGAGGTCAAAAGTCGCCAACATTCACAAGCAATTTCCCAATCTTCTTCAGTGTGAATCACTAATACCCTCACTGCTGAGTCAGGGGTGGCAATATCGATATCAACAGGCTTGTGTGCATTTTTTTCGTCGTCAAGTTTTAGCCCTAAAAATCCAAAAGCTTCACAAGCGGCGGCGCGAATCTCAGGATTATTTTCGCCCACACCTGCGGTAAACACCAATGCATCTAATCCCCCTAAGCTAGCGAGCATCGCACCGATATAAGACCGTAGGCGATGCACGTAGATATCCCACGCCAGTTGAGCACGGGAATTACCTTGGGAAATTGCCTCCCTAATCTGTCGCATATCATTAGAGACGCCAGAAATTCCACGTAAGCCAGAAGCACGATTTAGCACATGGTCAAGATGCTCAACCGAGTTATCCGATTGCCGCAACAGGTGAATCAGAATTCCTGGGTCAACAGCACCAGAACGAGCGCCCATCATCAATCCATCTAGGGGCGTAAATCCCATAGTCGTGTCAACACTACGACCGTTTTTTATCGCGGCTAAAGAGCAACCGTTGCCCAAATGACAAGTAATTAACCGTAGAGATGCTAATTCTCGACCGAGAATACGAGCCGCACGCGCAGCACAGTACTGATGACTGATGCCATGAAAGCCATAGCGACGGATACCTTGCTCTACCCACTCGTAGGGACCAGGATAGATGGCTGCTGCATCAGGGAGATGAGAATGAAAGGCGGTATCAAATACTGCAATTTGATGAACAGATCCCCAATGCTGCTCAATCGCTTCTATACCTTCCAAATTCGCTGGATTATGGGCAGGGGCAAGGGTTACAAGATGGGCGATCGCCTTTTTCACATCCTCAGTAATTTCTACACTTTCACGGTAATCTTGTCCACCATGTACCACGCGATGTCCCACCACATCAATTTCTGATGGCTGATCAATCACCTGAGTGGAACCGTTGCACAGTGTATCAAGCATACGAGCCATGACTTGATCTCGGGAGTCTGCTGGGATTTTCTCTTGCAATTCACCCTTGGCTGTTTTGACCTCGATTTCTGCAAAGCCTTGTTGGTGAGTCCAGTCTACTTTCGCTTCCCAAAGCGGTTTGAGCGGTTCTTCGGGGAGAGTATCACCCGTAATTTCGTACACACAACTCTTTTGACTGCTCGATCCGGCATTCATTACCAGTATTTTCATAGTCAGCAGAAACTCATTTTTACAGTGGCTTTGGCAGAAACAATTATGAGATGATTTCACTCAACGAACATCTGTCTAATGTGTCGTGTCCTAAATATTTTTAACAAATAATATTACCAACAACAAAGAAAATATGAACTTAAGCAATTTACTCGAAAAAGAACTTGTCCGATGGAATGATATTATTTGTACCCGTACTCATGACCCCAGAGCTTACATACACCGGGGGATGGTTCATTTTAAGCTAGCTAACATCGATGAGTCCATTGCTGACTTCGACATTGCAGAACAACTGGATCCTCGTTTAACACCATACTTGTGGCAGCGGGGGCTATCATACTACTACGCTGAAAAATTTGCTGATGGTGCCAAACAATTTGAGGTGGACTTGAGCGTCAACTCTCAAGATGTAGAAGAAACAATATGGCGCTATCTTTGCATCGCCCGCGTTTCCGGTGCTGCCAAAGCACGTCAGTCTTTGTTGTCAGTGAAAAATGACCCCCGACTTGTGATGCGGCGCGTATACGATTTGTATGCAGGACATTGTTCAACAGATGATGTCCTGGCTGTTGGCACGAACAACGACAAGCGTGCCAAGTTTTACGGTTATCTTTACGTAGGATTGTTTTTTGAAGCAGAGAACCGAACAGATCAAGCGCGGGAGTACATTACTCAAGCATTCAACGAATACGAGATTGACGATTATATGTGGCACGTGGCTGCTATACACCAAAAATTGCGAGGGTGGGATTAGGTGCTAATCTTGCCTAGTGACGCTCCTACACCTCGCGCTTCGGGTAGGTGTAGGCTTCTCAGACACCCCGAAGAGTGTGGAGAACTTCCTTGGAGGTAGCATCTGTAATAGAACCAACTATTACAATTCCACCCTTCCGGCGTTTTATACTGGGGAACACGTCCAGCCCCAGTCTCTTGATATTGATAGCTGCATTGATGTCTCTATCAACCAAGAGCTTCTCGATATTATCCCAGTACTCTCGAATACTACAATCCGTGAAAACGGATTCATCACGGTATGAGAGCAACTGGGAACTATATGCAGGATTCTTTGCAATCACAACGGCTCCAGCTTTTTCAGCTATGTGACCAAGGATTTCAAAGAATTGACCAAATGCTGCATCAGCCCAAGACAAATTTAAACCCGATTTAGCTGATTGCCCGTTTGGTATGTATGCCCCTGTTTCGTCTTGCTTTGGAGCGTTACGTCTTGTAAGACCCTTTAAGTTGAGGTCTTCGTGGAAGAAAACTTTTTTACCAGTTCTAACTAGCTTGTGAGCGGTTTTGTAGTGAAAATCCTTTCTCGCTCTGGCAATTTTCTGGTGTTGTCGCCCTTCCTTCCTCGCTAGTTTGCGTCTAGAAGCAGAACCCTTCTTTCGTGCATTCTTCTTCTTAGAAATTTTAGCCAATTTTCCAAGGGCTTCCCGTAGCACCTTGAGTGAAGGAAGTTTTGTATTCTCTGATGTGGCGAGGTAATTGTCTTTATGTAGAACAGCATCCAACCCCATTGAATTGTCCCAAGTAGGGACGATTGAATCAGGTGTAATAGTTGGAACAGTTACATCTTCGAGTCGAAGATTTACAAACCAGCCATCGTTCTTCTTGATGAACTGTAACTACTTAAGAATAGCGCCATCAGGAAGGTGTCGGTGTGAACGAATCTTAATTAAGCCAATCTTGGGAACCTTAACGTAGAGATACTTCCCACCAACTGAGCATTCTGGCAACTCCAACCCAGCACCTTCAATGACAAATGAGCGGAAACGAGACTCAGACTTAAAGCGTGGTCTTCCACTTCGCTTACCTGTTGCATCGCCAGCAATAAATCGTTCAAACGCCTTGTCAACTCGCTTACAAACCTCTTGAAGAGTGTTTGCTGGAACTCGCGAAAAATCTAGCTTTTGCCCAGACCATTGAACGACAACGGGTTCTTTTTTGATGTCTGGCAAGTATTTTTTCTGGGTGTAGTAGTTTGGTCTGTCTCGCAATTCTGGTAAGTGCCTTACCAGAGGACACGCATCAACGGGACAGCGATTGCAGTCCCACCAGTCAAATCTGTCGCCTAGTTGACGGTTGTACCAGTACTGGCAGGTTCTCAGCCAGAGGTTTAGCTCTAGCTTCTGTTGAGTTGTTGGAAGTGCTTTGTACTGGTATGTGTATTTCATGCCATTATTGTAAATGAATTCCCTGTACAAAGCAATGGCAAAACTCACAGAGTCAGTTAATTTTCGCCTTACTCCAGAGGAAAAGCAGGTATGGTTACAATATTGTGAAATGACATCTCGAACACAAAATGATGTATTTAGGGATTACTTGCGGACATTAGCCAAGAAAATGTCAAAGAAGGGGGCATCGAACCCCGCAACTTTAGACCCGCATTCCTCTCACGCTCCCCTATCGGGTGAGACGTAGTTTCGTGCGGGGTTAGCTGAAAAGTTTCCACTTTGTTTTTCAACAAGCACCTGAAGTTTAACTATCCAGTTCAAAATCCCATAAAATATTAAATACGAAAAACCTGCCCTTAAGCTGCTTGACTCAAGATTCTCCTGGGGGAGGGTAGGCTGGCGTTTTCGTAGCAGCAGAACAAAAAACGTCGTTAAGTCTGAAAACCAAGATGTAGCTCTGTTTACAGAAAAGTTATTACGTTGTACTGTTTCTAACGAAAGATGCTTTAAGGGAACAAAGGTAGTTACTTTATAGCTACCTTTGTTCCCTAAATCACTTATGTGTTGTAACTGTCAAGATATTGCTCACGTTTCTCGTGAGTATAGTGACTTTATCAGAGAGTACAATAAATTTTTAAAGTACTATATAAAAACCTCACTATTCTTTGTAGTAATTAACTCTTTAATAGAGTCAAAAAATACTCAAATTCTTGACTTGCACATACAGGCTATAGAGGCGCATATAGCTGCTACAAACGCATCCATAAAACTTATGGTATTGTATGCGCTGCTTGTTCAAAAATACTGGAACAGTACCCACGCTAACAACTAGAGGAAGCACAAGTTAGCCAGCCAAAGGCAGTTTGTAAAAATGATAATTCCTAATCACATTTTTAAAAAGGGGTTAGGGGTGGGGTTCCTTTGAGAATGGCTAGTTATCTAATCTATTGCTCAATGCCCACCCCTTAAGATCAGGTAATAACAGTTGGCTTGTCCATTCCAGTCAATGCACGAATTTGGGCAATCTCATCTGCAATGGTGATAAGTTCTGCCAATGCTTGTTGCGGATCAAGATTCTGCTTTGCCGGATCAGGTTCGTAGCTTTCTAAATAAAGCCTTAATGTCGCGCCTTGTGTGCCTGTACCGGATAGCCGGAAGACAATCCGCGAACCATCGGTGAAGCCAATACGAACTCCTTGCTTCTGACTGATGCTACCATCAATCGGGTCGGTATAACTGAAGTCATCACCGTACTCAACCTCGTAGGAACCATACCGCTTTCCTTTGAGGTTTGGCGCAATAGCACGCAGACTTGTGATTAAGTTGTTCGCGCGATCGCTATCTACTTCTTCATAGTCATGGCGAGAGTAATAATTGCGTCCGTAGGTTTGCCAATGTTCTGTGACAATCTGCTCTACTGACTGTTGCCGTACTGCTAATATATTTAGCCAGAACAAAACTGCCCAGAGTCCATCTTTCTCGCGGATATGGTTGGAACCTGTGCCGAAACTCTCTTCACCGCAGAGGGTTGCTCTACCTGCATCTAGCAAATTGCCAAAGAATTTCCAGCCTGTGGGAGTTTCATAACTCTCAATTCCCAGATGTTTCGCTACACGGTCTGCTGCTTGACTGGTGGGCATAGAGCGGGCAATTCCAGCAAGACCAGAACTATACCCAGGAACTAATTTAGCATTTGCTGCCAGTATTGCTAAGCTATCGCTGGGAGTGACGAAAAATCGACGACCCAAAATCATGTTGCGATCGCCATCTCCATCAGAAGCAGCACCGAAATCAGGAGCATTTTCCCCGAACAGAATTTCCACCAAATCATGAGCGTAAACGAGGTTGGGGTCGGGATGTCCACCGCCAAAGTCCTCCAGAGGTGTGCCATTCGTGACAGTCCCTTGCGGTGCGCCCAAACGCTCCTCAAAAATATTGTGAGCATAAGGACCCGTCACAGCGTGCAACGAGTCGATACACATACGGAACTGCCCGTTAGTGACCAGTTCCCGGATACGGTCAAAGTCAAACAGCGACTGCATTAACTCTGCATAGTCTGCAACAGAATCAATGACTTCCACCGCCATATCACCTATATTAAACTTTCCTAATGTATCAAGATTGACATCAGGAGCTTCCAATATTTTGTAGCTATCAATCTCTTTGCTACGTTGATACATGGCTTCAGTCACTTTTTCTGGGGCTGGTCCACCATTATCAATGTTGTATTTTATTCCAAAATCACCGTCTGGACCACCAGGGTTGTGGCTTGCGGAAAGGATTATACCACCAAAGGTGCCATACTTGCGAATAATAGCAGAGGTAGCCGGGGTAGAAAGAATCCCACCTTGACCGACCAGCACTCGACCAAAGCCATTAGCGGCTGCCATCTTCAGGATAGTTTGAATTGCCTGACGATTGTAGTAGCGACCATCGCCTCCCAAAACCAGAGTCTGACCTTGATATCCTTGCAGACTATCAAAGATAGACTGCACAAAGTTTTCTAAGTAATGAGGCTTTTGGAAGACAGAAACTTTCTTTCTTAGTCCAGAAGTACCTGGTTTCTGGTCGGTAAACGGTTGGGTTTGTATAGTTTTGCTAACCATCGCGATATTTGAGGCAGAGTTCACAACAAAAATTGCTTGATAGTCCTAACACTACTTAAGCAGATGTTGCCGCAACAACCTCGTGTTAAGTTCTAATTTCCCTCCTCAGGTCGAATCTTAAGGAGCTTAAATCTCATGAGCGCGGTATGTTTGAGGTAGGCATTTTGCCTAATTATGTTTTCTTATGGAAACAAACCCACACCTTCTAAATTGTCAAATTTACCAAAACCTTGGCGGGAGCATGAAAGCCCCTGAGAAACAGGCACGTAGTGCCGTACTTCGTGATCGACGCCAGGGGATGAAACGCGACTCGGCGCTCATTTATTCAGCCATCCACTTCTCTATGAGCGTGGGAAGTGTCTGTCTTAACCGTTCTTGCCAATTTGGGATAGATTTCAGTTTGACTGCTAATTCTTTATCTAATCGAAAACATACAGGGCTACTGGTTAACGGTTTGTCTCTATTAGTTGTATACCTATCTTTGTGACCTTTACGGAATGGCATAGACGCTCAATGTATATAGATGTATACTTGTATGTATAACACAGCAAGGGGGGGGTGATACGACTGTACGCAACACAACAAATGCTTATCAAATTAGATCAACACAGCATGAATGTGTTGGAGTTTCTAGCAGAACAATCTAACAAGCTTCGCAATTGTGCAACGTATCTGCTAAGACAAGCATATTTCACGTTTGGAGAAGTATTAGATGACTCGTTTGGGCTTCATGGAGAATTAAAAAGCAATCCACATTATCAGATTTTCTACTCACAAGCGGCGCAGCAAGTTTGCACAGAAGTTGCTGAATCATTCACTAGCTACAAAGAATTGTTGCCATTGTGGTATTCAGGACAATTAAAAGATAAACCTAGCCTGCCCAAATACCGCAAGAAAAACGGTTTAGCTGGTTGGACTTATCCGAAACAAGCACTTAGTTTTGATATTGAAGCTGGTTTAATCCGTTTGCCGCTTGGCAATGCATTCAAAGCGTTGTTTGGCTTTGATAGTTTATTTGTAACTATGCCTCATAATATTAAATTTGAGGCAGTTAAAGAACTAAGAATATTGCCACGAAACAACTGCTTTTATGCTGAGTTTGTTTGCAGGCAAGTAGAAAATACACCTCTTGAATTGGATAAGTCTAGAGCACTAGGAATCGATCCTGGAATAAATAATTGGCTCACTTGTGTACCAAATACGGGCGACAATAGCTTTATTATTGATGGGTTCAAGCTAAAATCTTTGACACAGTGGTACAACAAACAAGTCGCAACTATCAAAGAAGGAAAACCACAAGGTTTTTGGAACGACAGGCTTTCCCACATCGCAGAAAAACGTAACCGTCAAGTTAAAGATGCGCTCAACAAAGCTGCAAAGCTGATTGTTAACTATTGTCTGACTCAAAATGTTGGTACTGTTGTTTTTGGTTGGAACCAAAGTAATAAAGATGGTATTGAGACAGGGAAAGTCAACAATCAAAAGATAGTTCAAACACCGACAGCACGTTTGAAAAAACGAATCGAGGAAATGTGCAAACAGCACAAAATTCAATTTGTTGAGACAGAAGAGTCATATACTTCCAAAGCTTCTTTTTTGGATGGAGATAGTTTGCCAAAATACGGTGAAAAACCCGATAACTGGAAGCCATCAGGAACAAGACCGAAGCGTGGACAATATAAAACCAAGTGTGGTGATTTCATTAATGCCGATTGTAACGGTGCAGCGAATATTCTTCGCAAAGTAGAGACACAGCTAAGCTTGTGCTTGGTTAAGGTCTGTAGGGCAGTGCTGACCCTGCCTACCAGGATAAAACTCTGGGAAACCAAAACTAAAAAGCGGAACAGGACGACTTTAGCCTCCTGTTCCGCAACAGTTTAGAATCCCCTCGCATCGACGGTAGGGGAGAGGTCAATTGCACGCTCAGCACACACTCCTTAGTCACACATAGTTCTTATCAATAAGGAGATTGGCAATGGCTAATCACAAATTTTTCCAGCTAAACCTTGCTATTTCCCAGTCACAAGGCATACACAAGTTATTTGCTACAGCGATATTGCTGTTTGCCATAGTTTATCCGTCTTCATTTGCTCAAGCGGCTGACTCAAATAAGAACAATTTCAACAATACTTTTGGACTGCAGCCAGGAGTGAACCCAGTTGGAGACCAGGCTCAACCATTCGTCGTCGCTAGAAGATACGACAGGAGATCCCGAGTTCGCAGAATAATCATTGGCGGACCAGTCAGGCGAAATCAAGTTCGACGAGTTCGTGTACGACCAGTCAGGCGAAATCGAGTTCAACGAGTCTATCAACCAGTCAGGCGAAATCGAGTTCAACGAGCCTATCAACCAGTCAGGCAATACAACAGATACAGGGGTCAGCGGGTGTACGTACGGTGAAGAATTATTGGGGTGCGTCAGCAGGAGCTTGACGCCCCTGCAATCTGTGATTCTGATTTAGACGACAAAAATCAAGCTTTCGCGACTTCTACCATCTGAATAACTGCGCCCAACCCAGCGCTCATTTCTTGTGGTGTAATTTTGCCGTCTTTGTTGACATCTAGCGCATCAAACACGGCGTCGGTTCCCATCCATTCTTCGCGGGTGATGAAGCCATCGCCATCTAAATCGTAGATATGAAAAATATCCTGAGTGGCATGGCTGAGGGTATCTTCTCCGTCCAAACGGGCAAGTCGTTCTGCCAGTAATGTTTCTAAGGTTTCCAGTGCCTTGGTAAAACCTTTGATACCTTCTTCCAATTTTTCGGATGCCATGCGGTCAGCAGCGTGCATCTTGTCAAAGGTAGCTTTGTCCATCGGTATCTTTTCGATGTCTGTTGCTGCTGCTTTGGCGGGGTCAAGTTTACGAGGTAGTTCCCCAGTTGTTGCGTTCAACTCAGCTAACAGTGCTGGAGAAATGGTCAGCAAGTCACAGCCAGCGAGTTCTGTAATTTCACCAACGTTGCGGAAACTCGCTCCCATGACTTGGGTTTGATAGCCAAATTTCTTATAGTAATTGTAAATTCTTGTAACAGAAACGACTCCTGGGTCTTCCGCAGGAGAGTAACTATCGCGTCCAGTATCTTTTTTGTACCAGTCGAGAATGCGCCCAACAAAGGGGGAAATTAGAGTTACGCCGGCTTCCGCACAGGCGATCGCCTGATGAATTCCAAACAAAAGAGTTAAGTTGCAATGAATACCCTCTTTCTCCAAGATTTCCGCAGCCTTAATCCCTTCCCAGGTAGAGGCGATTTTGATGAGAACGCGATCGCGCGAAACACCAGCCGCTTCATACTGAGCAATCAAGTCGTGTGCTTTAGCAACAGTACCTTCCGTATCGTAGGAAAGGCGTGCATCGACTTCTGTAGACACCCGACCAGGAATAATTTGCAAAATCTTCAACCCAAAGGACACTGCCAAACCGTCAAACGCCAAAGCAGCGACTTGCTTTTGGCTTGCTTCGGAACCTGCATCTTTCTTTGCTTGGAGTAAAGTCTGATTCACAATTTCCCGATAGTTTGGCATCTGTGCCGCAGCAGTAATCAGAGAGGGGTTAGTTGTCGCATCTTGTGGCTTAAACTTTTCTATCGCTTGGATATCCCCCGTATCTGCAACCACCACAGTCATTTTCCGTAATTGTTCAAGTAAATTTTTAGACATATCAACTCCTTAAATCAAAGATTTAGATGAGCAACAGACTGCTGGCAAATGTTACCTTTTTGGGAAAATTAAAAATTATACATTTACAATTATTTTCTCACGGATGAATCAGCACTACACTTCTTACACAAGTCATTTTTTGAAAATCAAACCACAGATAAACAAGAAATGCACACAGATAAATTATCTGCGTATATCTGCGTGCATCGACGGTTTCAAATAACGTATTACCGGATTGTTGCTACAAATGTAGTTAACAGTTGTTAGTGTTAACTGATAACTGGTAACTGATAACTGGTAACTGTTAACTGATAACTGGTAACTGTTAACTGTTAACTGATAACTGTTAAGCTACAGTAGCCGCTACGCGTTCCAACAGACCTTCCTTCTGTGCCATAGACAACATGAGGTCAATAACGCGATTTGAGTAACCCCACTCATTGTCGTACCAGGCAACAACCTTAAAGAAGTTAGAGTTGAGTTCAATACCAGCACCTGCATCAAAGATGCTGGAACGCGTATCTCCCTGAAAATCTGTGGAAACAACTTCGTCCTCTGTGTAGCCCAAGATACCTTTAAGCTCCCCTTCGGAAGCCGCCTTCATCACAGCGCAAATTTCTTTGTAGCTGGTCGCTTTAGCAGTTTTAAAGGTTAAATCAACGACTGAAACATCGGGCGTCGGAACCCGGAATGCCATACCAGTCAACTTGCCCTTTAACTCCGGCAAAACGAGTGCTACGGCTTTTGCTGCGCCTGTAGAAGAGGGAATAATGTTCTGCGCCGCACTGCGACCTCCTCGCCAGTCCTTTTTGCTGGGACCGTCTACAGTTGGTTGAGTGGCGGTCATGGCGTGTACTGTAGTCATCAGCCCTTCAGTTAATCCAAAGTTGTCGTTGATGACCTTAGCGACAGGAGCCAAACAGTTTGTGGTACAGCTAGCATTAGAGACGATGGTGTCTTTAGCGGGGTCAAACAGGTGATGATTGACACCCACTAGCAGAGTAGGAACCCTGTCTGGATCTTTCGTGGGAGCGGAAATAATCACCCGCTTTGCTCCTGCTTTGAGGTGATTTGCTGCTCCTTCATGATTAGTGAAAAGCCCTGTAGATTCTACTACATAATCTGCACCAGATTTCCCCCAAGGCAATTCTGCTGGATTCCTAATTGACACACAAGGAATGAAATGTCCGTTGACAACAATGCCATCATCCTTTGCTTCAACTTTGCCTTTAAAGGTTCCGTGGGTTGAGTCGTACCTGAGAAGGTAAGCGAGGTTATCTGGTGGTACCAGGTCATTAATGCCGACAAACTCGATGTTGGGGTTATTGATGCCAGCGCGAAACACAAGTCGCCCAATCCGACCAAATCCATTAATACCAACTTTCAACTTAGTCAATTTGAAAACTCCTGTTGTTGAAAATCACAACACTAGGGATTTCTGGGGGTTTTGGCCCCAAAAGAGAGTCGCGGGGAGTAGGAGGAGCAAATTCTTCTTCATTTCCCTCATCTTCCCCTGGCTCTTCAATATCTTCTTGACCCAATCCTGACAGTATATGCAACAGAAGGCGGATTTAATTGGCATCTTTTAAGGTTTGTTAAGGTTTGAGGACTTAGCTAGCTCCGGCAGAAGCCCCACATCCTACCGTCAGGAGGTGTGGGATGAATGCCGGGGTGCTCATTGTACGTAAAGCGACCAATATCAACTGTCGGTTGATTCGGGAGTGGGGACAGTGCAATGAGCGCCAATCTCCGTGTTGGGCAACCTATCAACAAGCGTCTTCGACAATTTGAGTGATTGTCTTATCTTTGCTTGCTGCATATGACCGCAACTTGTTTAACCTGCTTTGTTGATATCCTCAAGTTTAACCTTTGATTCTTTCATAAGTGGGTAGGCAGTATCTACCCAATCTGCTAACATAGAGAGGTGTTGACGCATACTAAAAAGCTGGTCAACTATCCGTACCTAGACAACTAAAGATAAGGGGTTGCATCGGGAAGTGCGGTCTTAAATTGCTATTAATAGCCGACTACTGCCTCCGGTGCGTAAAATCTTTAAGGAACGTAGGTCAATGGTTTTGAAATCATTCAAGTCGGGCAGGACACGAACCTGACTATAAACTGCGGTAATGGGAAACAGTTGGAGTACCACGAACGAAGCTCTGGAAAGATAAAATCTGCCAGAAGCCTACACCGACCGCAAGCGGTCGGTGTAGGAGTGTCACGAATTCACCCAGTCCCCAATCACTAGTCCCTAGTTGCTTTAGTGGGGCCACTTCCAGTTCTGGATTTCTGGCATATCCTCGCCGTACTTGTTAATGTAGTACTTGTGTTCGATCAGCTTGTCTTGCAGCATCTGCTTGACATAAGCCGCTTTGTACCCTAGATGTGGTACGCGATTAATCACGTCTATCGCTAGGTGGAAGCGATCTAAATCGTTAACTACGGTCATATCAAAGGGCGTGGTGGTCGTTCCCTCCTCCTTGTAACCGCGCACATGAAGATTTGCATGATTTGTCCGGCGATATGCTAGACGGTGAATCAGCCAAGGATAACCGTGGAAGGCAAAGATAATCGGTTTGTCGGTGGTAAAAATACTGTCGAAGTCTTTGTCGTTGAGTCCGTGCGGGTGTTCGCTTTCAGGCTGAAGTTTCATTAAGTCCACCACGTTCACTACCCGCACCTTGAGGTCGGGGAAGTTCTGCCGCAAGATGTCCACCGCCGCCAAACTTTCCATAGTGGGAATGTCTCCTGCAGATGCCATGACCACATCTGGTTCACCACCTTTGTCATTGCTTGCCCATTCCCAAATACCGAGACCTTTGGTGCAGTGTTTGATTGCTGCATCCATATCCAGGTATTGTAGAGCGGGTTGTTTCCCAGCAACGATGACGTTGACATAGTCACGGCTTCGCAGACAGTGGTCAGTAACTGACAGCAAACAATTGGCATCGGGGGGCAAATACACCCGAACAACTTTTGCTTTCTTGTTGACTACAAGGTCGATAAAACCGGGGTCTTGGTGAGAAAAGCCGTTGTGGTCTTGCCGCCAAACATGCGAGGTGAGCAGGTAGTTGAGGGAAGCAATGGATCTGCGCCAGGGAATGTCTTGGCTCGTGTCAAGCCACTTGGCGTGTTGGTTGAACTGGGAGTCTACGATGTGGATGAACGCCTCGTAGCAGGAGAACAAGCCGTGGCGACCACTGAGGAGGTATCCTTCTAACCACCCTTGACAAGCATTTTCGCTGAGGATTTCCATCACCCGACCTTCAGGAGACAAGTTTGCGTCTTCAGGAAGTCTCTCGGCTACCCAAGTGCGGTCTGTTACCTCAAATACAGTATCTAAGCGATTTGATTTGGTTTCGTCTGGACCGAAGATGCGGAAGTTGCGGCTTTCGGTGTTGAGTTTCATCACATCCCGCAGGAACTTTGCCATCACCTTAGTCGCTTCGCCAACATCCCTGCCTCGTTCGGTAACCTTGAAGGCATAATTCTCAAAGTCGGGTATCCTCAAGTCGCGCAGCAGAAGACCGCCGTTGGCATGGGGGTTATCACCCATGCGTCGCTGTCCGTTGGGAGCCAATTGTGCTAGTTCTGGAATAAACTTGCCGTTCTCATCAAACAGTTCTTCTGGTTTGTAACTCCTCAACCACTCTTCTAGGAGTTTGAGGTGCTCTGGCTTGCTTGTCAACTCCCCAAAAGGAACTTGGTGCGATCGCCAATAATTCTCCGTTTTCTCACCATCGACTTCCTTAGGTCCTGTCCAACCTTTGGGGCTTCTCAGGATAATCATTGGCCATTGCGGACGCTGGCTGAAGCCATTGGTACGGGCGTCTTCCTGAATTTCTTTAATTTCGTTCATGGCAGTCTCCAGAGTTGCTGCCATCAACTGGTGCATGGTTTCCGGGTCGGATCCTTCCACAAAGTAGGGCTTGTAGCCGTAGCCTACAAATAAGCTTTCCAACTCCTTATGGCTGATTCGTGCCAGCACCGTCGGGTTGGCAATCTTGTAGCCGTTGAGGTGGAGGATCGGGAGGACTGCACCGTCATACGCGGGGTTGAGGAACTTGTTCGAGTGCCAGCTTGTGGCTAGAGGTCCGGTTTCCGCTTCGCCATCGCCGATTACACAAGCAACGATCAGGTCGGGGTTATCAAAGGCAGCACCGTAGGCGTGGAATAGGGAATATCCGAGTTCACCACCTTCGTGGATGGAACCAGGAAGTTCCGGGGTACAATGGCTGCCGACGCCACCTGGGAAAGAGAACTGTACGAAGAGTTTCTTTATACCTTCAGCATCTTGGGAGATGTTGGGATAATACTCACTGTAAGTGCCTTCTAAGTAAACGTTTGCAACGACACCGGGACCACCGTGACCAGGACCGGCAATGTAGATCATGTTCTGGTCATACTTTTTGATCATCCGGTTCAGGTGAACGTAGAGGAAGTTAAGACCAGGAGTTGTTCCCCAGTGACCCAAAAGTCTGGGTTTGATGTGTTCTATCTTCAGCGGTTCTTTCAGCAGTGCATTGTCGAGTAAATATATTTGTCCAACTGAAAGATAATTCGCTGCACGCCAATAGGCGTTCATATTCCGCAATTCTTCATCTGTTAAAGGCTTTGTCTGTGGAGGACTTGCTAGAGTCATATCGAACTCCTTTACCTAAAAACTGGGTCTAAAGCCCCGTCCTTCTAGAACGGCTTTTTGAAATCGTGCTATCATTACGCTATAGAGTTGAGCGTAAAGATGCTGGTATTTGAGGCAAAGCTCGTTGGAACGAACGAGCAATACGGAAAGCTGGATGATGCTATCCGCACTGCTCGTTTTGTGCGTAACAGCTGCCTCAGATACTGGATGGATAACAAGGACATTGACAAGTACGATTTGAGTGCATATTGTGCAGTACTTGCTGCATCGTTCGAGTTTGCCAAGAATCTCAACTCTATGGCTCGTCAGGCTAGTGCTGAACGAGCTTGGTCTGCCATATCTCGTTTCTACGACAACTGTAAGAAAGGAAAACCAGGCAAAAAAGGATACCCGCGTTTCAGAAAAGAACAAACACATGGCAGTGTTGAATATAAGACCAGTGGCTGGCGACTTTCTGAAGATAGACGGTGTATCACCTTTTCTGACGGGTTTGAGGCGGGAACCTTCAAAATGTGGGGAACCCGCGATTTGCATTTCTACCGCCAGTCGCCTACGGAGGGAGACCCTCCTGCAGCGCTGGCTCATCAGTTGAAGCAATTTAAACGGGTGCGGGTTGTCCGTCGAGCGGACGGGTACTACGTGCAGTTTTGCATCGACCAAGAACGCTTGGAAAAACGGGAACCAACCGCCCATAATGTCGGTATTGATGTTGGTATTACCCTGTTCTACACTGATTCTGACGGGCAGACTGTTGCAAACCCGCGTCACCTCCGTAAAAGTGAAAAGTCTTTGAAACGACTGCAACGTCGTTTGTCCAAGACTAAGAAGGGTTCTAAAAACAGAGCGAAGTTTAGAAACAAACTTGCTCGTAAACACCTCAAGGTAAGTCGCCAGCGTAAAGACTTTGCCATCAAGACGGCAAGGTGCGTAGTGATGTCTAACGACCTCGTGGCGTATGAGGACTTGAAGGTGCGAAACATGGTGAGGAATCGACACCTCGCCAAGTCGATATCTGATGCAGCGTGGACTCAGTTCCGTACTTGGGTTGAGTATTTCGGCAAAGTATTTGGCGTGGTCACGGTTGCTGTCCCACCCCACTACACCTCCCAGAATTGTTCCAATTGTGGGAAGGTCGTCAAGAAGTCTCTTAGTACTAGAACACACACTTGTCACCATTGCGGACATACCCAAGATAGGGACTGGAACGCTGCACGAAACATACTTGAGAGAGGACTCCGTACCGTGGGGCACACGGGAACGTCAACGTCTGTGGATGAGACTGACCAATACTTGAGTGAGGAAACTCCTTCAAGCAAGTCAACTCGTAGAAACAGAAAGCCCAAGAAGTGATTCTTGGAATCCCCGCACATTCTTGGGCGGGGAGGATGTCAAAAAATAATTTCCACGAACTTTCACTAAGAGCATATCTCAAAAGTGCCGTTACAGCAGTTTTCAGATGAGTAGATCACAGTCGTAGGGGCGTTTACGCAGTGTATAGTTTGGGCATACTGCCGTATGCCCTTACCCATGACACACTATTTTCTGGCTAGAGCTTCATAAAGATAGCCAATGTATTAAATAAATCAGATCAACGGTTTTGCTAACCTTTTTGAGAGGTTAGCAAAATAAACAGATGTTTGTTTATTATGTAACAAATATTTGATTTCAATGCGAAAGTAAAAATAAATTTTTTCTTAAACCTAGTTTTTTGGATGATATCCAATCTTAAATTCTCTCATATTTTTTTATGAAATTCATTTGCAAAATTTATGGTTTAAGCCAGCCAAAACTGACTCTACAACGATTTCTGCGCATTTCAACAAGCTTTTTCCTTTGATATGTAACGTTGAAATGCAAGATATGATATCTCTATTTTAGAATAATACTTTTGGCAGAAGTTGATTCTTACAAGAACAAGTAAATAACTGAAAAAAGTTAAGAAGATATTAAAAATAGAGAATTTATTTTTTAATCAAAAGCAACTGATCTGAGCGACATCCTTAATCATTTGGAATTCGCTAAGCAAACGGTGAGTTATAATTAGGGACACAAACCCTGATCCTTGAACTATTTCGGCATATGTCCTTGGCTATAAATAATGAATGACCGTGAGTCTAACGAACCTAAATCCACTGCTAAGGAAGAAATAGTTGAGGAGCAGAAAACAAATAAAGAATTATTTCCTATCGTCGGGATTGGAGCTTCTGCTGGTGGATTGGCGGCATTCACGGAGTTGCTTAGGCATCTACCGATTGATACTGGCATGGGATTTGTGCTGATTCAGCATCTGAACCCCGAATACAAGAGCTTGTTGAGCGAGATTCTTGGCAGGGCAACGCAAATGCCAGTGATTGAGGTGCAGGATGGTATGTCCGTGGAACCTAACCACGTCTACGTCATTCCGCCAAACACCAAGATGACCATTACCCAAGGCAGGCTTAGACTCTCGCCCCGTGAGAAGACGCGTGGAATGTATATGCCAGTCGATGTTTTCTTTAGTTCATCGGCAGAGGAGCGGGGGAGCAAAGCGATTGGAATCGTTCTATCCGGGTCGGATGGAGACGGTGCACAGGGACTAAGGGCAATCAAGGCGGCTGGCGGGATTACCTTTGCTCAGTGTGAAGCAACGGCAAAATTCACTAGCATGCCGAATACCGCTGCTGCTACGGGTCACGTAGACTTTATTCTGCCTCCTGCGGCGATCGCCGAGAAACTGGCTCATATCAGCCGCCATGCCTATGTCACCCACCCAACGCTAGTAGAAACGGTTGAGGAGCTCTCGGTCGGCGAAAATGCTCTGAATAACATCTTCAAGTTGCTGCGGGCTGCCACGGGAATTGATTTTACCCATTACAAGCACACGGCCCTCAACCGGCGAATTGCGCGGCGGATGTTTCTGCACAGGTTGGAAAAACTGGAGGATTACGTTACATATCTTCAGAACAACTCTGCGGAAGTGGAAGCTTTGTTCCAGGATTTATTGATCCATGTCACCAGTTTTTTCCGAGACAGTGATGCATTCCAAGCCTTAAAAAATCAGGTATTTCCCAGCATAATGCAGAATAGAGCGCCCGAGGAGCCAATCCGCATCTGGGTGGCGGGGTGTTCAACAGGTGAGGAAGTTTACTCGATTGCCATCTGCTTATTGGAGTTTTTGGATGATCGGCAAAGTTCGCCCACAATCCAGATTTTTGGCACAGACATCAGCGATTTTGCTATTGAGAAAGCCCGAGCGGCTATATACATACCGAGCTTAGTAGAGGGGATTTCACCAGAACGTCTACGGCGCTTCTTTAACAAAGTGGACGGCGGATACCAGATCAGCAAGTTTGTCCGCCAGATGTGTGTCTTTGCTAAGCAAAACCTGATCGCTGACCCACCTTTTTCCCATCTGGATCTCATTAGTTGTCGGAATGTACTGATTTATTTCGGATCGGTTTTGCAGAAGAAGGTGATACCGTTGTTTCATTACAGCCTCAAACCAACAGGCTTTCTTCTGCTGGGAACCTCGGAGAGTACGGGCGAGTACTCAGACTTGTTTACCTTAGTAGATAAAAAACAGAAAATTTATTCCCGAAACTTGACACCGACTCGGCTAAATTTTGACTTCTTTACCAGCAATTATTCTCCAGAACTCGTGAAAGATGAGGCTAGGGACTCGGATGCTCTTGAAGGTCTTGATTTACAGAAAGAAGCTGACCGGATTGTCTGGAATAAATATGCCCCGCCTGGTGTGATTATCAACAACGATCTGGAAATCCTACAATTTCGGGGACAAACCAGTCCCTACCTTGCACCAGCACCCGGAAAGCCAAGTTTCAATTTGCTCAAAATGGCTCAAGCAAGCTTACGCTTAGATCTGCGCACAGCGATCCTCCAGGCGAAACGCTTAGATGTCCCCGTGAGAAAGGAAGGCATCCAACTTACAACTAAAGAGCAATTGAGGGAAGTCAATTTTGAGGTTATTCCTTTCCAGGTTCCCCCTTCACAAGAACGCTACTTTTTACTTTTGTTTGAGGACGTTCAAGTGTCAGGTCTTGCTCACTCAGTTGATGACGACGGTCGGGTGAAGCCTAGAAGGGGGAAGCTGACAGCGACGGAGCAGAAACTTATCCAGCTCAAACAAGAACTTGCTGCCACGAAACAGGAGCTGAGTGCAACTAAAGAGTATCTGCAATCGATAATTCAGGAGCAGGAAGCAACTAACCAAGAACTCATGACCGCTAATGAGGAGATCCTGTCGAGCAACGAAGAGTTACAAAGCACAAATGAGGAACTAGAAACCGCCAAAGAAGAGATTCAATCGACTAATGAAGAACTGAGCACAACTAACGACGAATTGCACAGTCGGATTCAACAATCAAACAAGATTAACAACGATCTGCGCAATCTACTTAGCAGTGTCAATATTCCCATTGTGATGCTAGCAAATGATCTCACTATCCGACGTTTTACCCCGATGGCGGAGAAAATCTTCAACCTGATCCCCACTGATGTGGGGCGACCGCTTAATCATATCAAGCCCAATATTAACGTTCCTAACTTAGAGCAAATGATCTTAGAGGTGATTGACACCTTGGTCATTAAAGAACAAGAAGTTCAAGACACTAAGGGTCATTGGTATGACCTATGGATACGCCCTTACAAAACCCTGGAAAATCAAATTGATGGCGCGGTGCTCGTGTTGGTCGATATTGACGCCTTAAAACGCAGCACCGAGGAACTTAAAGAATCTCGTGATTATGCCGAAGCGATCATCGAGACAATACAGCAACCTCTCATAGTGCTTGATACGAACTTGAGAGTAATGACAGCGAATCAGTGTTTCTATGAGACTTTCCTGGTTTCCAAAGTTGAAACAGAGCATAACAGTATCTTCGCTCTTGGGAATGGTCAGTGGAACATTCCCCAGCTGCGATCGCTCTTAGAAGAAATTCTCCCTCAAAACAACCAGATCGATAATTTTGAGGTTGAGCATACATTTGAGAACATCGGACGCAAAACAATGCTGGTTAATGCCTGTAAAGTCCTGCAAGCAAACAATCATGAAATGATACTCCTCGTCATAAATGACATCACTGAGCGTAAGCTGTTTGAGTCACAACGTAACCAGCTACTGATTAATGAGCAGTCGGCTCGCGCTGCAGCCGAGGCAGCCAACCGTACTAAGGATGAGTTCTTATCAATCGTCTCTCACGAACTACGGAACCCTCTGAGCGCCATACTAGGCTGGGCTAAGCTGCTGCGTAAGCACTCTTTTGACGCCGAACAGACTGCTAATGCGCTGGAGATAATTGAGGCTAGCGGCAAGTCGCTAGCTAACCTGGTTGAAGATATCTTAGACATATCACGCATTACGACAGGCAAGCTCCATATTAATGTCAGTTTGATTGATCTCGTACCTGTGATTCAGGCAGCCATTGATGTTGCCCGTCCATCAGCTGAGGCTAAAAACATTCAAATAGAAGCCGTACTCGGATCGCCTGACACCCTATGGGTGTCAGGCGATCCGGAGCGTTTACAGCAGGTGTTCTGGAATCTGCTTTCTAATTCCATCAAGTTCACCCCAGTCGGGGGACGAGTGACAGTCAAGCTTGAGCATATTGGCTCATTTGCCCAGATTCAAGTCAGTGACACAGGTCAGGGCATCAGCGCCGACTTTCTACCCTATGTCTTTGAGCGCTTCCGTCAAGCAGATAGCAGCACTACTCGGTCGCATGGTGGACTCGGACTCGGACTCTCAATTGTGTCTCATTTGGTAGAGCAACACGGTGGCACGATCCAAGCAGAAAGTCCGGGTGAGGAGCAAGGGACAACAATGACACTGAGGCTACCATTAGCCTTATATCACACAGATACTTCTGTGTCAAGTAATTTTTTGCAGGTATCGAGGGCAGGGCAAGAAGTGCCATTGGATACCACGCCAACGCTCTTAGGCGTGCGGGTACTTATGGTTGATGACGAGGCGGGTCTATTAGAGTTACTGAGGACAATTCTTGAACAGTACGCAGCGCAAGTGACGGCGGTTACCTCAGCAAAAGAGGCGATCGCCATTCTGAAGGCGAATCCTGGTGAGTACGATGTTCTGTTGTCAGACATTGGCATGCCGGATGAAGACGGCTACGCGCTCATCGCTCAGGTGAGGGCGCTTGATGGCGAGTTAGGGGGAATTCCGGCGATCGCCCTATCGGCATATGTCAGGGAAGAAGAGCAAAGCAAGTCTCTTGCTGCAGGTTTTCAAAGGCATCTTGCTAAACCAGTTGAACCAGCTCAATTAGCATCAATGATTGCGGAACTTGCTGAGCTAAATCAGATGGGAAACTCTTGATGTGCGTGTGTGTTCCAGGCGATTCAGTACACGAGCAATTAATTCTGGTGGCAAAATTGGCTTACTCACATAGTCATCTGCACCCGCAGCAAACACCCGATTCACAGTTTCCGCATTAGAGTCAACAGATAGAAACAGCACGGGTAACTCACTCCACCGTGGATCGTTTCGCACCACCTCGCACAGTTCAATGCCACTTAACTCCGGCATTTCCATAGCTAGAATCAGCAAGTCGGGGTTAGACACATCCAAAATGGTCCAAAATTGTTGGGGGTTATCCAGCAGAGTGAGCTTGAATCCCCAAGGCTCTAGTAAAGTGCGTACAATGTCCAACATTTGGGGATCATCGTCCACAACCAGAATTTTTGCCTCAACGATGTCAAATCGCTTCTTCTCAACTGGTGGCTCGATTGCGGCTGGTTGTTCCAGTTCTTGCCGCAACGCTACAACAAGTTGAGAGAGACGTTCAACTTGAGCTTGACACTGTTTGATTCCAGCCCGAAAAATTTGTTCAATCTCACGGCACAGACGCGAGGCTTCAGCAAAACCAAAGCTTGCGAGCGATCCAATCAGCAAGTGGGCTTGTTGGTGTGCCTGTTGCGCCAATTCTTCAGTAAGCGTACCCGCAACCAGGGTCGTAATAGCTTGTTCTAAAACCGTAACGTGAGCGCTGTACTTGGGTTTAAATCGCACCCAAATGGCAGCCAGTGCCGAGGAGATTTGTGGCTCAGGAGCATTTACTACAGTTTGGGAGTGAACCGTTGCCGCTGCCTGATTGTTAAGTTCATGTTCCCCTAATTTGAACCGATACCCTAGTCCGTAAACTGTCTCAATCAATCCATCCGCCCCAGCTTTCTTAAGTTTCTGCCGTAAAGCCTTGATGTGTGCTCTGACAGTATTCTCTAAACGGATTTCTTCAGATGACCAGAGATAATCGAGCAGGTGTGTTTGGCTAAATATCCGGTGGCTATTACGCAAAAGGAGCTCGAGTATAGCATATTCCTTAGCAGTCAAATGCAAAAGTTGTCCATCGCAAGTCACTCTACAGCTACTGGAGTCAAGCGTGATATTTCCCGCCTGTATCACTGAGGAGAGAACTGGAGTTCCTCGACGTATCAAAGCACGTATCCGAGCCAATAACTCATTGGTGTCAAAAGGCTTGACAACATAATCATCAGCTCCTGCATCTAATCCAATGACTTTGCTAGTGCTACTGTCCATAGCTGTCAAAAGGATAATTGGGGTGCTATTTCCGCGAGCGCGTAGCTGTCTGCAAAACTTTAGACCATCTAGTTTTGGCAACATGATATCTAATAAAACCAAGTCATAAGCAAACGCTTCGACTAGGGACAGTCCTGTTTGACCATCCATCGCCAAATCGACTACATAATGGTGACTTGTAAGAGTATTCTTCAACAATTCAGCAGTCCCTTCATCATCCTCTACTAGCAGAATTTTCATAAAACCTCGTGGGAAGTGTGGAAACTCAGGGTCTTTAGACCTGAGAGGAAACACGACTCAAGCGAACGCCAGATGCTACAAGTCGGCAGAGCCGCCCACCGCACTGGCTCCTTTAGTCGCCTTGCTCCATTACCGCCTTGGGGTTACTTGAATCGGTGTACTTTTGTAATGTACTTTCGAGCTTGACAATTACCATCTCAATTCGTTCACCCCAACGGGAGAGCCAGTTCCCTGCGGAGGGAAACCCTCCTAAGCCCTTCGGGCAGGCTGCGCCAACAGGACTGGACTCACCTGTACGCATAACGGTTTTGCTCCGTAGAGCCTTCCCAAAAGGGAGTAAAGTTAGCCTTGACAATGTTATTGGTCGGCACTTATCAAAGACACTGGCTTAACCCAATAAACCTGTTTAATCCTTGATTTCTAGAGCTACAGACTGGCGAAAGCATCCGTAGGTAGGAACTTAAACACTTACCAATAACGTAGTACTCAAAGTACTGAGTCGGGTCAACTGTGGTCGAGTCTTAGGCGCTTAAGCAAGCGTGTCTTCAGACCTGGGTCGTTGACTGATAAGTATTGATCCTTGCTAGATTCACGCCACTTTTTTAAACATCCCTCTCTAGGAATATTTTTGCTCTAACTTAATAGGCAAGTCTGTTACATGACTCGCAGTTTGATTGCAGTTGACTTGAGAAAGAGCACTACTTTTTTAAACACCTTCTTATATTATCTACTGACTCATTCACAAAATCTTCACTTACTTTTTTTATATTTAACTAAGAACTCAGGAGCCAGAATCTAGGACAAGTGTATTCTCTACGAGTGGGTGATGAGCCATTAGTTTAAAACCTCGTCCCGCAAGTGGCGCGAAAAAAATGTTAAAAAATTCTTCTCAAATCTCCATGCTCAGATCTTGCACCTATTTATAGGAACCGAGCCTATGTAAAAAACGGTGCGATAAAGTTACATTACTTTTTTGGACTTTTTTCGCTAAATAAAGGGCTTTGGCTTTGATACTGAGTGATAAAATTACATAAACTTTTTTTGGTGCAAGATGTCAGCATGCTCTTGTGGGTGAAGTATTCTGAGTTCTACATTCTGACTCATTTTTCCAGTTAGGCAGGGCTATTTCCTGAGTTAGCCAAGAGCTTTTACTGTAAACAACATTGAAAGTTTTAAGCATAGTCAAGTAACTAGAAGTGAGAGAGTCAATATGTCTTACCAAATATCCAATCGAGAGAGTGATCTTCAACCCTGGAGAGCTATTGACGCCGAGAAAATGCAGGAACTTCAGGAGAAAGTAGAGTTTTTACTCGAACTCATAGAGAGCTATAAGCTAGAACTGTGTTACAAAAATTACGAGTTGGAAGAGATAAAGCAAGAGTTGAGTTATACAAATCAAGAATTATGCGCTGCACTCAATCCCAAGCTAACTATTAATGAGGCAATGGAATTAGCTAAAAAGTTGTTGGCAAGCAATAAACCTACCGAGCATGTTCTAGTTGAATTACTCACCGCTATCTATAGGTCTTGGTGAGTAACAATAGGCAAAGTTTTTCAAGCGCTAGAATGCGATCCCAGTCATTGCAATCACTAACTAAAAGGTTAAAATTAATATGCAAAATACTTTTCGCGACTCGCATCCTAAAAATTACCAAATACCACAAAAGAATTTTCCATCTCCTGTCCTTGATGGCTTGCGTGTAGTTGTGGTAGATGACGATGTAAATAACTTGGATTTGCTGGAGATGATTTTTGAACAGTACCAGGCTGAGGTGAAGACGGCAGGTTCAGTGGATGAAGCTATTGAAGTGATAGAAGAGTGGAAACCAGACGTTCTAATCAGCGATATCCATATGCCAAATAAGGATGGCTATTCGCTAATTCGCTCTATCAGAATCAAAGAAGCAGAGGTTGGTGGGTTTCTTCCCGCCGTTGCTGTTACAGGTGGTGTGCTTCCAGAAAATCGTAGCCTAGCTTTTAATTCCGGGTTTCAGATGTTTATTCTTAAGCCATTTTACTCTTATGAGCTAGTTACAGTTGTGGCAAAACTTACTGGACGAACTGTTGAAGCCCCTATCCAGTAATCGACACCATTGCCGATCTATTCAGTGCAGCAAGTTGCAAAAGGTCTAATGTTCCTGTGAGTACTAAATTTCCAACAACCCAAGCGGTGGCGTAATTTCAATGCGATCAGCTTGTAAGTCTACTACTGGCGCTATGGCTTTCACAAATGGAATCAAAACTTTTTTTGGTTTTTTGTCACTAGCAAATGACTGGTGCATCTCGACTTCCAACAAATCATGGCCTGCCGGGATGACATCTACCACTGTACCAACAAGTTCGCCAGATTCTTGCATGAAAACTTGCAAGCCAATCAAATCTACGACGTGATATTCATCTTCTCCCAATTGAGGGCGATCGCTCTCTGGAACCAACAACTTACAACCGCGCAACTCCTCTACTTGCTCACGATTTTCCACTCCAGCGAGTTTGACGATGCATAAGTTTTTTCCTTCAACGTAACGTCCCGATAGCAATTCTATCGGTTGCGGTTCCGTCTCGCCCGGACGCAACAACCACCGTTTTCCAGGCACCTCAAAGCGTTCGGGGAAGTCCGTGTCAGGATACACCCGCAACTCCCCGCGCAACCCTTGAGGTGCAACAATACTACCAATTTGCAGCCAGCCTTCTGGTATTGCAGTGGGGAGTAGGGAGGATGAGGGGGATGAGGGGGATGAGGGGGATGTTGCTCCCTTATCTCCCTTATCTGTTTTATTTTCCTTATCTCCCCTTGTCCCCTTATTCCTCATCTTTCCCTCTGCATACCCTACGTACTCTGCCGTTTTTTTAAGCACTCACAGCCGAAACCTGATAAAGCTGTTGTACGACTTTTGCCAAACGCTGCATACCTGTAACAATTTCCTCATCACTTCCCGTGAGGCTAATACGGACGCACTCCTGCTTGTGTTTCCACTCTTCCTCCAAACCTGGGAAGAAAGTACTACCAGGCACAACTATGACACCCACCCGCTTGAGTTCTTGGTAAAACTCCCAGTCAGTTGTTGGCAGATCCGGCAACCACAACCAAGCAAAAATTGCCCCTTCACCGCGATGGAGGAACCAAGGTAAATCCTTGGGCATCGCCTCGTTTAAGGTGCTTTCCAAAACAGTAAACTTATTTTGATAAAAGGAGCGGATAACTTGTTCAGAAATGTCCGCCAGCCCACCAGAGGTAATAGCACGCGCTGCTATGGCTTGTCCGTAGCGTGATGCGTGGAGACAGGCATTTGTTTGGAAAGACTCTAGAACTTGAATCACTTGTTCATCCCCAATAGCAATCCCAATGCGTTCTCCTGGCAACCCAGCTTTCGATAAACTCATGCAGTGGATGATGTTATCGCCGAAGATTGGCGTCATTTGCGTAAAGTTTAACGCGGGGAAGGGAGGACCATATGCCGAGTCAATAAACACCGGCACATCGTAAGGTGCAGCAAGGGCAGCAATTTTTTTCACCTCATCATCTGTGAGGACATTACCAGTGGGGTTGCAGGGGCGAGAGAAGATGACGCAACCGGTTTTTTCTGTAATCGACAGTTTGCTGAAGTCAGGGCGATATTTAAACTTGTGGGCTGCGGCGTCGATATCCAGAGTGGGTTTATAGGCAATCAAGGCTTCTGGCACTAAAGTGACACCACCGTAACCTGTGTAGTCAGGACTGAGGGGCAGAACGATTTGCTTGAGTTCACCGCTGGTGGTGTACCCGCCAAAAGCATTAGCAGCGTAGAAGTAGAGACTTTGACTCCCTGGGGTCACAAGGATATTGCGTTCGCTCAAATTTAACCCAAATCGCCGATTAAAATCCTCCACAACTGCTTCAACGAGTGGTGCATAGCCCTGACTTGACCCGTAGCGACAAACGACTTCACCATATTCTGGGCTAGCTAGCAACTGTGCGGTGCAATCGCGCCATAATTGTTCTACTTCCGGCAAAATTAACGGATTGCCAGCACTCAAATTAATGAATTGCTGCCCCGCACCAGCTCGTAAAGTTTCGATAATGTCCTTCATAATGGCTCTAACACCGGTCAGCTTGGACATATGAGCGCCGAATTGAGTCAGGGCAGGGTTCATAGGTTATTAAAAAACAGGTGTAATCTAGTGGTGGACAAATTATTTAGTAGTTGCTGCTGACATGCTGTTGCCAAAAGAGCTGCTACTGCTTTTATCCAATGTAACTAGAGAATGTCATTATCGTACAGCAACACTATAATTTATAGCGCTTCTTACTTGTAGAAAAAAGATACAGATTTAGGTAAAACGAATAGTACGGCTGCTCATTTGCTCAATACCCACTCAGAAAATTACGGTTATACTTGATTTATAGGTATAAAAAATGCGAATTATTGGCAATAAATTCTTGAAACTTTAAAAAAATTTGCTGAACCGCTCCTGGCTCTAAACTCAAATTAGCCCGTTTACTGAACTTAAAGAGGAAGGCGCAAGAGTGGAAGTTAAAGCAGCAGTGGCTTATGAGTCTGGTAAGCCGTTAACTATTGAAACAGTTCAACTAGAGGGACCCCGTGCTGGGGAAGTGATGGTGGAGATCAAAGCAAGCGGAGTTTGCCATACCGATGCTTATACTCTTTCTGGTGCTGATCCCGAAGGTTTATTCCCAGCAATTTTGGGACATGAAGGCGCTGGCGTTGTTGTGGAGGTAGGGGAAGGCGTTACTAGTGTTAAGCCGGGGGATCATGTCATTCCTCTATACACGCCAGAATGCCGCCAGTGCGAATATTGTCTTAGCTTTAAAACCAATCTTTGTCAAGCAATTCGCGCCACTCAAGGGCGTGGTGTCATGCCCGATGGCAGCAGCCGCTTTTTTATTGATGGGCAGATGATTCACCATTACATGGGAACATCCACCTTTTCCAACTATACGGTGTTGCCGGAAATTGCCGTGGCAAAAATTCGCGAAGATGCGCCGTTTGATAAAGTTTGTTACATTGGCTGCGGTGTGACAACGGGAATTGGTGCAGTCATTAATACAGCCAAAGTCGAACCGGGAGCTAATGTGGTGGTTTTCGGTTTGGGCGGTATTGGTTTAAATGTCATTCAAGCAGCACGGATGGTGGGAGCCAATATGATTGTGGGGGTAGATATCAATCCCAACAAGAAAGCTTTGGCAGAAAAGTTTGGCATGACTCACTTCGTCAACCCCAAGGAAGTTGAGGGAGATTTGGTTGCCTACCTGGTAGATTTAACCAAAGGCGGTGCTGATTACAGTTTTGAATGCATTGGTAATGTGAATATCATGCGCCAAGCTTTGGAATGTTGTCACAAAGGTTGGGGAGTCAGCGTGATTATTGGCGTCGCTGCTGCTGGTGAGGAAATTCGTACCCGTCCTTTTCAACTTGTGACTGGGCGTGTTTGGAAAGGTTCGGCGTTCGGTGGGGCAAGAGGACGTACCGATGTGCCGAAAATTGTTGATTGGTATATGCAGGGCAAAATCAACATTGACGATTTAATTACTCATGTGATGCCTATTGAGAAAATCAATGATGCTTTTGATTTGATGCACAGGGGTGAGTCCATTCGGAGCGTGGTGACGTTTGATTAGTTAAGGAACCACAGATGGACTCTTGCGTGCGTTGGGCTGGCAATGCCAGACTTGTTCAAAGCAGCGTCTTTGGAGGAGATAGCAACTGCCGTGCTGATAAACACAGATAAATTATCTGTGCGCATCTCTTGTTTATCTGTGGTTTCATATCCAAAAAATTGATTTTTGCAAGTGATTTAATGACTGATGACTCATCTCAACCTCATTTCAGAATACAAATCCTTCGGTGGCAAACTCGGCTTTTACTCTCATTCCTCCTCTACCTGCAACGGGGAAATGCGATTCGCCGTTTACCAACCACCGCAAGCCACTCAGAAACCTGTCCCAGTTCTCTATTTCCTCTCCGGTTTGACTTGCACTGAAGAAACTTTTATGGTAAAATCCGGAGTACAAAAATACGCGGAAAAATACGGCTTAATGGTCGTAGCACCGGATACTAGCCCCCGCAATACTGGTATAGCTGGTGAGGATGACGACTGGGACTTTGGCACTGGTGCTGGTTTTTATGTGGATGCGACTGTTGAACCTTGGGCATCACACTACCGAATGTATAGCTATGTCGTGCATGAGTTGCCTAGTTTGATTGCTCAACATTTCCCCGTACAACCAGAGCAACAAGGGATTTTCGGTCATTCAATGGGGGGACACGGTGCTATTGTGTGCGCGATACGAAACCCCCAGCAATACAAATCAGTTTCTGCTTTTGCACCCATCGCCGCACCAATGCGGTGTCCTTGGGGTGAAAAGGCGTTTAGCCGTTACCTTGGCGAGGAGAAAGAAAGTTGGCGTGTTTACGATGCGAGTGAATTGGTCAGGCAGTTAGGATACCACAGTTCCATTCTCATCGACCAAGGTACTGCTGATAAATTTCTCAAAGAGCAGTTGCTACCCCAGGTGTTTGAGCAAGCTTGTGCAGCAGTTAATCAGCCACTCAACTTGCGTTATCAGGAAGGGTACGACCACAGTTATTATTTCATCGCCAGTTTTATCGAGGATCACATCCGCCACCATGCGGATTTATTAGGGGCAAACTGATTCGTCAACCCTTTCGCTTAATTCAAAATTATAAATTCATCAGATAGGGCATTAAGAACCCCACGAAGCGCGTATATTAAGGCGGCTAGGTTGAAGAATAAAAACTAGTGTAGCAGTTGGATTTAGCTTAAAAGAAAGGTAGATGCACGTAGAGCTTGATACCAAGTTGTATTTTACTATGTTATTCTGACCAATTCGTCAAACTTCTGTCGCTGTATTTCAATCTGATTTAATATTTCCTGTGCTGTGGTTTCACACCATTTCTTCGCGCATTCTACATCGAAATGTTCACTTTCTAATTCCTGACGCTGCCATCCAAAATCTAAATTTCGGTCAAACAAGTGTATGAATGCCCGAATTGTTTCAATTTTTTCAAAGACTAAAACGTAGCCAAATAAATACCGACGAGTGCGATCGTCAGAGAAAAACGAGCATTTCCAAGTACCTAGGTAAGGACTACTATTCTGCTCTCGCCTTGGCAACACCCACTTCCATTGACGAATTTCTAATTGTTCAAGGTTGTCTTTTTCAAAGCCAGCGCCTCCAGAATAATTATCAATAGGGCGGTACTCTATTTTCATCTCTTCAAGGCTTTTGCACAACATAAAGTCTCAACTTAACTTTCCTCCAGATATTTTCTAATGTAAGACAGTGTAATTCTGTGTTTTTTTTGTAAATTTAATAACGTAATGCCTACCGGAAGTTTATCTAAATTTCCTACCAACAATAAAATTAATTTTTGAATCCTACACAGATAATATTATTTTTATAAAGTTTATAAAAAATTTATAAATCTCAGAGAAAACATCTAAGGGTAAAAGGTTCATTTTTTGTTCTTGGGCGATTGCCTTATCAGTAGCGGAGACGCTCCGCGTGCCTTCACCCGGTGGGAGCTTACGCGCCGAGAGTGCCTGCGCTTTGCGCTTACGGCACTGTCACCTTTGCAATCGCCCCTACCAGCGGGGTCAATCGCCTACTCTAGGACAAATAGCATCATAATAGTGAAAGTCCTTTTAAAAGCAACGGACAAAAGCTACCAGAACTTATTCAAGACTTAGAGCAGGAAATTCAGAACAATCTGCAAACAAGACATAATTAAATCTAAAATGGGAGCGACTTTAAGAATTGATATTAAAGGAATCGAAAAGTCATTATAAAGTTTCTCTCGTAGTACTTTTATGTAAGATTTGAGGTTGCATATAATAGCTGTTCATCCTAGTTGCGATCGCAACTTATCTTCAGAAATATTCATAGTAGTACTGTTATGGTAGATGTCGATGACTTGACGCTACTTGAGCTAGGAGTTCAAGTCTGGAACAAAAGGAGGGAGAGCAACCCAGACTTTAAGCCTGACCTAAGTTATGTAGAATTGTCTGCGATTTTAGACGATGTGAATCTCAGTCATGCGAACCTCAAGTGTGCAAAAATTTACTTTGCGGAACTGCGAAACGCAAATCTTAGCGATGCAGACTTGAGAGGAGCAGATTTTACTATGGTAGATATGAGTGGAGCAGACCTCACTCATGCAGACCTTAGTGATGGATTATTTTTAGGTTCAATCGAGTTTAATGGAGCCAACTTGAGTGGAGTGAACCTCACAAGGGCAGACTTAGGTATATGCGTTATAAATCACGGTCTTTTTTTTCGGGCTAGTCTCAGTGGAGTCAACCTCAGTCATGCAAATCTGAGTCAGGCTAGTCTAAGATTTGCCGACCTCAACAGAGCTAATCTCTGTGGCGCTAACCTTTCTGGAGCAGATCTTTGTGCAGCAGATTTGAGGGGAGCCAACCTCTTTGGCGCAGATCTCAGCAAGGCAGATTTGAGAGGAGCAGATTTCAGCGATGCTAATCTCACATATGCAAACCTAAGCGGAGCCAACTTGGTGGGATCGCCAAATTTTGGAAAACTGGGAATATATGACCTGAGTTATCTGAATGACAGAAGGGTCAACTTGAGCAATGCCAACCTCAATGGTACTAATTTGAGCAGGGTAGACTTAACAGATGCTAATCTAACTCGTGCAAAGATGCTAGATACTATTCATGACTAAGCATCTAGTACAATTCGTCAGCTATGCTGAAGGTAAAAATGCTCGTACAGTAAGCTTTTTGTCTCCGCATGAATGGTAACTTTATTTTCCCCGCTTAGTACTTAGTAGAGCTTTGCATAAATTCATAGCGAAAACTTGAACGAAGACTCTGTGTACCTTTGTCTTGAAAAGTTTCCTAGGTCGGGAAACCCTCCTGCAGAACTTTTCGCTGCGTTTACCTCGGCTACCTGGTGCGTTTAAAAACGTTACGAATTAATGAAATGCTGTACTTAGTTGGGTAAAGTCTACTCACCCAGTTAGGTGACCCAGTTGGGTGATGTCTTGGCAAAACTATCAAACTAATATACGTACGAACACGATGCTGGGTTTCATAACTCAATCTAGTCTACGAGGTGACTTGATCGCACTAAAAGGAGAGTGGCGATGAAAAAAGTAGCGGTTTTTGGCAATACTGGAGGCGGTAAATCAACTCTAAGCAAGAGATTATCCCAAATCACTGGTTTGCCACTTCACGTTTTGGATAAGATTCAATATCAATCAGGGGGCAGTGAGGTTCCACATGAAGACTATAAGCGCGCCCATCAGGAAATCTTAGTTACTGATCGATGGATTATTGACGGGTTCGGTTGCATGGAAACCCTCTGGCTACGACTGAACGAGGCGGATAGTCTGGTTTTTGTCGATCTACCGCTATATGTACATGGATGGTGGGTAACTAAACGACTCATCACAGGTTTCTTTAAACCGCCAGAAGGCTGGCCCTCCAAGAGTCCAATATTGAGGAGTTCGCTTACTAGCTACCGCGTGCTTTGGTTATGTCACAAATATTTGACCCCAAAATATCGTGAGTATATCGAGCAGGCTCAAAGCATCAAAAGTGTTTATCACATTCGTGAGACTAAACAGATAGAGCAATTTTTTGAATTAATTGAAAATCAGACTAACTTTAAAGATGGTGCATCAGCCTAAGGTTTCCAATCACCCGCAAGAGACAACATTCTTGACACTCCTCGCCCTATAAGGGCGAGGATTCTTGGTTCCTTGACTCGCCGTTAGACGACAGGTTTGCACCAATCGCCCAAGAGGGCAAATCTCCCCAAGCGTAAGTTCCCGTGTGCCCCACGGTACTGAGTCCCTTTTGCAGGATGTTGATAGCTGCGTTCACGTCCCTGTCCTCCACAAATCCACAATGTGGACAGACATGAGTCCTTGTAGATAGGGACTTCTTCACTTTATCCCCACAGTTAGAGCAATTTTGGCTTGTATTATGGGGAGGAACAGCAACTGTGACCTTCCCGTACTTGTGACCAAGATACTCTAGCCATGACCGGAAAGTTGACCAGCCAGCATCACTAATTGACTTAGCCAGATGACGATTACGTACCAAGCCTTTCACGTTTAAGTCTTCATAGGCTACCAAATCGTTAGATTGGATGACGGAGTACGCAACACGCTTGCAATACTCTTTTCGTTGCCTACTTACTCTTAAATGCTTCCTTTGATATCGATTTCTGGCTTTGTGGTAGTTGGCTGATTGCGGTTGTTGAGCCTTCTTCTTTTTGGGATCGTACTTCTTGGATTTTTTGCGATTAGCACGATTCAGTTGCTTTTCAGATTTACGGTAAAATTGGGGGGATTGTTCCACATTACCTTTATCGTCAGCAATGAAATACTTCAACCCCAAGTCAAGACCGACTATTTGACCCGTCGGTTGCGTTTCAACCTTGAGGTCAACATCAATTGCAAATTGAGCGTAATACCCATCAGCACCACGTACGAATCGGACACGCTTAATCTGTTTAATGTCGTAGTGGTTTAGGTCATAGGTTCCTTTTAGTTTCAGGGTTCCTATTCCCTTCTTGTCTGAGAAGGTTATTGCTTTTCGGTTAAGCGAAAGTTTCCATCCTGATGTTTTGTACTCCACTGAACGAGAGTGTTTTTTAAACTTTGGAAACCCTTTTTTCCCTTTAACCTTCTTTTTGCAATTATCGTAGAATCGAGCTATCGCACTCCAAGCACGTTCCGCCGCAGATTGGCGAGCCATTGAATTAAGTTCATCCGCAAAGGGAAATTCGGCAGCAAGGACTGCACAATGTTTGTTAAGGTCGTATCTATTCAAACTAGTACCCTTGTTGTCCATCCAATAGCGCAAACACTTGTTCTGAATGAATTGACTAGTCCGAATAGCGTCGTCTATCGCCCTATACTGCCTGTCTTTTCCCTTGACTTTGAACTCGTAAATTATCATTTTGGCTCGACCTAACCAACACAAAATTTATGTTAGCACGTTGTACATAAAGCCGTCCTTTTAGGACGGGGTTTTAAACCCAAAATTTTGATAACGCTCAGGATATAACCTTTCGACGGTCGGCGTGGATTGGGATTGTTATGCAGCGATGGCACGAAGTGCCCGCCCAAGGGGCGATCGCCTCTGGCACTGCGCTCTGCGCCATCGCCCCTCCGTCAGCCCTCGCTCACCCTGTAGTTAGCCCTCAAGTATCAAATTATTTGCAGCTATAAGCTTGGTAGTCAGCCCCCTCTGTTGTCGGTAGCTATGCATCCGGAACGCGACGGTCACAACATTGAGTGCTGTCTTCATATCACCCAACTAGGTGAGCTTACAGGATGAAGACAACTCTCTCCTCACTCCCCTATATTGAATCTGATTCACTTTGGAGGTTAGCTTGTGTTTAAGCAACACTTTCTACGCCTGGATGGGTTTACCAAAGCAGAACGGATTCAGATGACTGCTCATGTGAGTGAGGCGATTAACCAAGCAGGAGCTTGGATTACTGACTTTCACCTGTACTCGAACATCTTAACGTGCATCAACTTTCAGGTGCCGAGCGCCAACTTGGACAAAATCGCTGTATCTCTGCAAGAGACAGGTCTGCATTTGAGCCAAGAGAGCCTGGATCAACTCATGTCTGCTAATGACTCGACGCTGAAAGAGAAAGAGCTACTAGGGACATTACAAATTACAAAAACTTTTACGGGAGTCCGAAAGCCCTCTCTTTTTAAAGGAGGGATGAAGGACGACACGAGAAGTTTTAACTTCTCGTGTCTATCTTACAAAGTTGTGTAAGATAGCGCTATCATACTTTTATGGCAGAACTAACATTAACTCTAAAGCTACCTTTTTATCGACTCAACCAAAATAAAGCACTTGAATTTGAACGGCTGACAAGCGTCAACACTCAAGTGGCAAACGAATTGTTGCGTCTTGATAAAAAAGAGCTCAAAAAGTTAACTAGTTCTGCTTTCGCGCATGTGGAAATTGGCTCTGCTTGGATTAATCAAACTATTCGGAATACAAATGCTAAAACGAAAGTTAAGCATTTTAAACAAATGTGGTTAGAAACAAATAACCAAAACTTTGAGATATCCAAGCAAGGCGATTTATACACAATTGCATTCAATCTACTACGAGGCAGGAAAGGACGCCTTCCTTTATCTATCCACTGTGCTTCGCATTCTCAAGTCCTGGACAAAATTATGCAAGGGACAGCCAAGCTTGGCTCTCTCAAGCTTTATAAGTCGAAAAAAGGAATTTGGTATGCACTGATATCTGTATCGATGGAAGTTCCCGATGCAATATCAGTTGAACACTGGATTGGAGTAGACAGAGGTCAAAACAATATTGCTGTCGCTGCACTTCCCAAGGGATTTGGCAAGTTTTGGAAAGGTGGACGGGTAAAAGGATTGAGACGGCAGTTTCAACGTACTCGCCGCAAACTTCAATCCGCCAAACAACTCAAAGAAGTGAAACGACTTGAGCAACGTGAAAGACGCATTATGACCCATATCAATCACGTCATTTCCAAGCAGCTTGTGCAATTTGCACAGGACTTTGGAATGGGTTTGCGGTTCGAGGATTTATCTGGTTGTCGTCAAACGATGAGACAGCACAAAAAGACAAAATCTGATGCTGCTAATAACCATGACACTTGGGCATTTTATCAGCTAGAAATGTTTACTCGTTATAAAGCGATTCGTTTTGGCGTACCCGTTCAATCAGTTCCCGCTCCATACACTAGCAAGTCAGACCACCGTAATGGCGTGATTGGTAAGCGCAATGGAGATTGGTTCAAAGGATTTGATGGGTATCGTTGCAATGCTGATTGGAATGCTTCTCAAAATATTGGTCAATGGCTCGGTTTTTCATGCCCTCTAAATCTTCAGACCGCAGTAACTGCAATGGTTGCTGCCGATGTAGAGGGTGGGGTCGATGACAGTCCCCTTAACTAGTAAAACGCCCTAGCGAGTGGATTTATCCCTCGCTAGGGCAACGACTAGAATCCTCGTGCATTTATGCCGGGGAGTGTCAAATTTGTACACAGCGAACCCGACTTGCTCCGAGAGGTGCCTGCTGTTCCGGGATAAGAGCCAGCGCGATTGGCTTTGCCACAGAAGCGAATCGCAATCGCATTCAATCCGTCGCCATCTTTTGGTCGCCAACCTTCGCCAGCCCTCATCCGTCGCTACCCCTTCAAGGTCATCGCGCGACGTAGCTAAGCTATGTCTTTCAAGTGGAGAATAAAACTCTCCCAGCAGCTTCCGTTCTGCTGTCCCCAAGTAAAAGGGTCATTGACCCCGGTCACGTCAGGAGTAAGTAATAAAACTGATGGAATGCAGACCACTGAAGTAGCCCTATCTTGTAGCCTAAAACGGGAAGGGAGCAAGGGGAAATACGGAAGGGTTAATCACCAGTAACCATCGAATGTACATCTCGTGATGAAGGGGGAGTGAAATAAGGCTGATACACTCCGACCAAAAGGTAAGCAGGTGGAATTAAGATTGATGATTTCTTAATTCAACGGAACAAACCCCTGCCGGGATAGAGATGGAACCCTACCCGTATGAATCTTGAAGACGTGGAACTACGGAAAGCCCTATAGGTTCTCTAAGGAAGGTCGATACCTAGAGTAAGCTGACCGCAAGGAAAGCAGAATTATCTAGAGGGTAAAGGATGCCAGAAGAAGCGAATGCTAAGGGTAATGCCTTAGATAGGGGTTCAAAATTTGCCCCACATCGAAAGATGGCTCAATTCTAGCAGGTGTTCAACGATAAAACTCATACATGAGGAAATCGAATCACTGTGAAAGATAGATTCGGCAACGAAATTGGAGCAGGGAAACTACCAGACAAATGGGGGGATATCAATTGGAAATCCGCCACAAAGGTAGTCAGAAATCTTCGACGGAGAATTTATCGTGCAACCCAAAGGGGAGAGTGGAATAAGGTTAAAAACCTGACGAAACTCATGCTGAGGAGTACTTTTAACCTGCTGCTTGCAATTAGAAGGGTAACTCAACTGAACCAAGGAAAGAAAACCGCCGGAATCGACGGTCAAAAAGTCCTGAAACCAGAACAGAGAATCCAACTAATTTATGAAATCCTTGATTCAAAACCCTGGAAAGCCAAACCGACGCTACGGGTATACATTCCTAAAAGCAACGGCAAACGCAGACCATTGGGCATTCCAACAATCAAGGATAGAGTAATGCAAGCAGTTGTCAAAAATGCCCTAGAACCAAGCTGGGAAGCTCGCTTTGAAGCAAACTCCTACGGATTTCGACCCGGAAGAAGTTGCCAAGACGCGATAGAACAAGTTCACACCAGAGTCCGTAAAGACGGTGATGAATGGGTTCTGGATGCGGATATTAAAGGAGCGTTTGACAACATCAGCCACAATTACATACTTAATGCAATTGGACAAATCCCAAGCAGAGAGTTAATAAGACAATGGCTGGAAGCAGGATATGTGGAATCCAATAAGTTCAATCCAACCGAGGACGGAACACCACAAGGGGGCATAATTAGCCCGTTATTGGCAAATATTGCCCTTGATGGAATGGAAGGAGAACTACTGTCAAAACACGTTAAGTCTATCAAAACCGTGGATAAACAGTACAAAGGCAAAACCTATTACCGAAACAGGAAATACCCTAAATTCGGATATATAAGGTACGCCGACGACTTCCTAGTCACCGCTCAAACAAGAGAGGACTTAGAGGAGGTATTGCCCGAACTCAGGGAATGGCTCAAAACCAGAGGACTAGAACTCAACGAAGAGAAAACCCGAATCGTACACAAACGAGAGGGATTCAACTTCCTAGGGTTCTTCATCCGAAGTTACAATGACCAAACAACCCTGTGCAAACCTCAAAAGGACAAGATGCTAGCCAAACTCAAAGAAATTAGGGGATGGCTGAAACGACACAAAACGGTAGCACCGGAAAAAGTCATTAGGCATCTTAACCCTATCATCAGAGGTTGGGCAAATTACTACAGACACTCCGCAAGTAAAGAAGTATTTGCAACATTTAACCACAGAATTATTAAAATGCTGTGGCAATGGTGCAAACGTAGACACCACAGTAAAAACCTCAAACGAGTGAAAAATAAATACTTCACTCGGTTAGGGGGAGATAACTGGACATTCTTTGCCAAAGTGAAAAATCGCCGAGGAAAAGAAGTAATGCTGTATCTACTCGATGCCAGCGATATCAAAATCACAAGGCACATCAAAGTTAAAGGAACAGCCAGTCCGGATGACCCCTCCCTAGCTAAATACTGGGAAAGTCGCCAGAAAGACCTTGGCAAGAGCGTTTGGGCGAAAGGCTCAAAACTCTACCACGTGGCACAAAACCAGAAGTGGAGGTGTACAAAATGTGGTGAATACCTTCTCAATGGAGAATCCATCCACACGCACCACATCATTCCCATCTCTGAAGGTGGACTAGACGAACCATTTAATCTAGAACACCTACACGAAGCTTGTCACAGGAATGAACATAATGCTCACTCAACAAAACCCTAAAGGTTCCGAATGCCAGAGCCGGATGATGGGAAACTGTCAAGTCCGGTTCGTTGGGGAGGGAGATGGGGCGACCTATGCTCTCTTACCCGACCTGGAAGGGGTGCGGACTTTTTACTGGTTGCGGTAAAAATCCATGCTTATGCGATCGCGCACAGGGCAAACGCAAAATCACCCCGCCGTTACTGCATGGGGTGCGGGAAGATGGGAACGATGGGAGAAGGCTACATAGTAATGTGACTCTAGTAAAGCAGAAATCTATCAAAGCATCCTAAAACTGATAAATCTCTTGCTCACAAGTTCCTCAAATTGTTTCCCTATCTTTAAAGTGAACTAACCCCGATTCACCAGCACTCACATGGAATACCTCTGCTATCTTGCAAATGCCAGCCTTACACTGCGATTGATTGAATACCTGCACAGGAAACCTCAACTCAGAGTCAGCTTCGTCACCGTAATTAATACTATTGACGGCTGGGTGGTTAGAGTCAAACTAAAGCATCAGGTCTCACCTCAAGAAGATGGTAATTTGAGGGCAATGTTAAGTGAATTAGGAATCAGCTACTCACCACCAAAGCGAGTACAATTGGCACTTTGGAGTTTAGCTGGCGGAGTGTCCCCGGTTGATGTCATGCGTCGCTACCAGGTTGCTGTAGTTTCTCATGGTAAGCCAGAAAAAGAGGAGATAGAAGCGTTCCGGCAACATTTCATCAGGGGATTGGGCTACTGTCCACAAACCCTGGCTTGACCCAAAATTATTTCTCGCACGAAACCCTTGGCAATACCGAGAACCAATCATGATCCACAGCTTACAATTAAAAGCCCCCAGTGGGTGCTAGTACTGGAGGCTTCTGCTGAACCGTTTTCATTCGCTCTATACTATCGATGCCGATATTTGTAAATCCCCTTTCTAAAGCTGGAGTTCAAGTTACAAAAGTTTGTGTCTATTAATACAGTGCGTAAAGAACTTTTATTCTCGAAACCTATTTTTATTAAGTTTTAAGGCTTGTCATTACCAACATCTTTCTAGTGACTGGTTGGCAAAATTAGCCCCCCAGCGCATATCCTGTAATCGCATCCAATCTCCCCATAAGGTCTGCCAGCCAGGAAGGCCATCTGCTTTGCGTGCGGAAAAAGGCTCAATTCGCTCCAACACGTGTTGAATTTACCACTTGGAAAGCTCTTTAATTTATTAGATAGGGTTTTTGAGTGATAATCCCGGCTCTTTCATAGGAAGGTTTATACGTCCAGTTGACAAAAATCTGGACGTATAAGCGTATTTCTATGAGCTAAGCAAAACTACTTCCAAAAACTTTACCAGAACTTTCCAGAATTTTGCTGTATCGGCTATAACCAGTTTATTAAAGAAACTGAGATTACAGTAAACTTTTAGTTTGACAATGACAACAATTGTATCAAACAACCATGCCACAACTTATACCTCAACCAAATCGGATTGAAGCCGCAGGAAATAAGCCCAAATTGATTGATGAGTATATCGGTCGAGTATCAACTCAAACCGCAACTGTTAGTATTGCCCATATGCGTTCCCCTGGTGGTTGGATAGAACCTGGACAAAAACCCGATTTCGACGAGTTCACTGTTGTTCTTAAAGGAATGCTTCGGGTTGAATATGAGGGCGGTCAAATGGACGTTCAAGCTGGACAGGCAGTGATTGCACGTGCAGGTGAATCGGTTCGCTACAGTACTCCTACTCAGGAAGGTGCAGAATATATTTCCGTCTGTCTTCGGTGCCTTTTCACCTGAGACTGTGAATCGAGATTCTGAAACTTAGGAAAGCGATTGGACCAGTACGGGTTGATTTTGCACCTGAGTATTAAAATAATTAAAATAATTAAAATAGTTGCATAAAAGTTTCTTTATCTTTTGCTAAATATGGAGTGAACCACTGTTAATTTGACGAGATAAAAGGGAATTATATACCTGTAGTCTGATACTGTACCAGTAAACTAAGATGTTTGCCCTATCTCGTCAAATCACTGCATCTTTTGCAGCTTGTTTGTGTATGTTGGGAGTTGGCTTGCTCCAATTTCCAAAAATGCAAAAACTACTTCATAGTAACAAAACTGCTTCATTAGAAATACAAAGAACAATTGACTCAGAAAAGGTGCGTCTAAATTTCTTAAAAAGAATGCCAAGTTTTGGTTACAATAACATCATTGCCAATTGGGTTTATCTCAATTTTGTGCAATACTTTGGCGATGATGAAGCTCGTGCTAAAACAGGTTACAGTCTAAGCCCAGAATACTTTGAAGTCATTTTGGGACGCGATCCGCGATTTATACCTGCCTATCTAAGCCTTTCTACCAGTACTTCCATGTATGCAGGTATGCCAGAACGTTCTATAAAATTAACACAGAAAGCTTTAAAGTCACTATCTCCTTGGGTTCCGGAAAAGTCTTATTATGTGTGGCGGTATAAAGGCATTGATGAGTTATTGTTTTTAGGAAAATCATCAACGGCTCAAGACTCCTTTGAAATAGCAGCAGATTGGGCTAGCCAGCATACAGATCAAGAAAGCAAACAAGCGGCATCGGTTTCGCAGAAAACCGCTGAATTCCTCAAGAAAAATCCTAACAGTAAATTGGCTAGAATTGCTAGTTGGACAATGATATTAAATAATCAAGTTGATAAAACAACTCGTCAGCGAGCAATCAATGAAATTGAAGCTTTGGGAGGAAAGGTTATCACCAATCCTGACGGTATTTACAAAATTAAATTATCTGAAAATGATTGAATTGATAGGCTTGTAGTAGACGCTTAAGCGTTTAGTATTAACCCATCCTCAGTGAGGTTACGGTTATTTTCTGGTACAACGGCAAATTGATTGAGTCTCAAACTCTAGAATTAGAAATTGACGACCCAGGGTTACTCTATGGAGCAACCGTTTTTACTACGCTGCGGGTTTATGATAACTCGCTTGATAGTCGGTTAACTTACTGGCAATCCCACTGCGATCGCCTAAAATTGAGCTTGCAAACCTTTGATTGGCGCTTACCAGATGAAGAGCGATTGCGTCAAGGGGCACAAGTTATGATGGCACACTTTCCCGTTCTCAGAATCACCATCTTTCCTGATGGACGGGAGTGGATAACGGGTAGGTTCCTGCAAAACAACTTGACAGAAATGCAAAGAAATGGTATTTTAACAAATCTTGCTGCGTCGGAATTTGTTCGCTGTCTACCCGCTCATAAAACGGGAAACTACCTCAGCGCATGGTTGGCAAAGGCTAACGCCCAAAAGTTAAACACCCAAGAAGCGATATTAGTGGATGCGGCGGGAAATTGGCTAGAAACGAGTACAGGCAACCTCTGGGGATGGCGGGATGGCAGTTGGTGGACACCGCCTTTAACAGCAGGGATTTTGCCTGGAGTCGTGCGAGGACAGCTTAGAAACTGGCTATTGAAACAGGACATTGTTCGAGAGGAACCTTGGACACCAGAGCTAGTCAAAGGATTTGAGGCTATTGCCTACAGCAATAGTGTAGTGGAAACCGTCCCGATTCATACCGTTATACAGCCTACAGGAAAGCTAGAATGTAATCCCCACCATCCCTGTTTTCAACAACTGCGGATGTTTTTTATAGCATTGTAGGTGCAAAATTTGGTATACGTTAAGATAAGTTAACATAATTCTTAAAAAGCCCTCTCTTTACAGAGACGCTACGGGAAAGCACAAGAGATCTAGGAGGATTGACCTGGGTGAATAACAAACGATGGAGAAATGCGGGGCTGTACGCACTGCTGTTTATTGTTGTCATTGCGCTGGGGACAGCGTTTTTTGACAAACAACCACAAAGTAGAGATACATGGCGGTACAGTCAGTTTATTCAAGAAGTTGAAAATGGCAGAGTCGCAAAAGTCAGTTTAAGTGCAGATCGGTCTACAGCTCTTGTGACGCCAGGCGACGGCAGTAAGAAGCTCGTGACTTTGGTCAACGACCCTGACCTGATCAACACTCTCACCCAACATGGCGTAGATATTAGTGTTTTGCCGCAAACCGATGAAGGATTTTGGTTTAAGGCACTAAGTAGCTTATTTTTCCCTGTATTGCTTCTGGTTGGCTTATTCTTCTTGCTACGCCGCGCTCAAAATGGTCCTGGTAGCCAAGCAATGAACTTTGGCAAATCCAGAGCTAGAGTCCAAATGGAGCCACAAACCCAAGTGACATTTAACGATGTCGCTGGTATTGACCAAGCAAAGCTAGAACTCAACGAAGTCGTAGACTTTCTGAAAAATGCCGATCGCTTCACAGCTGTTGGAGCAAAAATTCCCAAAGGCGTGCTGCTCGTTGGTCCTCCAGGAACAGGTAAAACTCTGCTTGCTCGTGCAGTAGCAGGCGAGGCTGGTGTCCCCTTCTTCTCTATCTCTGGTTCTGAGTTTGTAGAAATGTTCGTCGGTGTGGGTGCATCCCGCGTCCGCGACTTGTTCGAGCAAGCAAAGACAAATGCTCCCTGCATCGTCTTCATCGATGAAATTGACGCCGTAGGTCGTCAGCGGGGTGCAGGTTTAGGGGGTGGTAACGATGAGCGGGAACAAACCCTCAACCAGTTGCTCACAGAAATGGACGGTTTTGAAGGCAACACAGGCATTATCATTATTGCCGCTACCAACCGTCCCGACGTTCTAGATGCAGCATTGTTGCGTCCTGGTCGTTTCGACCGTCAAGTCGTTGTGGATCGCCCAGACTATGCCGGACGTGGGGAAATTCTCAAAGTTCACGCCCGTGGAAAGACCTTGGCAAAAGATGTGGATTTGGATAGAATTGCCCGTCGTACCCCTGGGTTCACTGGTGCAGACCTTTCCAACCTGCTGAACGAAGCTGCAATTCTGGCTGCACGCCGCAATTTAACCGAAATTTCGATGGATGAAATTAACGACGCCATCGATCGCGTGCTAGCAGGTCCAGAGAAGAAAGACCGAGTGATGAGCGAAAAGCGCAAAACTCTTGTAGCATACCACGAAGCAGGTCACGCTCTTGTTGGTGCGCTGATGCCAGACTACGACCCAGTGCAGAAGATTAGCATTATTCCTCGCGGTAGAGCTGGTGGTTTAACTTGGTTTACCCCCAGTGAAGACCGGATGGACACTGGCTTGTACAGCCGTGCTTATCTGGAAAACCAGATGGCAGTTGCCTTAGGTGGTCGTCTCGCTGAAGAACTCATCTTTGGTGAAGAAGAAGTGACCACTGGTGCAGCTCAAGACTTGCAACAAGTTGCTCGTGTCGCTCGTCAGATGGTAACACGCTTTGGAATGAGCGATCGCTTAGGTCCTGTTGCTCTCGGTCGTCAGCAAGGCAATATGTTCCTCGGTCGAGACATCATGGCAGAACGCGACTTCTCTGAAGAAACTGCTGCTGCTATTGATGAAGAAGTCCGCAAGCTGGTAGAAACAGCTTACCAACGCTCCAAAGAAGTGTTGGAAAATAACCGCCACATTCTCGATCAACTCGCGCAAATACTGGTTGAAAAAGAAACAGTGGATGCCGAGGAGTTGCAAGAACTGTTGGCAAACAACGATGTGAAAACCGCAACGTTTGCTTAATAAATAAGAAAGAAGATAGAAGATAGAAGAGAAAAGAGAAAATAATTTCTTCATTGTTCACTCTTGATTCTTCACTCTTTAAAGTCAGGGTAATTCTGGAATCTTCCATTGTTGCCCTGATTTTTTTGTTACGGTATGTTGGGTTTCACTATCAAATACCTGCGGGTCGTCAATTCAAAATTTCAAATCTAAAATCTAAAATCGTATGAAGTTACCAGAACTTGGTTCCGAAACTATCGACCGTATCATTGAAATGGCATGGGAAGACCGAACACCATTTGAGGCAATTGAAGAACAATTCGGTTTGCAAGAAAAGCAGGTTATTGACCTGATGCGCCGTGAAATGAAAGCATCCAGTTTTCAGATGTGGCGGGAACGTGTTAGTGGACGCAAGAGCAAGCATTTACAAAGGCGAGAGTTTGTTGCAGGTCGGTTTAAGTCAGATAATCAAAAGACTTAAAACTCCCACCTTGAATGCGGCAAGGGGGCGGACGCCTGTACCTGAAAGGTCAGCGTCTGAGGAATTGCCGCCAAATAATAAATTGAGCGGAGTGCGAATCCTTTGATTCAGAATGTGTATTCATATCCGTCAGATCTATGAATTGTTTTCAGGTATTTTGCATGCACGTCAAAACTTTTACCTCCTGTAGTTAGCTTAAAACTAGGTTTGAATCGAATAGCGATTCGCCCTGTGTAAGTCCCTGCATACTTGCCAGCTAAAACCTCGGCTTTTACTAAATCCCCAGTTTGAAATCCCATGAAGAACTTTTGGGCAGGAGCATGACGAATTGGAAACCCGTAGCGGTCAGTGCCGCAACGCTGTCTTCTACCATGTCCTTTAGCCTTAACTGACAGTGGCTTAACACCTTTGAGCAGTAATTGACTTGGAGTTGATTCCCCAACACAAGCAGCATCAGTCCAATGAGTTTTCTCAATTCCTCTAGTTTTGCGGTTGAACTTAGTTCGCCCTCCAGAGCCTACCTCTACAGGTAAACCAGTTGACTGAAGTCTTCTGTAAAGCTCCCAACGAGTAGCATTAACTGCGGTAGCATCTTTAAGTGGTGCTTTTGCTTGAGCTAGCACTTTCTTAAGAACTTCCGGCTTCTTTTTCAGGAACTCCTCAACAGGTTTATTTCCTTTGGCTTGGTTACAGGAATGGCAACTAAGGCAGAGGTTGCTGACTCGATTAGAGCCTCCTTTGCTTTTGGCAAGGATGTGTTCAATCTCGAACGGAACATTTTCAACGCCGCAGTAGGGACATTTCCTACCCCATTTTTGAAGTAAATACTCTTTGACTTCAAAGCCGAATAATTCACCTCTTTGGTACTCTACTCCGCTAATCTCAGGGTTTTGCATTTGCTGTAAGTCAAATCGAACCAACTCTTGAGAAATTGCGGTAACTGGACAGACTTTTCTAATCCGTCTCACCCAGGTTTCAATGTTAGTAACTCGACTCTCCAGAGATGGGGGTAACCATCCTGATTTACGAGTTCTGTTCAAGAAGCGAGGTTTACGGTATCGGGTCTTACGGTTACGACGACCTCTTCTTAATGCTCTACGAGACTCAAGAGCATCTTTAATTTGCTGCCCTCGGTGCGAGACTTCTAAGGCGGTTGTGATACGCCCAGTCTCTTCTTGGACAACCGCAATCCCAGTGGTTTTGCTTCCTGGGTCGATTTTGATTCGGTGAGGATGGACTGTAGATTCCTCAACGGTTCTATCTTGCAAAACAATAGTAAACGGATAACGCTTGAATACTTTAGCCCTCCCTTTTTGTAGTAATTCTCTTGCCCGTGCTGGATGGCAGGGGTCAAGAGGATTCAAGTTTTTATCTAGTACGAAAACTCGCATTACTGCTGCCTCTCATGACTGGTAACGTTTGCCTCGCTAATGTTATAAAAGCTTTTTGAGTCTGAAGCACTGGTTTTTCCTATAGCCTGTTTAACTTCAGACGACAGAGCCTAAAACTGGCACGCATCTTAGGGTGTCATGACTCAAATAACGAAGTTCCTATTAGGAACTAAAGCTGGTCAACAAGGCTTACAGTTTCCTGCAAGCCTACACTGACCTTCGGTACAGTGTAGGTAGTTGACAGTTCAACTCTTTCTTTTTCGGTACGTCCAAAGGCATGGTACCAAGCGTCGAAGTTCTTGCCAAGGTAGGACGTGGATTGAGCAACTGATGGGTCATGATTAGCAGAATGCTTATTCAATCTAAAGGCAGCCCACTCAAAGAGTAGTAAATGGAGGTCGGAACTATGACAACCATCGAAAAGAGCGATTTAGTTGGACTGACCCGTAACGTAAATCATGATCTGCCAGAAGGTCTAGTAGGAATGGTTTTACAATGCGATAAAGATGACTTTGATGTTCGGTTTCCTCTTCCAGGAAAGGACTTGTATGCCAAAGTGCCAAGGGAAGATATAAAGTTTTTAGTTGGAATGAACCCGCTCGGAAACTAGCCAATTTTATCTTCAAGGGCACAAGGATACTGTGCCCTCAAAACGTCCCCTACTGTAGGTGGCAAAAGAAGTAGATATTTGTTAAAGGGGAAGCAATGAAAGCAAATGAATTATTGGCACAATACGAGAAAGGCACAAGAGATTTTACTGGGGTAAACCTGAGCGAAGCATATTTGCAAGAAGCTAACCTAAGTGGAGCAATTTTAGACAGAGCCATTTTGGATGGAGCTGATTTAAGCAGAGTGAATCTTAGTCAAGCAAGCCTCATTGAAGCTGACTTAAATGGAGCCAATTTAAATCAGGCAAATCTCAGCCAAGCTAATTTGAGTGGAGCTATCCTGGATGGAGCAATTCTAGAAGGAGCCATTTTGGATGGTGCAAATTTGAATCAAGCCGACTTGACGATCGCAAAGTTAGTTGGCGCTCAATTCCGTGATGCTGAGCTACAAGAAGCTAACTTGAATGCAGTTTCTCTCAATGAAGCAGATCTTACTCATGCTGACTTAGCTAAAGCAGATCTCACCCAAGCAGATCTGAGTCACGCCCAATTGAACGAGACTAACTTGAACCAAGCCAACTTGAATGACGCAAATCTAGAAGGCACAATTCTGGACGATAATAAAGCTTGATTTTTGGCAAGAAACTTTTGGTAGATTTTTTGAGTCTGAATCTCCAAATTCTGCAAAAACTTGCCAATGTCTGAATCTGCCCAAGGCATCCCAGGATTGCCCGACTTAACGCATGCTAACGAGCTTATCCAATTTGGAACCCATTTACTAAAAGCTTCACTGTTATTGGTATTCCTGGTTGTCGCTTTGGGAGTTGCAATTGCTCTGTTGAGCTTTGCCCTTCGTCGAAATCAACAGCAGCAAGATATTTTGATTGGCGAATGGGCTGTTAGTTACTCCCAACTCTTGCGGGGATTACAGCATTTAACCTTGGTGTTAATTCTGCTGGTGGGAGGATTTTTTCTTTGTTCAACTTTGAGCAATCGCTACCATCATTGGGAACAGGCAAAGGTGACTCAAGTTGCCGAGAGTGTGGCAGGTGAAAAGTTAGAACAAATAGCGCCTCAAATACGGTATGTTACTGAAGAGCCATACACATACACGACTCAAGTTAATAATAAGATAGTCAAGATAAATGATAAACAAAAGGTTAGCCGCTTCCTAACATTAAGTGGGTCGCAAATTCAAGTCAAAATTGACCAAAGCCCTGATGTTCAAGGCCGTCGCGCCATTTATAAAATAGATTATACTGCTGACTACAAAATTGTTAACCAACTCAAGGATATTAATAGTTTTTTCTTTGAAGCACCCCCGCCCGTTGGTTACTCTTTATTACAAAGCTATAAAGTAGAGCGTGACGGTACTAGACTTCAACAAAGAAATCCGGGTGACTATAGCTTTCCGCTTCAATTACAACCAGGAGAAGAAACGAGTTTAAGAGTCACTTATAAAGCTCAAGGCGGACCGCGTTGGGTTTATAATTCTAACGGGCAGTTGCTTTCCAACTTCCGCCTCATGGCGATCGCCAACTTCGCTGGAGCTGATTTTGCCAGTGGTATTGTACCCAGTGAAATTAAAAATGACAGACAAGGGACTCAATTTACTTGGGTATTTGATGATAATGTTTCAGTCAAAAACCCATTTGGGGTGTATACCTACACTGACCCCATTCGTCACACTGGTGTCCTTCCCCGACTGCTACTGCTAGCACCGACAATATTTTTGTGGTGGATATTGCTTCTGTATTTGTCGCTACCCATGAGCCTGAAAAATTTGGCAATAGCAGGTAGTATCTTTTTTGCGTGTTTGCTGACTTTAACTTATCTCAGTCGCTTTATAAATCCTCAGTTCGCTTGGACTCTCATTTCGCTTATCTTACTAGCATTGACATGGGGTTTGGGGTCAAAAAACCGCAGTGTTTCCCTAGCTGCTGTCATCTGCACAATTGCTGGCGCTGTGCTACCTGTGTTTGGATTATTAGTACCATTTAGTGGTCTCACTCTCAGCCTTGCAGGTTTGCTTTCAACTATCTGGCTTGCGGTTCGTCATTGGTACGGGTTTTATACTTTACAACCACAAGACCGTAAATATTGAGGTTTTTATCTTTTGAGGGGGCTTGGGGGAGCTATAAGACCCACGCCCTACCCGTAAGGGAGGCGTGGGATACATGGACTCCCCCAGGTTAATTTTATGGGATTCAATATCTCTAAAATTAACTTTCTGTGTTGGCGACGTTTGCTGCTATTCCCAACAGAAATGATAAAATTAATACACCGTCTAGCCAACGGTTGCCTTGACTCAAACGAACACGTCTCCCGCAACGTGGTGAACAGCGCAAACGGCATAAACTGGTCTGAACCTAGACAATTTAAGTTAGGGGGTTCCAGCTAAAAACTTTGGGTCAGATGTGCCCAATTCTGTAGTTGGGTAAAAACTTCACAGTACATAGGTGTACTCCAATTCGTATCAATCGATTGGTAGTCAGTACGCACGGGCTGTGCGGAACGGAAACCGCCTGGGCAATCGGTCTGCCGGGGAGTAAGTCATGAGGCTGCTCTAGGTAAGTGGTGAAACACCCTAGAGGTGGAAACAACCAGGAAATCTCAATCGCGAGGTTGGGAAGCCTACACTCCCCTATCGGGTGAGTGTAGGAGGATGTCACATATCTGACATCTTGCACCAATATCAATGAGAGGCGGAGCCTCTATATTCTCGTTCCCAGGCTGAGCCTGGGAACGAGGGCTAGGAGGCTACAGCCTCCTCCTTGTTAACAATGGTGCTTATCAGTATATTGCACTTTTTTCCGTTAAGGATGTCATTTGTCCTTTGTCATAATTAATTTAACAGTAGAAAAATTGTTAGAGTTTAGGTAATAATCAAGTGCGATTGCCTTCTCCTGACGGAGACGCTCCGCGAACGGCACTGCGCTCCGCGCAATCGCCACAAGCGGACACAGAGTGCGATTGTATAAAATCATTGTGTCATTTGAAAGTCCCTTTATTCCACAGGTGGTACAACGACGACGTCGCCGTTGTACAACCTTATATCTTGACTCAAGTCTTGTTTTGACAAGTACTTCCACAAATCTACATCAATTGTTTGTTTCGACCCGTTAGCAGCCTGGCGACGGATTTGAACTCGACGGACATTAGCATGAACAGTAATTCCGCCAGCCGCCTGAAGCGCTTTAGTCACAGTAGCCAATGACTGGGACTCTGTAACAAGCTCATCCGATGGTGCAGAGTCTGGCAGAAAGTATGCCCCCGGAATCGTTACTTCTCCAATAACAGCAATATGAATCTGCCGATTTGTAGGGTTTTGAGTGCTAGTCTGTGCTTGATTGGTTAGGTCAGTAGAGGAGATTCCAGCCAGCTGCGGGGCGGCTGACGCTGTTTGGGAAACTAACGCGCCTAGTAAAGCGGTCATTAAAAGACCGACGGAAGCTAGATATTTCATTAGGGCAGTTCGAGATACGATTATGACGTTTAACATGATTTTAGACTTCTGGTTTTTGTTTGTTGATCGGCGATCGCGAAGCGGCTCCTCCGGAGCATCGCTTGCCCAAAATTCCCTCAGCATAGGTGCCTTAACGCACCTGCTACTCATCACCAAAAACCGACAAGACCCTTTTATCGAACTAAAAAAAACCTAACCCGTATCTAATTCGGGTCAGGTTTAGAGTGCTTGATGTTAATGCCGTGTTAATAATAAAGATTCTACTGAGCGATTTCATGAGACAAAAGTCATGAACCCGATGTGACAAAAGTACTAAAAATTTTAGGGGGTGATTTCAGAATCACCCCCATATTATCTTTTTACGATTCTTTAATAGCACCAGCCTTCTGTGAACAGATATTACTCAGCAATATTAACCAAACCTGGAACTTGTGAATCAGCCAATGTTGGGGCTGTAAATATACGGGAATATAAACTTGATGGTTGCTGCTGGGCGACAATTGGTAGAACTTGACGGGCATGACTTGCGACTTGCATAGTCTTCACATCGTATGTTTGTGTCGCCAATTTGGGATACAAGCCGATTCCGATGATGGGAAGCAACAGACAAGCGGTGATGAACAGTTCGCGGGGTTTGACATCCGCTACCACTGCATCTAGCACTAACTCTTCGTTTTGCTTACCGTAGAACACTTCACGCAGCATCGACAGTAAGTAAATCGGAGTCAGAATCACACCAACAGCTGATAGCAGCACGACGACGACTTTGAAGCTAGAACTGTAGACATCGCTTGTGGCAATACCGATGAATACCATCAACTCTCCGACAAAACCACTCATTCCGGGTAAAGCTAGAGAAGCCATTGCACCGGCTGTGAACAAAGCAAAGCTTTTGGGCATGACTTTTGCGATACCACCCATTTTGTCCATCATCAAGGTGTGGGTACGCTCGTAAGTGACTCCAGAGAGGAAGAACAAACTAGCAGCAATCAAACCGTGGGAAACCATCTGGAGCATTGCACCGCTAATCCCCAACTCTGTATAGGAAGCAATACCAATCAAGACAAACCCCATGTGCGCTATCGAGGAGTAAGCCAAGCGACGCTTGAGATTAGTTTGAGCAAAGGCACAGCAAGCACCGTAAACAATGTTCACCACACCCAAAATTGCTAGGACTGGAGCAAAGGAAGCATGAGCGTTGGGTAACATCTCCATGTTGATGCGGATGAGTGCATAACCGCCCATCTTCAACAACACACCAGCCAAAATCATCGAACCAGGTGCTGACGCTTCACCATGAGCATCAGGTAGCCAGGTGTGCAGCGGGAAAATCGGTAGCTTGACACCAAAGGCAATCAAGAAGCAAGCATAAACCAGAAGTTCAAAAGCTTTGGGATATTCCTTCATTCCCAGAGTTGCCATGTCGAAGCTGACAGTATCTCCAGAGAATGCCATTGCAAAGCCTGCTACCAAGATGAATATTGATGCAGCAGCAGTGTAGAGAATGAATTTGGTAGCTGCGTAGCGGCGCTTTTCTCCTCCCCAAATCGAAATCAGCAGGTACACTGGCACCAACTCAATTTCCCACATCAGGAAGAACAACAACAAATCCTGGGCGACAAACACGCCAATTTGGGCGCTGTACATCACCAGCATCAAACCATAAAACAAACGCGGCTTGTTGGTAACTTTCCAAGCCGCGAATATTGCAAGTGTGTTAATCAAGCCTGTCAGCAGTATCAAAGGCATCGACAAACCATCAACTGCAACAGACCAGTTCAAACCCAACTGAGGAACCCAAGCATATTTCTCAACCAGTTGATATGCAGAACTGTGAAAATCGTAGTCCTGCCAAAAGGCGTAAATAATCAACGCAAAGTTCGTGAGCGCAACTCCCAAACCGTACCAGCGAACAGTTCTGCCTTCCTTATCTGGGATTAAGGGAATGGCTATAGCAGCCACTATCGGCAACAGAATTATGGTTGTTATCCAAGGAAACTCAATAGCGTTCATCACTGACAATCGTTTTACGTTTTTCTTTTTAATTACATTATATTAAGGAATTCATACTTTTGTGAAGGCGATTCCTCTAAAAAAATCAAATCTTTAGAATCGATAAGAATAAATACCTACTAAAAGCTCTCAAAATTCATTCTAAATGTAAAGTTTTACTAAGTCAACAAAAAACGGTGGCTCCAGCCACCGTCAAAAATTGTAATATTAGCTCTGTTTTAAGAGGGATATTTGGTACTGCGACTTATTGTTACTGAAGCCAAAAGATAGATAAAGTTAACCAATGAAAAGTTTATGATACGGTTGACAAATCTATCAAAATTTTAAACTGCTAAAACGTTAGGATCCGGAATCGTCTTGAACCGATAAAAGGTGGTTCCAGGATATTGCACAAACCTCAAAGACATATATTAGTGTTGCAAGTTCCCAAAAAACAGGTGTAGAAAAATTCAAAAAAATAATTTTGAATTTATAATTTTGAATTTTGAATTGCTTTTGCCCCTTGAGTATCAACAGAAAGCGATCGCACCTCTGCCTTAATTCCCTCCTCCATCCAAGCAGCTGCCATCGCCGCCGCCACAGCTTCAGAATCAGCCTTATTTGTTAAAGCCAACAGCGTTGGACCTGCACCACTTATGACCATGCCATAAGCGCCAGCAGCAACAGCAGCAGAGTGCAGAGCATCATAACCTCGAATCAATGCTTTGCGATAAGGTTGATGCAACCTATCTTGTAAAGCAGCTCGCAACCAATCACCCGTACCAGTTTCCAAACCACGCAACAACAACCCCAGATGTGCCGTATTAAAAATCGCATCTGCACGGCTCACCTCAGTTGGCAGAACCCGCCGCGCCTCCTTGGTTGAAAGCTCAAAATCCGGAATTGCCACCACCGGCACAACATCCTCACTCCAAGGAACCTCACAAATCTCCCAAAAATTTTCTCCTTCCCCCTCTCTGCGCTCTCTGCGCCTCTGCGGTTCATTTTCCACCCCCGTCGCCGCCAAACGACATCCCCCCAACAAAGCCGGCACCACATTATCCGGGTGTCCTTCCAGAGCGATCGCCAACTCCATCACTTGCAACTGACTCAAAGGTTCCCCCGCCAACAAGTTAGCACCAACCAACCCACCGACTATTGCTGTCGCCGAACTCCCCAAACCCCGCGCCAGCGGAACACCAAGATGAATATCGATTTGTACCGGTGGCGGTGTCTGCTCTATGTGTTGATAAAACTTCACAAACGCTTGATAGAGCAAATTACTTTCATCAGTCACAACTCGTTCAGCTTCCGCACCCGAGACAGTAATTTCCATTTCCCCGTGTTCTAGGCGAGTAAACTTAAACTCGTTGTACAGCGTTAAAGCCGCACCAATACAATCAAAACCTGGTCCTAAATTGGCAGTTGTCGCTGGAACAGTTACAGATACAGAAGAAATAACAGACATCAGCACGTAAAAACTAATTAATCAACTAGCATCCCATGTAACTGATTCATTTGCTCACATGAAAAATTTCCTCTATACCGCCCTTGACTTTGCCCTTACAGGAGGGTGTGTACTGGTAGCAAGAGTTAGGAATGAGCATTTGAGAACTAAGAATAATAACTCATCACTCATAACTCCAGCAAGGCGAGAGGTCAAGTAATGCTAAAAATTGGCGACTTTTCCAAACTCAGCCATGTAACGGTAAAAGCACTGCGCCTTTACGACCAACTGGGACTGCTCAAACCATCTCATGTAGACCACTTTACTGGGTATCGGTACTATTTGGCTAACCAGTTACCTCGACTTAATCGCATTTTGGCGTTTAAAGACTTAGGCTTTTCTCTCGAGCAAATTGCCAAGCTGCTAGACGAGAATTTGTCACCAGTGGAAATCCGCGGGATGTTGCGACTCAAGCACGCGGAACTTCAGAGGTTAGTTGAGGAAGAACAGGCGCGGCTATTACGTGTGGAAGCAAGACTTAAGCAAATTGAACAGGAGGATACTATGCCTAATTACGAAGTTGTACTTAAAACCGTGGAGCCGATAAAAGTTGCAGCAATCAGGGAAACGTTACCAAATTATCCCTGTATAGGACGACTATACGATGAGTTATTAGAGTATTTCAAGCAACACGGAGTGAAAGAAGGTGATTATTGCGGCGCGATATGGCACGACCCTGGATACAAACAGTCTGATGTGGATGGCGAAGCTGTGATCTCATTTGAGGGTGAGGTATGCAGTACTAACCGCGTGTTGATTTATGAATTACCACGTGTAGAAAAAATGGCAACTGTAGTTCATCACGGCAGTTATAACACGATTAACCAAGCCTATGCTGCTTTACCAGCTTGGATTGAAACGAATGGATATAAAATAATCGGTTCTAACCGCGAGGTTTATATTATTGGTGGAAATGAACACGACAACGAGTCATATGTAACGGAAGTGCAGTTTCCTGTCGCCAAGGCTTAGCTCAAGGTTCTCGGGAGTAGGGAATCGGGAATTCGACTCCCTACTTCCTAGTTGCGAAAAAAAGTTTGTTAAGAAAAATGCGTCTCTATTATGGTAAATTCATAAAAGGAAAAAAAGATTAACGGACTGAGCGCAAACTCAGTCCGGTAAAAAAAGCGGGTTAACCGCTATAGACCTGGTTAACCCGTGCAGCTTTGGGAACGCGCAGAGAAATGACTATTGCAATACCAACTTAACGTTGGCATTTTGTAGACCGCGCTGCTTCACTTCTGCCAGGGTCTTGTTAACGGCATACTTCTGGTTGATCGAGTTGATCAATTCGGTTTGATTGTGCTTCTTAGCAACGCCCCACAGGTCTGCAATCAGATCGAAGGAACCGTCGCTGTTGCGAGACCAACCGAGGTCATATTCGCCTTCCAAAACTGCAACGATGTCGGAACGAACACGTTGACCGTTGTAGCCACGAACATCAGCTTCGGTCTTTACAGTGATGCCCAAGTCGCGCAGGGAAGCCTTGAGGATTTCTGCATCGGTGATTTTGGTACGCAGAGTGCTAAAGTGAGACATTTGGGTTTCCTCCAAAGAGAAAGTAGAGAAAAAGACAACGGTTTGTTTTAAGCGAAGCCGCGTTTACCAAGACGCGGTTTTTTCATAACTGCTAGCTTTTGACGCTAGCCTTTCCCCCTGTGGTAGCAGGAGAAAGCTTTTAGAACTCCATTCGCTGATATTCAGCAACGGAGGATGCGGCTGGTCTTGCTCGCTGTCTAGCCCAGTCTCGAAGAGCTGTGACCTGTTCTTGCATCGTACGAGACAGCGGTAGCGTGGCTTTAAGTGCCGCAATAATATCTAATTGTGTGAACTCCCGATCTTGGGCAAAAGCTTCGTACATTGCCGCAACAATCGCTTGTTCAATTTCTGCTCCCGAAAATCCATCAGACATCTTAGATAGCTGTTCTAAGTCAAATCGCGAGATGTCTTCCCGACGGCTGGAGAGGTGTATATTGAAAATATGCTGGCGTTCTTCAGGTGTGGGGAGATCGACAAAGAAAATCTCATCAAACCGACCCTTCCTCAAGAACTCACCCGGGAGGCGCTCAACTCGGTTAGCAGTCGCCATAACAAATACTGGGGATTTTTTCTCTTGCATCCAGGTGAGGAAAGATCCGAAAATCCTGCTGGAAGTACCACCATCTGAGTCAGAAGAGCCTGTCGTACCAGCAAATGATTTATCTAATTCATCGATAAACAAAATTGCTGGGGAAATCGATTCTGCTGTTTTTAGAGCATTACGCAAGTTTGCTTCCGAACGACCCACCATAGAGCCATCGTACACTCGCCCCATATCTAACCGGAGTAGTGGCAAACTCCATAGCCGAGAGGTCGTTTTGGCAATTAAAGATTTACCACATCCTGGAACTCCCAAGATCAGCATTCCTTTCGGTTGAGGCAAACCGTATTCGCGCGCTCTTTCTGTAAAGGCGTTAGAACGTTGTTTTAGCCACTTCTTTAATTCATCCAAGCCACCGACAGCATCAATCGTTGCGTCTTCTTCTATGTATTCTAATATACCATTACGCCGAATAAGCTGCTTTTTCTCAGATAAAATGATATCTACTTCATCTTCCGTCAGACGCCCCTTAGTTACCTGTGCCTTACGGTAGACTTTTTCAGATTCATCTTTAGTCAATCCTAACGCCGCTCTCAGAAGCTTTTCACGCGCTTCTGTTGCTAGCCGTCGCCCACGATTTTGTTCTATATGGCTCGTTAAAACTTTATTTAATTCACCCATGTCTGGAAGCGGAAAATCGAGAACGACAACTTCCTTTTCCAGTTCAATGGGAACTTGCTGCATAGGCGACATCAAGATAATGTTTTTCTGAGTGCCTTTAAACCCAGCGATCGCATCACGTAATGATCTTGTTGTCGCGGGCGCATCAATAAATGGATGTAAATCTTTAAGAATAAATATACCTGGTTCTCTCTGCCGGATGATCCATTCAATTGCCGCCTCTGGAGAAACGGTATTGTGTTGGGTGACATTCCGGGGTTGACCATACTCCACGATGCCGTGCGTTACTGTCCACACATAGACCCTTCGCTGCGGCTTTGAGGATTGAGCGATTGTAAAAATTGCCTGCTCAGCCCGCTCTTCCTCGGAGGTCACAAGGTAGATTAGAGGGTATTGAGCTTGAATGAGGATGTTGAGCTCTTCTTTCATACAATCGACCTACTTGAGACCTTTACAGACAGTACAGACATCGCTTTTTTTAATAGAGATGAGGCTATTATTATGAATTTAAAATTCATAATTCCTATTTAGCAAGGAACTAACTCTTCCTTACCCTTCTGATTAGTTTCATCTCTTTCCATATCATCAATGGCAAAACGCTCTTTTTGAGCTACCACTCCTGGCTGCTTACCCAATGTGACCAATTCCCCATCGCGTAGCACTAATGAACTTTCACAAGTTGGACAAGAGTGAACTCTGTGCGTCCTTCCATATGATGATGCTTCTACTTCTTCTACTAACTCTGAGTTTGCCAAATAGAAATCTAAGGCGCGTTGAGCAAGTTCTGACATCGGTTCGGAGTCAATTGCTGAACGAACCTTCAACTTCCTGTGCAGTTCTGGCGACAGATACAGTGTTACCTTTTGCTTAGCTTGCATATTACTCTTTAACGGTCTTACCCGGGTATGTATCTTACGATATCGGCTTCCCTTTTGCTTGTCAAGACAGCAAAATGTTTTGACGGCAATATTGTTACATTTCTTAATTCAACTCTGTCATAAGCCAAAGTTTTGCCTCAAAACTGAAAATCGGCAAATCGTAGACCCAAGTTAACTTCTTGTTTTACGAGATTGCTCAGCACTATCGCACTCCTCGGTCATAAGTCCTGAGTGAAACAAGACAAGGGGAGATAAAGAGCATTTTTATTTCCCCCGCTTGCTTATTCCCCCATCTAAAGATAGTTGAGAGGTGACACAAACCTGCTAGATTTAGCTATCAGCGAGTAAAAACTGGTCAAAATGAAAGTCCTGGTTATTGGTGGAGATGGATATTGCGGTTGGGCAACCGCACTTTACCTTTCAAATCGCGGTTATGAAGTTGGTATTTTAGATAGTTTAGTGCGGCGGCACTGGGATAATGAGTTGGGAGTGCAAACTCTTACCCCAATTACGCCCATTCAGCAACGCATACAGCGCTGGCACGATTTGACAGGTAAATCAATCGACCTTTTTGTTGGCGACATTACTAATTACGAGTTCCTGAAGAAGGTGCTGCAAAAATTTGAGCCAGAAGCACTTGTGCATTTTGGCGAACAGCGTTCAGCACCTTTTTCGATGATTGACCGCGAACACGCAGTTCTCACCCAAGTGAACAACGTAGTTGGTACGTTAAATTTGTTGTATGCGATGCGAGAAGATTTTCCCAACTGTCACTTGGTCAAACTGGGGACAATGGGTGAATACGGCACGCCCAACATTGATATTGAAGAAGGGTACATCACCATAGAACACAACGGGCGTAAAGATACCCTACCTTATCCCAAGCAGCCCGGTTCAATGTATCATCTCAGCAAAGTCCATGACAGCCACAATATCCACTTTGCTTGCCGAATTTGGGGATTAAGGGCAACAGACTTAAATCAGGGCGTTGTTTACGGTGTTTTAACCGAAGAAACAGGGATGGACGAGCTGTTGATTAACCGCCTTGATTACGATGGCGTGTTTGGAACGGCGCTGAACCGTTTCTGTATTCAAGCAGCCATTAGTCACCCCTTGACTGTTTACGGTAAAGGCGGACAAACTCGGGGATTTTTGGATATTCGAGATACCGTCCGATGTATTGAACTAGCTGTAGCTAACCCAGCCCAACCTGGTGAATTCCGCGTGTTCAACCAGTTTACCGAACAATTTAGCGTCGGCGACTTAGCGCTGATGGTGAAAAAAGCGGGTAACGCAATGGGACTGAATGTGGAAATCAATCATTTAGATAATCCCAGAGTCGAGAGAGAAGAACATTACTTCAACGCCAAAAACACTAGACTGCTGGACCTTGGCTTGCAGCCCCATTATCTTTCTGATTCGCTTCTCGATTCTTTGTTGAACTTTGCTATTAAGTACCAGCATCGAGTTGATCAAAATCAAATCTTGCCTAAAGTCTCTTGGCGGAGAAATTAGGTAAATCCTGAATGCGGCTGATCACAAACAAACAACTCACAACTGTTGTAATTCAAATTCAGTATCAGTTGTGTTGGACATGGTGGAAAGTGGATATAGCAAGCCCTTGGGCTGATCCATTTAAAAATGGCAGGTTCTTACCATTTCAGGGTTTCGTCGCATTGGGTCAAAAAATGAGCCAGCCTTCCTTTATTGACTAGTTCACTCACACGGCTATGAGATAAAGTTGCTCTAACGGCTGGCTCTTTTTTCTAAGCTTGACCCGAAAAAGATAAGTTCTGCGTCATGGCTGGTCGCAAACCGCAAAGCGCTTTTTTAGGGTACATAAACGACGAATACCAGTTGCCTGCGGGAGTATTAGCCTAGCAAGAGTGCTGGTTAATCGGTTGTCTAAATCTGGTCGTCATATTCTCGCGCAGTATGACGACCAGTGTTTTTAAAATGATGAATGAGAAGAATCAACAGTGAAATACGCGATTCTTCACTTGATAATTTTATACTACCCTACGGAAAGCTGTTTTGCGGAGGTTCCCTGTGACCAAAGCAAAGTCTACCTGGCGTCTACACATTGATTTTTGCCTTTATTTTATATTACAAATTTCGGTGGTACTGACTATTTTTTTATGCGGATCGCCCTATTTACCGAAACCTTTTTGCCTAAGGTTGATGGCATTGTAACACGCCTACGTCATACTATTGACCATCTTCAGCGCAATGCGAACCAAGTCCTGGTAATTGCCCCAGATGGTGGCATTACTGAATACAAAGGAGCTAAAGTATATGGTGTCTCGGGTTTTCCCCTGCCACTGTATCCAGAGTTAAAAATGGCACTACCTCGTCCAGCAATTGGTGATACTCTGGAGGAGTTTAAGCCAGATATTATTCACGTCGTGAACCCAGCTGTCTTGGGGGTAGCTGGTATATTTTATAGCAAAACCCTGAATGTTCCCTTAGTTGCATCTTATCATACACACCTGCCTCAGTATCTTCAGCATTACGGTTTAGGAATGCTGGAAGGGTTATTGTGGGAACTACTGAAGGCAGGTCACAATCAAGCAGCTTTAAATCTGTGTACCTCCACAGCAATGATGCAGGAATTGATAGCACACGGTATTGAAAGGGTAGATTTGTGGCAAAGAGGGGTGGATACGGAATCGTTTCATCCTGACTTTGCAAGTCTTGAAATGCGATCGCGCTTGTCCCAAAATCATCCCCATAGCCACTTATTACTCTACGTCGGGCGTCTTTCCGCCGAAAAAGAAATTGAGCGCATCAAACCAATTTTAGAAGCCATACCCTCAGCACGGCTGGCGTTAGTCGGAGATGGTCCCCACCGCCAAGCACTGGAAAAACACTTTGCTGGAACAAATACTCACTTTGTTGGGTATCTTGGCGGTACAGAATTAGCCTCTGCCTTTGCAAGTGCTGATGCGTTTATTTTTCCTTCTCGGACGGAGACACTAGGATTAGTTCTACTAGAAGCTATGGCAGGTGGGTGTCCGGTAGTTGCAGCGCGTTCTGGCGGCATTCCGGATATTGTGACAGACGGGGTGAATGGATATCTTTTTGAGCCCCAAGCAGATGTTCAAAGTGCTATAAGAGCGACTGTTCGTCTTTTGCAACAGCAACAAGAACGAGAAACTATCCGTCAAAACGCGCGTCGGGAAGCAGAACGTTGGGGATGGGCTGCTGCTACACGCCAGCTAGAAACCTACTATCAAAAAGTTATTTATTCTCAATTGCCAAGGGCGGCATAAGCATAATCAGGGAATAGGGAATAGGGCATACCCCATTCCCATTTCCCAATCTAAAATCTAAAATCTAAAATTCTAAATCCCCATGTCCCTCCTAAATGCTGGTAGCGTCCTGGCTACATTAACTGAACTGACTCAGGTTAATCGCACTCACTCGTTACTGCGTCGTGTCAAAGACCTTTCTGTTAACGAATTTGTTTGCTTGCTCGACTTTATCACAGCCGAATTTCAGCAATTTCTTAGGGCAATTGAACTGATTAACAATGAAGCTCTAGAAACCATGCTGGAGAAGGTACTGGAGGCGATTACACTCAAAATTGGTCAAATTCTCCAGGCAGAGCAAACCACGATTTTTTTGGTTGACTATGACAAAGGTCAGCTCTGGTCAAAAGTTCCCCAGGATAACACGCAAAGGGCTATAGAAATTCGTACTCCGATTACCGTTGGTATCCCTGGTCATGTTGCCAGTACAGCTCAATGTTTGAACATATCTGATACCTCTACTCACCCCCTCTTTAGCCCAGAACTAGAAAAACAAATGGGGTACAAGTTTCGTAATATACTCTGTATGCCAGTTTTGAGCAGCAAAAACCAGGTTGTGGCAGTGGTGCAACTGGCAAATAAAACTGGAGGTATTCCGTTTAATCACGAAGATGAAGCGCACTTTCGAGACTTTGCCTCTTCTATCGGCATTATTTTGGAAAGTTGCCAGTCTTTCTATGTTGCAGCTCGCAATCAACGAGGCGCAACTGCTCTTTTACGCGCGACTCAGACTTTGGGGCAAAGTTTGGATTTAGAAGCCACTTTGCAAATCGTCATGGAGCAAGCCCGGATTCTCATGCAAGCAGACCGCAGCACTCTATTTTTATATCGTAAAGAAATGGGGGAACTGTGGACTAAAGTGGCAACTGCGGATGATAAAACGATGATGGAAATCCGTATGCCGGATAACAAAGGCATTGCAGGATATGTAGCGTCCACTGGTGAAGCGCTGAATATTGCCGATGCTTATAAAGATCCGCGTTTTGACCCCACGACAGACCAGAAGACGAGATATGTCACTCGTAATATCCTGTGTTTGCCAGTGTTTAATTCCGCCAATGAATTGATTGGCGTGACGCAGTTAATTAATAAGCATCAAGGTAGTTTTACCGCCTCTGATGAAGAATTTATGCGGGCTTTTAATATCCAGGCAGGAATTGCTCTAGAAAATGCCCGCTTGTTTGAAAATGTATTATTAGAAAAACAGTATCAAAAAGATATTCTCCAAAGTCTTTCGGATGCCGTAATCTCTACGGATATGGAAGGTAAAATTGTTACTATTAATGATGCAGCGTTGCAGCTCTTGGGTTGTCCCTTGGAAGAAGCAAACCCTAAGAACAACAAGCATCTTTGGGAACAAAACTTGATTGGTCGTTTCGTGTGGGAAGTTGTGCCAATTGATAATCTCCAATTCCGCCTTCAAGATAGTTTAAAAACTGGGGCAAAACATTATGTCCCAGAGCAAAGTTTGACGGTAGGACTGGTATTAGTACCGAGTGCTGAGTGCCAAATGGTGAGTGAAACGAAAAACTCAGGACTGAATAACGGCAGTGCTTTCAAGTTGGGGGATATGTCCACACGGTTAACTCCTCAAGAATCAAAACTTTATATTCTGGCAATACGCGATCGCACCAACCCAAATTTTTTCATTCCCTGGAATCTCCCTATTTCACCTCGGTTGACGTTCCTTGATGCAAGTAGTGTCGAGAAAATCGAACGCAGTATCAATCTGACTGTCAACCCCTTGACTAACCCAGAAGGAGGCGTACGGGGCGGTTTGGTGGTATTGGAAGATATCAGTCAGGAAAAACGCATGAAAACCACCATGTACCGCTACCTGACTCCCCGCGTCGCAGAACAAGTCATGGCACTAGGGGAAGATGCTTTGATGGTGGGTGAACGCAAAGACGTGACTATCTTGTTTTCTGATATCAGAGGTTACACCACATTGACAGAAAATCTCGGTGCTGCCGAAGTGGTCTCCTTGCTGAATCAGTATTTTGAAACAATGGTCGAAGCTGTTTTTAACCACGAAGGCACCCTGGATAAGTTTATTGGTGATGCCTTAATGGCAGTATTTGGTGCGCCGCTGCCGTTGACCGATAATCATGCTTGGCGGGCAGTACAATCGGCGTTGGAAATGCGACAACGATTAGCAGAATTTAATCAGCGGCGAATTATCCTGCAACAGCCACAAATCCATGTTGGTATTGGCATTAGTTCCGGAGAAGTGGTTTCCGGCAACATTGGTTCACAAAAACGGATGGATTACACCGTTATCGGAGATAGCGTGAATTTGAGTTCCCGCCTAGAAGGAGTCACTAAGGAATACGGTTGTGATATCATTTTAAGTGAATTTACGTACCAGTTGTGCAGTGACCTGATTTGGGTACGTGAGTTAGACAGAATTAGAGTCAAAGGGAAACACCAAGCAGTTAGTATCTATGAGTTGATAGGCGATCGCCGTACTCCCTTAGATGCCAACATTCAGGAATTTTTGTTTTATTACCACAATGGACGTACTGCTTATTTGTCGCGCAATTTCCACTGTGCTATTGCCTGCTTTGAAGCCGCCAAAAAAATTCAACCCGAAGACCAAGCCGTTGCTATCTACTTAGAACGGGCTCATCATTATCTTAATCAGGCTCCCAGTGATTCTTGGGATGGTGTCTACAGTAGGCTGACAAAGTAATCAAAAAATTATGAAACTGGAACGCTCCCGCTATTAATGATTCATAATTTATTCACTTTTATTTATTCACTTTTTCCATCGTCACCCTGGAAAGGGTTTTCACCGATTCCCAATTCTTTTTTTGAGCGTTTTAAGTTTTGCCAAAGATCCTTAATTTGCTCATAGGCTTGATCCGGTGGTATTTTGCCTGATGTTTCTAAGTTACAAATGTAACTTATTCTTTGGGCAAATTCCTGTAAGTTCGCATTGAAAACTAAGTTTTCTGGCTTCACTTGACCGTAGTAGCGGCCACGAGGATAGAGAAAATTCTCTTTATCTACCATTCTTCTCTCCATTTACTCAATCCCCCCCTGTATTCGGCTTTGAAGTCAATAGTTGGCAACTTTGGTTGAGTTTCCTTTGGTTGCTTACTGACTTTTTGTGCCTTTAAACGATGATTGTATTCAACTTGAGTGGAAACTGCCATAGAAAAAGGTATCTTTATATACTTTTTTATTTTATTTTACCAATTTATTTAGCGAAAAATTATTACAAAATAGTGTACACAGTTATACTTTTATCTACAAACGGACTCACTAGTCAAAGACTAGCGTCTCACCCCAAAGCAAGCGAACTTGTGGGTGCATAGATCATTTGTCTATGACTTATGACTAATAACTGATGACTAAAGATAAAATGGTTAAGCCTAAAAGCATAAAAGCTGCTCATCGCCCATAACTTTACCTTTCGCCATGTCTGTTCAAACAAAAGTATACGAAGGCAAAGCTAAAATCCTCTACACAACGGATGATCCTGAAATTTTATTAGCTGATTTTAAAGACGATGCAACTGCCTTTAACGCCCAAAAACGGGGTAGCATCCAGGGTAAGGGAAATATAAATAATAGCATTTCTAGTAAACTATTTCAACAGCTAGAAGCGCATGGTATAAGAACTCACTATATAGACAGCCCTGCTCCGAATCAAATGCGGGTAAAGGCGTTGAAGATTTTGCCATTGGAAGTCGTAGTGAGGAATATTGCTGCTGGAAGTCTTTGTAAACAAACAGGATTAGCACTGGGGACTGTGTTAAAACAGCCATTGGTCGAGTTTTATTACAAAAACGATGAATTGGGAGATCCATTGTTAACAGGCGATCGCCTTTTCCTGTTAGAACTCGCAACTCCGGAACAAGTAGATACCATTACCCATCTAGCATTACAAATCAACAAGTTTCTTTGTGACTTTTTCCGGCGGTGCGACATTACCTTAGTGGATTTCAAACTGGAGTTTGGCTTGGACTCACAACAGCAATTGCTATTGGCAGATGAAATTAGTCCGGACACTTGTCGTTTATGGGACAATTCTGCTGTGCGTGACCCGAATCTTCGGGTACTGGACAAAGACCGCTTCCGTCAAGACTTGGGGAATGTAGAGAATGCCTACCAGGAGGTTTTACAACGAGTACTCAAAGCTGTGGAAAGCAATTGAAGCAGATAAGGAATTGGCGAGTGGGGACTAAGTCATTCCCAATTCCCAATTGTTGATCCCCAATGCCTAATACTTTGGTAAAAAAGAAAAACAAATGATTCTTATCCACTTTTGCCTTTTGCAATTTGCCTTATAAAGGTAAAAGGCAAAAATTAAGAATGTAATTTTTACATTAACCTTTGGTTGAGAGCATGATTGCCTAGTGATGGTGTGTGGACGTGAAGAGGAATCCAAAAAAAATGCGCTTATCTCCCGTTTTAGTCACAGTTGTGGCGATTGCAGCCCCTTTTGGCAGTTCGCTGAGTGCAAATGCACAAACGCCCAACACTTCAAATTTAAACCAGACAGCAGAGGGTTTAAAACCTTTAACTAATCAACAGTACAAAGTCGGGATCTTCCCAGCTTCGTCAGCAGCAATAGCGAAGCCGGAACTCGTACTGCCAAGTTCCACAGAAAAGTCAACAACGACAGGGTTCCCCAACAGTTCTAAACAGACAGCAGAGGATTTAAAACCTTTAAGCAATCAACAGTACAAAGTCGGGATCTTCCCAGCTTCAGCATCAACAGCGACAAAAAAGGTCATATTGCCAAGAAGCTCCAGATCTTCAACAATTGCACAAAATCCTCTGCAAACGCCCGCTCCTGACACTCAACAACAGCAAACATCTCCCCAAGCTCCCAATCCCACTCCTGCACCGGAAAATATCAACCAGCCTGCGGCTGAACCGGGACAAAATCCTGGGCAAACACCTTTTCCAAGCATTCAACAACAAATACCCGCTCCTGACACTCAACAGCAGCAAACACCTCCCCCAGGTGGTACCAATCAACCTGCGACTGAACCGGGGCAAAATCCCGGGCAAACACCTTTCCCAAGCATTCAACAGCAGCAAACACCTCCCCAAGCTCCTGGTACTCCCACTACACCAAATGGTACCAATCAACCTGGGGCTGAACCGGGACAAAATCCTGGGCAAACACCTTTCCCAAGCATTCAACAACAAACACCTCCCCAAGCTCCTGGTACTCCCACTACACCAAATGGTAGCAATCAACCTGGGGCTGAACCTACATCTCCACAAGCTCCAGGAAGCCCCCAACCAGAGCAATCCCCAGAAGCTGCTGAACCCCGCGTGCTCGTCTCTGAAGTCTTGGTTAGATCTGAAAGCGGGCAACTCGTGCCGGAACTGGAAGAGCAAGTGTATAGAGCCATTCGCACGCAACCAGGACGAACAACAACCCGTTCCCAACTGCAAGAAGATATTAACTCCATTTTTGGCACTGGCTTCTTCTCTAACGTCCAAGCAGTGCCAGAAGATACACCTGTGGGAGTACGGGTAAGCTTTGTTGTACGACCTAACCCTGTCCTAACTAAGGTGCAAGTGCAGGCAAATGCCAGCGCAAATGTTCCCTCTGTACTACCTGCTGGTACTGCAGATGAAATATTTAAAAACCAGTATGGCAAAATCCTCAACTTGCGTGATTTACAAGAGGGCATCAAGCAATTAAGCAAGCGCTATCAAGACCAAGGTTATGTGCTGGCAAACGTAATTGGAGCACCGCAAGTCTCTGAAAACGGAGTTGTCACTTTGCAAGTGACAGAAGGGGTGGTAGAAAATATCCGAGTTCAGTTCCGCAATAAAGAAGGTCAGGTGACAAACGACAAGGGACAACCGATCCGGGGACGGACGCAGCCCTATATCGTGACGCGAGAACTGCAGATCAAGCCCGGAACAGTTTTCAACCGCAACACAGTGCAAAAAGACTTGCAAAGGGTCTTCGGACTGGGGCTGTTTGAAGATGTGAATGTTTCTCTTGACCCTGGTACAGACCCCAGCAAGGTTAATGTGGTCGTCAACGTGGTTGAGCGTAACAGTGGTTCTATTGGTGCGGGTGCTGGTTTGAGTTCTGCCAGTGGATTGTTTGGTTCAATCAGCTATCAGGAGCAAAACCTCAATGGCAGAAATCAAAAATTAGGGGCAGAGGCGCAGGTAGGAACAAGGGGAGAGTTTTTGTTTGATTTGCGCTTTACAGATCCCTGGATAGGTGGTGACCCCTTCCGGACTTCTTATACGGCAAATCTCTTCCGCCGTCAGTCGATTTCATTGATTTTTGAAGGCGACGATAAAAACATTGAGACTTTTAATCCCAACAATCCTGATGCTGATGGCGATCGCCCTCGTATTGTGCGTTTGGGAGGCGGTGTTAATTTCACCCGTCCCTTGTCCAGAAATCCCTACGAGAGGTCAGAATGGACAGCTTCAGCTGGTTTGCAGTATCAACGAGTTACTACCAAAGATGCTGATGGCGATACTAGAAGCCTGGGGCGTCTCGAAGGTACAAATGAGCTCATTAACTTGACCCAATCTGGGAAAGGTCAAGACGATTTGTTGCTATTGCAACTGGGCGTTGCACGGGACTTGCGGAATAACCCGTTGCAACCTACCAGTGGTTCTTACTTCCGCGCTGGTCTTGACCAGTCGGTGCCGATAGGACTAGGGAGTATTTTGCTAACCAGGTTGCGGGGTAGCTACAGCCAATACTTCCCTGTTAGCTTTGTTAACTTCACCAAAGGAGCGCAAACCCTTGCGTTTAATCTTCAAGCGGGAACAATCCTCGGTGATTTACCTCCCTACGAAGCCTTTTCTCTCGGTGGTAGCAACTCCATTCGAGGATATGACGAAGGAGGCTTAGCCAGTGGACGTAGTTTCGTACAAGCATCGCTTGAGTATCGCTTCCCAGTTTTCTCAGTCGTTAGCGGCGCACTATTTTTTGATGTTGGTTCCGATTTCGGAACTGGTAATAGAGCATCTCAGTTGCTGAACAAAAATGGTACTGGTTACGGCTACGGTGTTGGCGTGCGCGTGCAGTCTCCTTTGGGACCAATTCGTATTGACTACGGCATCAACGATGATGGAGATAGCCGGATCAACTTTGGTATTGGCGAAAGATTCTAAGTAGTCATTAGTCATTAGTCATTAGTCATTAGTCATTAGTCATTCTTCACGACAAATCACTAACGACCAAGGACAAATGACAAATGACAAAGGACAAAAAACAATATGCAACAACATACATTAGCAGCGCAAATTAACCAAACAGGAGTGGGACTGCACAGCGGAGTCACTACGCAAGTTCGGGTAAAACCAGCCGAAGCGGGAAGTGGACGCTACTTTGTACGTGTAGATTTGCCCGATACTCCAATTATTCCAGCGCAAGTCGCAGCGGTGAATCAAACGGTGCTTTCGACTCAGTTAGGTAAAGGAGAGGCATCTGTCCGCACGGTAGAGCATTTGCTAGCAGCTCTTGCTGCAATGCAAGTCGATAACGCCCGAATTGAAATTGACGGTCCAGAAGTGCCACTTTTGGATGGTTCGGCGAAGGTGTGGACAGAGGCGATCGCCCAAGTTGGCTTAGTGTCACAAACCCTGAGTGAGGAAAAAGTTCCTCACCTCATCGACCAACCAATTTGGGTGCGTCAGGGCGATGCTTTTGTCTGTGCCATTCCTGCCCCAGAAACTCGCTTTACCTACGGTATTGATTTCGATTTCCCGGCAATTGGTAATCAATGGCACAGCTGGTCATTCACTGCCAATAAGGGAAACCCTGATGATAGCTTCGCTCTAGAAATTGCTCCTGCCCGTACCTTTGGTTTACTGCATCAAATAGAACACTTGCAGCAGTCGGGGTTGATTAAAGGTGGCAGCTTGGATAATGCTCTGGTTTGTGGACCAGACGGTTGGGTAAATCCGCCATTAAGATTTGCAAATGAGCCAGTACGTCATAAAATCTTGGATTTAGTAGGAGATTTAAGCTTGCTTGGAATTTTCCCTTGCGCTCATTTTTTGGCGTACAAAGCCAGCCACAATTTACACATTCAACTGGCGCAAAGGATTTTAGATTTGGGACTTGGTTCGTACTAAGCGCTCTTTGCGCTCACTACAAGCCAATTCTCAATCCACAATCCACATTTTTAGGGGGAGGTTCAAACAAGCACCTACGCAAAAAACAACAATAGAAAATAAATCGTACTGTCAATGTCAAGCGTCACCAAAGAAGTCAATACCATCGATATTCCCACAACACCAGCATCTACCAATGACCAGCCAGATAATGCCACCACAGGCAAGTCTGACAACCAGGTTATTTACTCTATAGAAGACATCCAAAAGCTGCTACCTCACCGCTACCCTTTTGCGCTCGTAGACCGGATTATTGAATATGTGCCGGGAAAACGAGCTGTTGGCATTAAGAACGTCACTATCAATGAACCCCATTTTCAAGGGCATTTTCCAGGACGTCCAATTATGCCAGGAGTGCTGATTGTAGAAGCAATGGCACAAGTAGGCGGTGTCGTCTTGACTCAATTGCCAGATATGGAAGGCGGACTCTTTGTCTTTGCTGGTATCGATAAAGTTCGCTTCCGCCGTCAAGTCGTACCAGGAGATCAACTGGTTATGACTGTGGAACTGTTGTGGGTAAAACAACGTCGTTTCGGTAAAATGCAAGCGCGTGCCGAAGTAGACGGTCAGCTCGCTACTGAAGGCGAACTGATGTTTTCCCTAGTAACCTGAAAATTTGCTTTTGTGGTAGAGGCACGACCGTGACGTGCCTTTCCTGAACCTTTTACTGAATTCTGAATGAGGATATCAGTAAAAGAAACAACTCACAACAGCATTATTATTTTAGTTTTATATTTTCGACGCCCTCACACATAAGTAGCTCACCTGACACTTTCGGCTACTAAATCAAAATGACTTATTCGTGTACAGACGCGCCATGGCGCGTCTCTACAAAGCTCAGCATTCAAGACTCTTGTGGAGATGCACCCTTGAAAACCCTAATTCATCAAACTGCTGTAATTCATCCTAATGCAGAATTGCACCCTACAGTGCAAGTCGGTGCTTATGCTGTGATTGGAGGGCATGTCAAAGTCGGTCCTGAAACCACCATCGGCGCTCACGCCGTACTAGAGGGACCTTTGGAGATTGGGGCACGAAATCAAATTTTTCCGGGAGCCGTTATTGGCATGGAACCCCAAGATCGGAAATACGATGGCGAATTTAGCTGGGTCAAAATCGGAGATGATAATCGCATTCGCGAATACGTCACGATTAACCGCGCCACTGGTACAGGTAAAGAAACTCGCATTGGCAACGGTAACCTACTCATGGCTTATGTCCATGTAGGTCATAATTCTGTCATAGAAGACAATGTCACTATTTCTAATTCTGTAGCGATCGCCGGACACGTTTATATAGAGTCACGAGCAGTCATAAGCGGGGTTTTGGGAATTCATCAATTTGTCCATATTGGGACTTTGGCAATGGTGGGGGGCATGAGCCGCATTGAGCGAGATGTTCCTCCATATATGGTTGTAGAAGGAAATCCATCGCGAGTGCGAAAGCTCAACCTTGTAGGACTCAAACGCGCTGGTTTTAGCACTGATGAATTTCAAATCCTGAAAAAAGCCTTTCGTATTCTTTACCGTTCTGAGATGATTTTTAAGGAATCCTTGGAACAGTTGGAACTGCTAGGAGATAGCCAACAGTTACAGCATCTGCGTCGCTTTTTGCTACTTTCTCAAATGCCAGGAAGACGCGGCTTAATTCCTGGAAAGGGGAAAGCTGTCGTGAGTGACGAATCATAAGTTATGAGACAAGGGGACAAGGGGACGAATCAATTCAAAATTCGCTCATTCAAAATTTAGAATTTCTCCCCACCTCCCCATCTCCCTCATCTCCAATTTCCTATTCCTAAATTTATAAATGCGAATATTTATCAGTACTGGCGAAGTGTCTGGCGACTTGCAAGGGTCGCTGCTAGTTGCTGCACTTAAGCGTCAAGCGGCATTGGCTGGATTGGAATTAGAAATTGTGGCGCTGGGTGGCGAAAAAATGGCAAATGTTGGAGCTACCCTTTTAGAAAATACTACTAGAATTGGCTCAGTAGGTATTCTGGAATCACTGCCTTACGTATTACCAACACTGCAGATCCAGCGACGGGCGATCGCCTATCTCAAGCAAAATCCACCTGACTTGGTGGTGCTCATCGACTACATGACACCAAATATTGTCATAGGCAACTATCTTCGCCGGAATCTGCCACAAATACCTGTTGTATTTTATATAGCACCACAAGAGTGGGTTTGGTCGCTGAACTCACGTAATACCAACTTAATTGTTGGCATAACAGACAAGCTGCTAGCAGTCTTTCCAGGGGAAGCCCGGTATTTCCAAGAAAAAGGAGCAAATGTAACCTGGGTAGGGCATCCTTTAATAGATAGAGTTCAAAGCTTTCCCAGTCGGGAAACGGCGCGTACACAGTTAGGAATTGCTGAGGATGTCATAAGTGTGGCTCTTCTCCCCGCGTCTCGTCGCCAAGAACTTAAACATCTTCTGCCTGTGATGTTTCAGGCAGCTCAAGTGATTCAAGCCAAATTGCCCCAGGTACATTTTTGGATACCTTTATCTCTGGAAATCTACCGAGAAGCAATTGAACAGGCAATACAGCAATACGGTTTACGAGGTTCTGTGGTATCCGGTAAAACTCAGGAAGTCCTCGCCGCCGCTGATATGGCAATCACCAAATCTGGCACAGTTAACCTGGAACTGGCACTGTTGAACGTGCCTCAAGTTGTCATTTACCGACTTCATCCCATCACCGCTTGGATTGCGCGTACTGTGCTCAAAGGTTCTATACCTTTCGCATCGCCGCCTAATTTAGTGATGATGAAGCCGATTGTGCCAGAGTTGTTACAAGAGCAAGCAACACCAGAGAACATTACCCAAGCAGCGCTGGAATTATTGCTCAATTCTGAGCGTAAACAGCAAATGTTGGCAGACTATCAAGAAATGCAGCAGCGTTTGGGAGAAGTGGGAGTGTGCGATCGCGCTGCCAAAGAAATTTTGCAAATGCTACCAAATTTTCAACATTAGAGCGTGTTTATAAAGAAAACCTTAATTCGGGTGTGTTACGGCTCAACAAGAATTATTTTGAACTGTAACGGAGTGCACGTTTGAACTCGGTTTACATCCCCAGGAGGATTGACAAATATGCAACTACCGTGCATTAGTTAAAGCAATAATTTCTTCAAAAGAAAAATCATGAACTAGGTTAGTCAAGGCTTTAGCTAAACAAGCGTGTGACTGAGGAATCTCCTTAACGAGATTGAGAACGTGCTTGGCATTAACTCTCGTCGCAGCTTGGTGTAATTGTTCCACCCACTCAACAGGCATTTGTGCGATCGCATCTGCGATCTCGTCTGCCGAGAGAATCGGCTGTTGGTGCAGTTTTGTTTCCTGCGTGGCATAGATATACTTGGCACCCAAGTATTCAGCCATCTTTTCAAATATGGTTTCAGCGGAAAAGGGCTTGCGGATGAAATCGTCACAGCCTGTAGACAAAGCCATGAGGCGATCCTCTTCAAACGCACTGCCCGTCAAAGCAATCACAACAGGGGCATAATCCCCTGTCGATTTTATCCGTTTGGTTGCTTCATACCCATCCATCAAGGGCATTCGCATATCCATCCAGACTAGATGGGGACGCCAAGTGGCAGACAACTCGATCGCTTCTTGCCCGTTGTTAGCTTCCCGCACGTCAAAACCCACAGGTTGCAGCAACTCGATCATAAGTTGGCGAATTTCCTGTTTGTCCTCTACGACTAGAATGCGATAATGCGGTTGCCCCGGAGCCAAAGCGCTGACTTGCTGAGTCGATTTTTGAACCTGTACCTCCGAGGCTTCAACCTCCTGGGTTTGGATATCAAACTTAAAAATGGTTCCGATGCCCAAGGTGCTGTCTGCCGTAATCTCTCCTCCCATCAAGCGGACAAATTTCTGACTGATGGGCAAGCCCAGCCCAGTTCCCCCCTCTTGAGAGTTTTGACCGGTCTGAGTTTGCACGAAGGGCTCAAATAAACGCTCAAGTTCAGTAAAATCAATACCGGGGCCGGTATCTTCGACTTCAAAAAACAAGCGCAATCGTCTGTCTTGTTCCTCATTCCCCCGCTTTCCTCGCAAAATAACTCTGCCTGCTTGGGTGAACTTAACAGCATTGCCTAACAAGTTAATGAAAACCTGGCGCAGTTTGCTCTGATCGCTGCGAATATATTGAGGAAGGTCAGGGGCTAGTTCAAAGATCAGCTTCAATCCTTTAGACTCGGCTTTTAACCGGAACATCTGTTCCAAAGTGTCCAAAAGATACTTTAAATCGAAGTTAATTTGATGAAATATGGTTTTGCCCGCCTCAATTTTGGACATTTCCAAGACATCATCAATCAAATTCAACAAGTGTTCGCCACTGCGGGCGATCGTCTCCAAGTACTCCTGTTGCTGGGCATCAACAGTGCTACTTCTAGCAAGCAATTGAGTAAAGCCCAGGATAATATTGAGAGGAGTTCGCAGTTCGTGGCTCATATTTGCTAAGAACTGACTTTTGGCATTGTTTGCTACATCCGCTGCTTCTTTAGCCTGGTTGAGTGCGACTTCTATCTGTTTGCGCACCGTGATATCGCGAATCACCAAAACAGCACATTTCTCGCCTCCGACCAATTGAATACAGCTGCCAGAAATTTCCAGGATTAAGGTTTGCTCGTATCGTTGAAATTCATATTCAGTGGCTTTGAGTTGATTTTGGAGTGCCTTTACCACTGGATGTGCTGAGGGTAAAATCTCTAGACCCTGCTGTGCTAATGGCAGTAGCTCGATCAGTTGCCTTCCCAGAATAGTGATATGAGGTCTATCAAGCAGGCGATCAAAGACCGTGTTGCACCATTGCACAACAGTGTCTTCACCCGTCCAAACGATCGCGTTATCAATAGCTCCTAGTGCAACCTCCATCTTTCCTAAAGTTGAACGCAGTCGGCTCAACTGAAGGGCAAGATCGTTCTCCATAAATACAACCTTATTGCGAAATTATTATTGCTTTACAAAGGACGAATCATTGCTCCAAACAACCAATATTCTCCTTGCTTGTGTGCCGTAATCAAATGTTCGCTCTCGAATTCTTTTCCATCCTTGGTTACGGCTTTCAGTAGGAGAGGATGATTAAGAACATGAGACTTTTCTGTCATGACAAACCGGGAAAAACTGAGTCGGTGGGAATCGTGAAGGCTACTGGGAATAATGACTTCAAGGGGTAAGCCAACGATTTCCTCCGAACTCCAGCCAAAAACAGTTTTAAAAGAATCATTGACATAACTGATAAATCCTTCTTGGTCAGTCAGAACAACTGGAAGTTCAGTTTCTAACCTCATCTCATTAATAGTTTTCATGCAACAGCTTTGATTCTTTATAATAAGGAAAAATTGATATATGTATTTTTACACTATAAACGTTCTTTTGTGACTTAAGTTAGAGTAAAATAAAGAACTATTGACTTAGTGTTTGCCTCATGCATTTCGCAATTCGTCAGCCCTCAAAGTTTGCTATTTTTCTTCTTCAAAAGTCAAACAATAAGAATAAAAGCCTCGGAATATGGGACAAATGTTAACGGATGCTCCCAGAGATACTTGTTCGTTAGTTCTGACTCGCTCTAAAGATGAAGGGTAATAAATTACACAAGGGAGATATCCTTATTGTTGACGACACCCTTGATAACCTGCGCCTGTTATCTAACATACTTATCGAGCAGGGGTATGAAGTGCGGGGGGTGACAAACGGCTCAATGGCGTTAATGGGTGCTACAGCTCAACCACCGGATTTGATTTTGCTCGACATCAATATGCCAGGACTCAATGGCTATGAAGTTTGCCAGCAGTTGAAAGCAAATCCCCAAACTTCCGAAATTCCGGTCATTTTCCTTAGCGCTTTAACCGAAGCCTTTGATAAGGTAAAAGCGTTCTCAGTTGGAGGTGTAGATTACATTACCAAGCCTTTTCAACTAGAGGAAGTCTTCGCCCGTGTTGAAACTCAACTCACAAGTTGTAGATTGCGAGAACAACTTCAAGTTCAAAATTTCCGTCTGCAGCTTGCAGAGAAAGAACTCCTCAAAGCTTTAAAGCAAGAACGGGAACTTAACCAGCGGATTCAGGAAATGACGGCTGTGGAAGAGCGCAATCGAATTGCCCGTGACATTCATGACTCCCTAGGGCATTCGCTGGTTGCACTCAATATTCAAATTGAAGCTGCTTTGGCTCTATGGCACGAGGACTTGGACAAAGCTCATGCATTTGTGTTGGAGGCAAAACAACTGGGGTCAGAGACGTTGAAAGCAGTACGCGAATCAGTTACGCTGATCAGGTCTGAGCCACTGCAAGGTCATTCCTTAGAAAGGGCGATCGCAAGTCTTACAGATGAATTTCATCGCCTAACTGGTGTGAAGCTAGAGTGCCATATTAATGTTACGCCCAACTTACCCGATTCGATAAACACAGCAATTTACCGAATTTTACAGGAAGGACTGACGAACATTTGCAAGTATGCCGAAGCAAGTGCTGTCCAGATTCAGCTTCAGTCTACAGCTTCTGGTGTATTTCTAATGCTTCAGGATAATGGCAAAGGCTTTCAGGTGGATCGCAACACAAAGGGATTTGGACTCAGGGGAATGCAGGAACGAGTCACTGCCTTGAACGGTCAGTTGGAGATTGTCAGCGAACCAAATACAGGTTGTTTAATTGCAGCTAAATTTCCCACAATAGCAGATTGAGAACCAACAAAGAGCAAATTTCAGCCTTGAGGGAATTACCGAATATTATTGTAAAATATTTACTAAAATTTCGTAAATTTAGGTTTTATTACCTCAATATCAAGTTTAATAATTTTACGCTTGCTAAAAAACTTGCCTTGTTGTGTCCCACCGTTAAAAGCGGATGGGTTCTTAAATTATTTCTTATAACTCACTTATAACTAACTCACTTATGATTCGGGTATTGCTGGTTGAAGACCAAGAGATTGTCCGTCGTGGCTTGAAAACTCTATTAGAGATTCAGCCCGATTTAGAAATAGTGGCAGAAGCAGAAAACGGTCAAAAAGCGATTCATCAGATGGAAAGTCTTTATGGTAGGAATTCTCAACCCGATGTCGTGTTGATGGACATCCGAATGCCCGTAATGGATGGAGTTGCTGCTACCGAGCAGATTTGCAAGCAGTTTCCAGACATAAAGATTCTGATTCTTACAACGTTTGATGATACTCCATATGTCTCCAAAGCATTACGCTTTGGAGCTAAAGGATACTTATTGAAAGATACACCGGCACAGGAACTAGCAGCAGCAATTCGTTCGATTCACAAAGGGTATACTTACTTCGGACCCGGAATTCTGGAAAAGATGCTAAGTGTTGTACCAGTTTCTGAGCCAGAAGCACAAAAAGAGCCGCCAGAGGAACTCGCGCAACTCACTATCAGAGAACGAGAAGTTTTGTGTTTGATTGCAACGGGTTTAAGCAATCGAGAAATTGCCCAAACTCTCTTTCTTTCTGAAGGGACAGTCAGAAATCACATCACTCATATTCTGACTCGACTCAATTTACGCGATCGCACTCAAGCCGCCATTTTTGCTAATACCTTTCTATGTTGGCTGAAGAACTCTGAGTTTCCAACAAAGACTAGAGTATAAATTAATACAAAAGCATTGGACTGTTGGAAAATTGGAGGTAAAATCCCTGTTTTAATCAAAAAGATTGTGTAGAGACGCTTTCATGAGAGCGCGTCTCTACATTGTCTAACAGAATCAAGTCGCGGCACCCCTAAGATTTTGGTGTACTGTATTGACACTCCCCATGCGTAGAACGCAGGGGATTCTAGTTTCACAGAGCTAACTTTAATACACAAGGGCGCTGCCGTTCCTCTCACCGAATGACCGTGTATGAATGCATCATCTAGTTTGAGCAAGTGTACCCAGGGGTTTGCTCTCCACAAGCGTACTGGAATACGTAGTCCAGAGTTTGGGCGTGCCCCGCCCTACCTTTTTATGCACAAAAACTCACCTTTCCTGGTGGTTGGTACTCTTTTGAGTCCATACGTTTTAAGGGTTGTTCGCGCCCTTGCTGTTGCCATCATTTTACGTCGTAGTTTTATCGGTGATACCGACGAATTCTCACCTGTGGCAAGCCAACATGAATATTATATACGACAGTGGGAATAAATTCCCCTTGGCGTCGCCCATAATTAGAAACTAGGGGCTTGCGCCCTCCAATTTCCGGTCAAATCATCAGTCAAACCATTTTGGCTAATAGCTGAGCTAACACCTAAGTATCTGTGTTTAAGCATTAGCCTGGAACTTTCAAAAACTCGAAATCTTGTTGTATGTTAATCTGACTCTTACTGATATCTTGCAACACAGCAATGAGGTCATTTTGATAGTAAATTCCAGTATCCAATTTATTGCTACTACCAAGACTGAAATTGCTTTCTGCAAGAGTATAGTTCCCTTCACGGACTTGGATTTTATCTACACCTACTTCCCAATCGACAATTTTGGCATAGCTATTACCTTGATTGTAGTAATACACTTCCATCGCGGAACCCAAAACGAAGGTATCTTTTCCACTACCACCAATTAGGGTGTCCTGTTCGTTGGTTCCACCGCCGTAACCGACAAGCGTATCATTGCCACTCATACCAGACAGGGTATCGTTACCTTTACCACCAGATAGGATGTTGTCGAATGCGTTACCAGTAATTTTATTATCGAGCTCGTTGCCGTAACCTGCGATCGCAGCGCTGCCAATTAACTCCAAGTTTTCAACATTAGCGGCTAAAGTGTAACCATCCACGTAAGACTTAACTGTATCGATTCCTTCTCCCGATTTCTCAACGACTTTGTCATAAGTATAAGTGGGGAAAAGTGTATCGCCTGTTTTGACGGACTCGACAGTATCTACATAATAAATATCATCACCGACACCACCAACAAGTGTGTCTATACCTTTGCCACCAGAGAGGGTGTCATTGCCTAGTTCACCATAGAGAGTATCAATGCCATCACCTCCATAGAGACTGTCATTACCATCACCTCCATAGAGACTGTCATTATCTGAACCACCAAAGACAAGATCATCACCTGCACCAGCGAAGATAATATCGTTGCCTTCATAACCGTAGATGGTGTCGTTTTCTCCAGTACCATGAATTACAGGAAAAAATGTGCCGTTGTCGTTGAAAGGAGTGCCGTTAATGACTGCCATATGAATTTCCTTTTGTGCAATAAATGTAGAAGAAAATAGCTTTGAGACTGAGACTGCCTGGTTTTGTTTGAGGTTTGCTCTCGTCCCTTCACTCGATAGTTTTAAGATATCCGTAAAATTTTTCACAACCATCTAATAAATGTCACGAGCGCACCATGACATTTGTCATCATGCAGATGTTTCTTAAACTTATGTGATATCAAGTCCGGTTGATTAGTGTCTATTTCCCCAAAAGCCCACCCCGGCTTTGGCTTACGCCAAAACCGCCCTACCCCTAATCCCCAGAGGGAACCTCGAGTTGCCTAAAATATCGGGGAGGGGTTGGGGTGGGGTGTACGCACGTTGATAATGATGAGTGTTTAAACGGAAGGATTATTCTCAATAGTTCAGCATTAATGAAAATGAGCAACGGAAAAATCAGAGCTTAGGAAACCCTCAAAATTACATGAATCCAGATACAATGAAAAGTTAAGTTGCCACAGGTATTCCTAGTACTTACAGAAATCATCCACATTGCAGAAAATCTGTATCAAGTCAAGCCGAGATACAATAGTTTCCATCACTCTGGTCTATCTTTTGTTTTTGTTCTAATTCCACTTTCAGCCTTTTTTCGTGCTGTTTTTAAGCCGTGGAAATTACCTTAAATTGGGCTAAAAGTCAATAATTTAGGATAGAGGCGTTACTAACAGCGTCCTTAAGCATTTTTCATCTAAAATCCCTAATTGGTAGCTTCAAAATCCAAGATGATTTACAGTAACCACAAACAAAGACCTATCGCTGTTGATTTATTTGCTGGTGCTGGTGGCATGACTCTTGGTTTTGAGCAAGCAGGATTTGACGTGCGTGCATCTATTGAAATTGATCCAATTCATTGTGCAACGCATGAATTTAATTTTCCTTTTTGGACTGTTTTTTGTAAAAGTGTCGTTGATATTACAGGAGCAGAAATTAGAAGTTGCTCCTCTATAGGTGATAGAGAAATCGATGTGGTATTTGGCGGACCACCATGTCAAGGTTTCTCATTGATAGGTAAACGTATTTTTGATGACCCTCGAAATTCCCTAGTTAATCATTTTATTCGGTTAGTTTTACAATTGCAGCCAAAGTACTTTGTTTTAGAAAATGTTAAAGGAATGACCCTGGGAAAGCACAGAGAGTTTATTTCAATCATCATTCATGAATTTGAGCAAAATGGTTACAAGATCCGCAAAGATTACAAAGTTTTAAATGCTGCTGATTACGGAGTTCCACAGAATCGCGAAAGATTATTTTTGCTAGGTTGTCGTCAGGATTTAGAATTACCAAATTATCCTGAGCAAATCACTAGAACTGCAAAATTAAATAAAGCAGGGTTAAATAACCAAGTCCCATTAAGTCCTACAGTTTGGGATGCAATTGGCGACCTACCTGAAGTCGAAGATTATATAGAGCTTTTTGAAAAAGACTCGGTAATTGCCAACTTTGGAAAGCCAAGTGATTACGGAAGACAACTTCGTGGTCTTTGCTCTTCAGATAACGACTCTTCGTATACACGAAAATATGACTCTAGAATGCTCACTTCAAGTTTAAGAACAAAGCATACTTTAGAATCTATCAAAAGGTTTGAGTCTACTCCCGCTGGGAAAACAGAACCTGTCAGCCGCTTTTATAAACTTGCTCCTGAAGGAATATGCAACACACTTCGAGCAGGAACTCCTAGTAATAGAGGAGCTTTTACTTCTGCTAGACCAATTCATCCATTTACCCCAAGATGTATAACTGTGCGAGAAGCTGCACGTTTACATTCTTATCCAGATTGGTTCAGATTTCATGTAACAAAATGGCATGGATTTCGACAAATAGGAAATTCTGTTCCTCCGTTATTAGCTAAGGCAGTAGCGTCAGAAATTATTAAAGTTCTTGGTGTATGTCCATCTAAACCTGGAATGATACAAGAGTTAGGAAACGAAAATTTACTAATGTTTGATATGTCTCAAGCAGCTAGATATTATGGGGTAAATCCGCAAATTATAGAACCAAGAGCGAGAAAGTCAAGGTAGTACAAGAAAAACACTACAGGCTAGTCCTCGCAGAGCAAATTTCCGAAACAGATTTAAAAAACTACAGGATTTATGAGTAAGCTATAGGGTGCTTTAGCAACCGCGCTAACACACCCAAAGTGAATACTATGTCCAAGCTCGGAAAAATGTGCCATCCTCCCAAACTGCGGCAGTACGTTGCTCAATTGCAGCTAATACCTTATTGCTAAGAGGTTGGAAAGCCCGGGCTACATTCACGTTCTCTTCCAATTGCTTGACCGTTTCCGCCGCAATGACGCAAGAGTGAACACCAGGCTGGGACAAACTGTATCCCATAGCTTGCTGCATACCATCCAATCCGCCTGGTTTGAACAACCGACCATAAGCTGGTACTTTCATAGCAATCACGCCGACATTTTTTTGTTGTGCTAACGGAAGAACGACTGGCAGAAATGGGCGTGGGTGGTGTTTGTCGGCAGCATTGACAGGGATAAGCGTTGTGTGGAAGGGATAACGACGCAATCCTTCAGCAATCACCTTTGGGTCATGATGTCCGGTTATGCCAACAAACCTGACGACTTTTTGCTGCATCGCCTCTTCTAAAGCTTTGACTGCGCCAGATGAACTAAAGATGGTGTTGAGTTCTTCACCGAAAGAGACGTGATGCAATTGCCACAAGTCAAGATGATCTGTGTTTAGACGTTTGAGACTTCTCTCCAATTCCCGCCATGCACCATCACGGTCTCTTTTATCTGTTTTACTTGCTAGAAAAATTTTTGAGCGATGGGGTGGTAGTACTTTTCCGAAATAATCTTCACTTGGTCCATAACCAGCAGCAGTATCAAAATAACGAATGCCAAGTTCAAGCGCTTTCTCAATAATTGCGACAGCATCACGTTCTCTTCCTTGCCAGGAGAGTGGCGTTTGACCAGCTCCTCCTAACCCAAAAATGGGGACTTTCACTCCTGTGCGTCCCAGCACTCGTTCTAGCATCGTCGCTGGTGGTGTAGCAGTGTCAGCTGCTTGTTGTTGCAAGGCAGATGCTCCTACTACACCGCCTGCAACCGCAACACTAGTAATGAGGAAGTTACGCCGCGTCGTATTTCCTGACATAGTTTGCTTCAAGGGTAAATCCAGTGTTCTTTTTGTATGTTAGCGGAGAGATACCCTAACAAAATGACTGCTAACTGAAATGAATTTAGGATATTTAAATTGACTAATTCAATGTGGCATTTTTTCTAGCAAAATCCCGATGAAGTTGATACTGCAAAATTTTTTGCTGCGCCATTGCATAATTGTCGCTAGAAGGCGGCACTTCTTCCAAAAGTCTAATCGCTTGTTCCCACCGTTTGACAACTACTTTCCACTCATCTGTACTTTGTGCTGACTTTGTTAGTTCAGCTGCAATTCTACCTTTATCAATTGCCTTCTCAAAAGTATTATTTTTCGGAGTAGGTTCAGGAGTTGCTTCTAATCGATTTTCCAGAGATTGATTGACATATGACATACTTTGTTGAACTTCTGGCAAATTAGTGAACAAGTATATCCATAAAGATATTAAAGAAATCAAAACAAGTGTGAAAACTCTTTTTGGTAACTTGCGATATTTAACAATCAAGTCAACCACGGTTGTCTTTTTCGGAGATGTTTGGTCATTATTTTGAATTTCAGTAGCACCGATTTCACTCTGCTGATTATTTTCCGGTTTTACATTTGTTCCTTCATCAATTTTTTCCGGGGTGCTTTCTGGTTCACTACTAATAGCATCAGCAAAAATTAGACGGTACTTAAATAAATACTCGATTTGGTAAAAAATAGCAGCACTGAGTATCCAGAAAATAGCAAAGATGGCTTGCAGATTTTTGTGAGGTTGGTTGTAGGTGTCAATAATTTTTTCGTAGTTGAGTTGAAATAGAGGTAAAAAAGGAGTTGAAAACAATATTGCAATCAGAGTAGAAAGGACAAACACAAGCCAGCTATATAAACTTTCCCACCAGCTTATGAGTCCAGGAACTAATCCCTTGATATTGTTTGTCCGTTCTCCAGGAATGGCGGAAATCAGGCGTCCAATAAAAAAGTGATGGAAAAAGGCGATCGCTGGTATTGGTAATATAAGCAACAATATTACCGATACTGTAAACAGTTCTGGGTTGTTTGACCATTTCGCAAAATACGAGTCCAAACCATTGCTACGCCTTGTAAAGGTTACCAACCCAGTCATCAACATCGATAGCATCAAAGCGTTTAACCAAGCACTGGGGTAAGGAAACCATGTGGGTAATCCAAATCTCATCTCACACCTACTCTGTTTACTTAAGTGAACTGATTTCTCCGCTTTTAGAAAAAGACAGCGTAGTGAAAGTGCATGCACTTTCATTACATGAATTTCTCAGACATTACCATTTTCAGATTTGGCTGTATCATATCGAACATCAAACCTCGTTGTTGCATTCAATAACACTACGCTGTCAACAAGCAACCAATCGGAGTGATAGTAAATTTTAGAGATAATTACATCTGTCTCAGGTTTGATTTTTAAAGAATTGCCGAAAAGAGCAAACTTATACCCTTCCACACATCAAGTTATGGAAGTGTCAAAATTGAGAAAGATGATGCATATTTAATTTGCACAGCATCTAAAGAGAATGACGAAGAAAAACAGGCTTTCTCAATGCGTGAATTTTGAATTTAGAATTGCTTAATGCCACCTTTACCCAGATACACTCAGCAACCTTGGACAGAAACATACAGTGAAATAATTGATGTTCGTTCAAGCAGCGAATTTGCGGAAGATCACATCCCTGGTGCGATTAATTTACCCGTGTTGAATGATGCAGAGCGCGCCCAGGTTGGAACGATATACAAACAAGTATGCCCCTTCACCGCTCGTAAAATCGGTGCTGCTTTGGTTTCAAAAAACATCTCCCAACATCTCACTCAACATTTTGCTGAAAAACAAAAGGACTACCATCCTTTGCTTTACTGCTGGCGGGGTGGACAACGTTCCAATAGTATGGCTTTGGTGCTGGCGCAAATTGGTTGGCGCGTAACGTTACTTGAAGGCGGTTACAAAACTTATCGCGCTTATGTCCGCCAGCAATTAGAAAATTTGCCAGAAAAATTTACTTATCAGATATTATGTGGTCTAACTGGCAGTGGCAAAACCCATATTTTACAGCAAATGCGCTTAAGCGGTGCTCAAGTTTTAGATTTGGAAGCTTTAGCTAACCATCGCGGCTCTTTGCTTGGCGAAGAATGGGAAGGGAAACCTTCACCCCAACCTTCTCAAAAATATTTTGAATCCCTGTTATTGCAACAACTGCAAAGCTTTAATCCTGCTGAAACGGTGTGGTTAGAATCAGAAAGCAACAAAATTGGAAAAGTTTATCTACCTCAGTCTTTGTGGGAGAAAATGAAACAGGCTAGCTGTGTAGAAATTCAGTTACCTATTGCCCAAAGAGTCCAGTTTCTCTTACAAGAATACCCACATTTAACAACTCATCCTGATATCTTAAAAAGCAAGCTAGAAAAACTTAAATCCCGCTATGGAAAAGAAAAATTAAGCGAATGGTATCAGTTGATTGATGCTCAAAAGTGGGAATTATTTGTACAAGATATGTTACAGTTCCACTACGATCCAACGTATAGTAAATCCATGAAACGGGACTTTACAAAAGTAGAGCTATCGCTATCCATACCTGATTTATCGAATACCAGTTTTAATAGTTTGTTAAATTCTCTTTTGCCAAATCAGGTGACAGCAAATTTGTAAAGCATATCTACCAAATATAAATAGTATGAAATGCGTAATACTGTCTTATATAGCAATCCTATTTGAGTTGTGAGAATTTTTTCGTGAATAAACCGCCAAGCCTGCCCTCGAGCGAAGCGAAGGGACGCCAAGAGCGCCAAGAAAAGATAAACAGAGAATCTCACGAATCATTTAGGACTGCTATAGTACTTTGCGCCTTTGCGGCTTTGCGCGAAATTATTTTTATTATGTCATCATAACCGTAAATATACCCTTATTACTCACAATTTTGCCAGCCACAAAATTTAAACTCAAACTATAAATATGAAGATTTCTCAACGTCATGCTTGGCCTTTGACAGTAGATGAAGCTATTAAAATTCAAGAAAAGCTAAAAGATGAGGTCATAACTGAAGACAAACTCAAAGAACCTGTACAGTACGTAGCAGGGGTAGATATGGGTTTTGAAGCAGATGGTACGATTAGCCGTGCAGCTGTAGCGGTGCTAAGTTTTCCTGATTTGCAGCTGCAAGAAACCAGCCTCGCACGCCGTCCTACAACATTTCCCTACATCCCTGGATTCCTTTCATTTCGAGAAATACCCGCAGTCTTAGACGCACTTGAAAAGATTAAAACAATACCAGACATTATCTTATGTGATGGACAGGGAATCGCACATCCTAGAAGATTTGGCATAGCTTGTCATCTAGGATTAATTGTGGATATGCCTACAATTGGTGTAGCAAAATCGTTATTAGTTGGTAAGCATGAGGAAATCCCAGATATACGAGGTAGCTGGCAACCATTAATACATAGAGGAGAAACAATTGGAGCAGTTTTACGGACGCGAGTAGGAGTCAAGCCAATCTACGTCTCTAGCGGTCATAAAGTCAGTTTACCAACAGCAATTGATTACGTATTGCGTTGCACAACAAAATATCGGTTGCCAGAAACAACACGCATTGCCGATAAACTAGCGTCTAACAAATAACGGTAAAAGTAGTGAAGTTCTTGTAGACAATGGTTGAAGTGGGTGGTAAATCAGTCACCCTAGTAGCTGAAATGCAAGAACTTGCAGGCGATTGCGCTCTCTTGCGTGCCCCTTGGGCGATCGCTACACATACGCATAGTATCTTCATAATTTATGAATTCTGAAAATATCAATCATCCATTTCTCCATCTCAAGGTTCGCTCTTTGCTGCTGCGGCTTTTACTCATATCTATCGTTCTTGGGATTGGGCTAGGAGTAATTCAAGCGACTAGTGGCTTAAAATTCAACCCTCTAGTTTTGAATTTAATCCTTTACATCTTCGTGTTCGGGTTACTTTGCCTTTGGACATTGGCAGATTTTAAGCGCTTAGGAGTTCACCTCGGATATGTAGTTGGTCGTTTGCCAAGCAACCACAGGTGGTTACCGATGGTAGGCTTAGTTATTCTGTTGCTCCTGTTTTCCATGGGTTCCTACCTAGTACTGTTTTACCTACTGTCATTAGTGGCTCCATCATTTATAGAAGCAATATTACGCGACGTTGCCAACAACCCAACACCTTACAGAAATGCGCCACTGTTGTTCAACCTGCTGGGAGTAATTGTGTTGGTAGTGGTTGCGCCGATTACTGAAGAATTCCTTTTTAGGGGAATTATTTTACAGCGCTGGGCAAGCAAGTGGGGTATTCGAGCAGGATTGTTGAGTTCGTCGCTGTTGTTCGGAATTGGACACGCAAATGTCGTGGGATTGTCTATGGTTGGAATGGTTTTGGGGCTGTTATATATCAAGACACGCTCGCTGATCGTGCCGATCGCCTGCCATGCTTTGAATAATTCTTTTGTAGTCGCAATGGAACTGTTCTCAAATGGCTCGAAGACTGTCTCAGCCGTGAACAGGTTAGAACAATTACGTTATAGCTTGTGGTTCGGTATCCTGTTTATAGTTCTCTCACTACCTGTGCTGGTACGCTTTGTGTCTCAAAACTGGCCGCGCAAAAATGCACCCGTCCCTTACTTCATCAACTCTTTTCAAAAAGAGTCATGAAAGAACAAGAAAGGTAATGCTCAATGGTATAGATATGTATAGAATTCTATAGAGATATAAAATATATATTTTAAAGATGCAGACATTTGAAGCAAATTCCTCAATGCATCTGTCAGTTGTGCCAAGACATTCCCAGCCTCTAAAGATTATCGCCCTAGGAGATAGTTTAATATATGGGTTTGGCGATCCAGAAGGAGGTGGCTGGGTCGAGAGACTGCGACGGTGTTGGATGCTACCTGACAGCGCCGGTCATGTTCTTTATAATTTGGGAGTGCGGGGCGATCGCATCCTGCAAGTAGCGCAAAGGCTAGAAGTTGAATTTCGGCATCGAGGTGAACTGCGAAACCACGTTCCCGACTTGATTATCCTGTCGGTAGGAGTCAATGATTCAGCACGGTTAGGTCGTCCAAATGGACGAAACTATACAGATTTTGCCGTTTTTGAATCGCAAATTGCATCTTTGCTTGATCAGGCGCAGCAACTATGTCCAGTTTTATTTGTAGGAATGGTCCCAGTTGATGAAGCTAAGATGCCATTTCTGGATTGCTTGTACTACAATCACGCTGACCAATACCGCTACAAAGAAGCTCTTAAAGTCGCTTGCACCGAACGGGGAATTCCTTATCTCGATATTTTCCAGCAATGGATAAATCGCGGTGAAGCTTGGAGACTCAAACGCATAAGCAACGACGGTCTTCACCCTAATACTTTAGGGTATCAAACTCTGTTAGAGGATGTGATGAATTGGGAAGCTTTTGCTTCCTACAATTACAGTTCCTCCTACCAACTCAGTTCGTCATAAGGATATCACTGCTTTAAAGTTGTCCATTTTGTTGTATGTCAGCTTATTGCGGAAAACAGTATAATATGCACCAATAGAATTCTGGTACTCGTAGAATAAGCGTGTTAGGTGTAAGAGCAGATGGCAGTTAATAATGGATTGATTCTTACGCTCTTTATTCTGATTGCAACAAGTCTAGCTATTGGCTATGGTTTCGGCGTGAAAGCTCGACGTTTACCCTTTACGGCAGAAATTGGGTTTAGTCAGAAGCAATGGCAATTTCTGCGATGGTGGGTCAAGTTAGCCTTGGTTGTTGGAGTTTTATTACCTATCTGCTTGTTAGTTCTGGCTTGGAAGCAACCATCTTCATGGCTATTCTGGGGGAGTTACCTATTGATAGTAGCCGTGCAACTTATCTGTGAAAGTGTCTTTAGTCGCTGGCTGGTGCCAAGTATTGTTGTACCCATTGGTTTTTTCTACACAGCTTTTCGGTTATGGCAACTGCTGGATGGATTCACACAATTAACATTTTCCTCTTTGACATTGGTAGGTTTTGGCGTTGTTATGTTGTTTTGGGTTGCTAATTTAGTAATGTTGATGGTGATGGCCATTCCAACGGTCTTTGTTGGTTCCGAGTCAATTTCACAATCTTGATTTCGGTGTCGGCTCAATAAGTCGGGGTACCAAGGTTCAAAGCTACACAATGGTAATTCGGTAAAGCTCCAATCATACTGGCAACGCGAGCAAAAATTCCCAACGGATCAATGTCAATTCTCTTCGCCATTAGTTGCGTTGTTACTCCATGGCACAAGTTATGATAAATCTGAACTGATGGCAAGCCAAGCAGAAAATTAAGTTCTTAGTATAGTTCCCAAACAGCACAGCTACACAGTTATTCACTGCTTCATACAATCCGTGATCATTTATATATATAAAGAAAAATAACAGCAAATAACCTATCACATTTGAAACTGTGTGTTAATAACAATTAACATCCAATCCAAGCAGTAAAACATCCGAATTTAGCCACAGAAGGTTGACAGATTTCAGCGATATAAAGAATCATCTTAGGAACACCGGATAGTCGCTTGTAAGGAAAACATGCACACAGTTGTTCTTGTTCTGGTTGAGGTAGTGATTGTTATTGGACTGTCACGCCTAGTAGGGCTTGCCTTCCGGTGGATTAACCAACCACTCGTTATTGGAGAGATTGTTGCTGGGATTATGCTCGGACCATCTCTTTTTGGTTTGGTTGCTCCGGGGTTAGCAGCTACCTTGTTTCCACCTGAGACAATTCCCTTCCTCAATGTGCTGTCTCAGGTAGGGCTGATATTTTTCATGTTTTTGATTGGGCTAGAGTTAAACCCCAAATACTTGAGTGGTAATTTAGAAGTAGCGATCTTAACATCTCACGTCAGTATATTAGTACCATTTTCACTGGGAACGCTGCTAGCGGTACTGCTGTATCCTTTAGTTTCCAATGCTAGCGTCTCGTTTACCGCCTTTGCTCTGTTTTTGGGTGCGGCGATGTCGATTACTGCTTTTCCGGTACTGGCACGTATTATTACTGAGAACAACTTGCAAGGAACTCGTTTGGGAACTTTGGCGCTGACTTGTGCAGCAGTGGATGATGTGACCGCTTGGTGCTTGTTGGCGGTGGCGATCGCCGTTGCACATACTGGTAGCATTGTCAAAGCTATCCCCACCATCGTCTATTCCCTGATCTACATCGGTTTGATGGTGACAGTGGGGCGAACTTTCTTGCAACGCCTTGCCAAGTACTACCGCCGCACCAGACGCCTGAGCCAATTTGTCCTAGCTTTGATTTATGTGGGAGTAGTGGCTTCTGCTTTAATTACCGAACTGATTGGCATTCACCTCATATTTGGAGCGTTTTTAGTAGGGGCAATAATGCCCAAGAATGCAGGTTTAGTGCGGGAAATAGCAGTCAAAACAGAAGATTTTGTCCTGATAGTTCTGCTACCAATGTTTTTTGCTTACAGTGGTCTGCAGACGCAAATTGGTTTGCTCAACAGTCCAGGGTTATGGGCGCTGTGCTTTGCTGTGCTAGCAGTCGCAATCATAGGTAAATACGTTGGCACGTATGTAGCAGCTCGCGTCAGTGGCATAGATAACCGACAAGCCTCAGCACTCGGTTGGTTAATGAATACTCGCGGCTTGACTGAGCTTATCGTACTAAATATTGGTCTGAGTCTCGGAGTCATTTCGCCGCTACTGTTTACCATGCTGGTGATTATGGCATTGGTAACAACATTTATGACCTCGCCACTGCTAGAGCTAACCTATCCGAAAAAGCTCATTAAGTTAGATATGGTTGAGCAAGAACCAGAAGAAACAGGTATAGACACTTCTACTGATGAGGATCAGAGCAATCGTCCTTACAGAATTTTGGTTCCAGTCGCAAATCCCACTAGCCAAAAAGATTTGATGCAGTTAGCTGTAGCAATTGCTGTCAACTACCAACAACCCGCCGTTATTCATCCCCTCAGTTTGATTGAGCTCGAAGAAAACTATGCCTTTGAAAGTACCCCACTAGAAGCAGATAGACTGATTGCAGAGCGCCGCCAACAGCTAGAAGAATTGATTTCACGTCTAGAACCATCAGAAGCAGCCTCCTACGTACATCCAATTGTTCGCATATCAAACAATGTTGCACGGGAAACAGCACAAATTTCCTTACTCAAACAAGCTAATTTAATTCTAATGGGATGGCACCGCCCAGCTTTTAGTCAAAATCGCTTGGGTGGACGAGTCGGTCAAATTCTCACTACTGCGCCAGTGGATGTGGCGGTGTTTATAGATCGGGGAGAAGAGCGTTTAGAAAGCTTGTTGGTTCCTTATTCAGGAAACATTCATGATGATTTAGCACTCATACTTGCTCTGAGATTGCTAGTCAACCGCCCAACTTGTCGTTTGGTGATTTTACACGTGGTGGAAGATAATCAAATCAAAAATGAACTCAGTTACGAGTTTCAGACCATCATGGAGCAAATGCCTCAAAGTTTACGCGATCGCATTGACATTCAAATAGTCGAAGCCACAGAGCCAATTCAAGCCGTAGTCGCAGCCTCAGAAGCCGTTGACCTCACCATTGCTGGTACTAGCCGCGCTTGGGGTATCGAACGTCACTCCCTAGGACGATACACAGATGAACTCGCCATTAAGTGTCGCTCCTCACTACTTATTACCCGTCGCTACAGTCAATTCACATCTCACCTAGCCTCAGTACTTTCTAACGATAAATCAGAAGTCCAAAGTTAGATAAATGATGAATTATGAAATAAGGTAATTTTCTTTTTCATTATTCAGCATTCATAATTCATCATTTATTTGTGTTGAAATTACACTCTTTTTCTCTTAACATGCATCATTTTAACTTGAAATCTTTAACCTTTTATGGTGTGGCAATCAGTTCAGTTTTACTTTTGTTTAAAGTTGTAACTGCTTATGGAGAAAGCAACCTCAAAGCACCCCCGGCAATGAAAAGTCGTTATGGTCTTGTGTTTAATGAAAAATTCCCAATATGCGAGAAATCAAATGTCCTAGTATTAAATCTTCAACAGTCAGGAATTTACTTAAATGGATTTTTACTTCCAGCTAGCTCTTATACCAAAAGTTCTAAATTATCTGAAACTACCTCTTCTCTGACAGGTAGACTTGAAAATCGACAATTGAGTTTATCTGGAAAAGCTCCCAGGTACATCTTATGTAATCTTTCAACTTCTCAAACACAAGAAAACATCAGTCAGAAAGATAATTCCTCTATTCCAGTTAACATACAAATCCAACTGACGGATAAAGAAGATTTAAGAGGAGAAATAAATGTGACTGGTACTTCCAAAGCAATTGGATTAATAGCAATACCACAAAAGGAAAATGAACAATCTGAGCAGTCAAACAGTCATTAACCATAAATCGTTAATTAGCTATAGAGGTTCTTACCTCATATTCAATAGATTTCTTGCAAAAATCAGATTGAAAGCTATTTGGAACCGCAGATGCACAAAGCATTGGACGCAGAGAATTAACTAGTATTGATCTGTGTCCATCTGCGGTTTCATATACACAAAAATGACTTTTGCAAGAGGTCTAGTAAAAGTACGTAGGGCATTCGCCCCACATTTGAGCGTACTACCATCTGACACCTCTGGTAGAACCGACAAGCAAAAAAAAACAGTTGTCATGGACAATTGTGAATGAGTTTTCTGGAGCAGTGAGGAGTATGGATAAGCAATTAATGAATAAGCATTTTTTCCGGTTTTGCAACTATCTGTTTCGGGTTTGCTTGTTTAGCTTGTATGCAACGATGCTTTACGGCAACACTTTAAGCGTGTACGCCCTTGAAACTGGCAATAGTACCAAAAAAACTAATCGTAGTGCAGCGCCAGTAGTTAAAAAAGCTAATCGTTATGTAGCGCCAGTAGCCAGACTGGAAGATTGGCGCTTTTACCCAGAGGCGTTACAACTAGAAATGTCGCTCTCCGCAGCCTCACAGCCCCGCCACTTTTACCTCGCTCAACCCCCGCGCATTGTTATAGATTTACCTGGTACTAAGTTGGGTAGAATTCCCACTCAGCAAAATTTTTCTGGAGCAATCCGAACCATTCGCGTTTCCCAACTCAACGCAGATGTTACTCGTATTGTCATGGATTTAGCACCAGGAACTGTCATCAATCCAAACCAAGTGCAACTGCAACCCGTTTCTAGAGAAAATCCCAACCGTTGGGTATTACGTCCCTTAATTGCTAGTAACGGTACCTATTTACCTCAAGGAAACTTGCCATCTCTACCAGGTAACTTACCACCTGGCATGTACAATCCGCCTCAGCCACCAGGTAACTTACCACCTGGCATGTACAATCCGCCTCA